>DAOMFR010000055.1:0-40291 GCA_035429885.1 Blastocatellia bacterium
TCGTTGGCGTTTTCTTCAGATGGAAGATGGCTGGCTTCCGGCAGTTATGACGGCACAGTCAGGCTTTGGCGCGCTACCACAGAAAAAGAAGTTTCCACACAAATCAATCCTGCTGGCAAATTGGCTTGGCGTGAATGAAAATCTGCTGCGAATATGAATTCACACCTGCAAAACACTTTCGATGATTTCAGCCGCTTGGCACTGTTCCGTGATTTGTCGGCGGCGCAATTGCAAGAACTTGCGCCATTGCTGCATCACAAGAAATTTGCTGCCAGCGCAACGATGATGTCAGCGGAACAAATGGGCGAAGTTGTCTATTTCATTCTCAGCGGCACGGTCAAAGTTTGCGCCGAGCAGGCAGACGGTTCGGAAGTGATTTATGCCATCCTGGGACCGGGAGATAGTGTTGGCGAAATGAGCGCGCTGGATCAGCCGATGCGTTCAGCCAGCGTTGTTACGCTGGAAGCCGCCAGAGTGTTATGGATGGATAAAGCGACATTTCAACGATATCTGTTGAGCATGCCTCGGCTGGCTTACAACATGGCGTGTATTTTGTCTGCTCGGTTGCGGATTGCCGACGACCAGATTCGTTCTTTGGCACGGCTGGAAGTCGAAAATCGAATTGCGCGACAGCTTGTCGCTTTTTCCAAGCGTTATGGCCAGCCCCAGCCCAACGGCGATCTGTACATTCCAATTCGTTTGACTCAGGGTGACATCGCCGCTTTGATCGGAGCTTCGCGCGAACATATCAACAAAGTCATTGTCGCGTACAAAGAGCGCGGCTACTTGTCTGTAGATCGCCAATACCACATCACTATTCACAACCCGCAAGCTTTGGCCAAGCGCTGCTAAAAATGCTGAAGGTTGAATGCTGAATGATGAATTTTTGAATTCATCACCTCCTGTGACTCATCTCACACCTGAGCTGTGACCAGCGTCGCAACTGCTTCAATGCTTTTCGTTTACATTGCGCCCGTCGAACGAAGTTACGAGGCACCTACAGAATTCGACATAGCCATTTTGCAGCTCAGCCAGAGGGCATCCGATTCGCTCTCAATCACCGTGAGAGCGCAGGTTTTTGGGCAACCTGCGCTCTTTCACTTCGTTTTGGTGCTGCTTCAGAAATGATGATGGCAAACTGCCAATGCGCATAAAAGCCGACTCCCCACAAGTCCTGGCCAGCGTCCCGGAGTCCATCATCATTTCTGAAGCAGCATTATCCGTTTTTACCTGCCGTCATAACGTTGAAAGTGAACTTGCGGCTTTTGGAAGGATCGCTCATCCTGATTGCGAAATCAGTCTCCAATATGAGGTTGTTTATGACGCGAATCTTGCAAGGTCAGGTTGTGGCGATGTTCGCCTTTGATGTCGGGTACGAAGTTTCTCTGGAACGGTTGAGCGCGATGATGGCGACGACTCCTATTCAGCCGTTGTCTCGCAAAAAACAGACGCCGACGTATTTGCAGTACACCAAGCCGCCGCAAATTTTGCATTTGGGACTGGCCACAGGCCATTTCGCTTCGCCGGGAAACATTCAGGCGACGGTTTTCGACTTTGGAGCCGTCAGCATTTCTTATCGCTGGAATCTGGCGGCGACCGAAGCTGTGTCGTTGGATGAATTGCCTCAACTGAGTCACGACCTGTACGGTTTGAATCTGGAAATTCATGCCAAAGAACAGGTCGAAGCTCTGATGCTGAAGATTGAATCGGCCATTGTTCGCCCCAAACTCGCCGAACTGATGGAAGACTATTACCTGTTCATCGTCGAAAAGCTGGATGAACCGCTGACCGCTGAAGAGTTGACCGCTCATCATCGAGCCACGCTGGCGCAAACCTTGCGATTTGAAAAACAAAAACTCAGCCCGATGCAGCAGGATGAAGCTCTGGCGCAGCGCATCAGTTATTACGAGCACGATGTGACTTTAGTGGATTGGAACGCGGCGGTGATTTACGATCCCGATTATGAAGACACGGCCAACGTGCTGGAACTGCTGAACGTCGAGTTGTTGGAAGCTCGTTACATCGACCGCCAACTAGACAAACGCATTGCCGAATACGGCAGCCTGGTTCGTAAACGGATCGAATGGCCAATTCCGCTGCGAACGCCCTATCGCAAAGCCGTCGAAGATTTAGCCGAACTAAAACTGGAATACGCGCTGTTGGCCGAACGTGTGGAAAATGCGCTGAAGCTGGTCGGCGATTTATTTCTGGCCCGCTTGCATTCGGCGGCGGCCAAACGCTTTTACCTTCAGGAATGGGAAACGACGATTTCGCGCAAACTGGAAATCATCACAGACTTTTACGATCTGACGAACGACCGGCTTCACACCGCGCAAAGCCAGGCGCTGGAAGTCATCATTGTCGTGCTGATTTTGGTGGAATTGATTCTGCCATTCATCAGGCCGCACTGAGAAAGAATGACTGTCTTATTTTTCTGCTAAAGAAACTTCAACGCGGCCCGCAGCAATTTTGTATTTTAACATTATTACTGTAGCGACATTTTTTCCGTCTCGCGTTGCAGGGGTAAAAGTGATTTTCTCGGTCACAGATAACATCAATGGAGCTAATCCTTGCCCTGGGCGACGAGTTATTAATGTGTGCAATACTTTGCCTTCATCTGTTAGCAAAGCCAGAAGAGTTGCCGTTGCGGTTAGATTGGCTGAGACGCCGCGAACTTCCGGTGCATTCAAAATACGTGGACGACTGTTAACTTTATCGATCGGTACAATGGCAGGTGTTGATGGTTTGTTATCATCACCTTGAATCCAAGGTTTCCAATATCGTAGGGATTCAGCTAGTGCTTGCCAGTGTTTTGCTTCTTGTACTTGAGGGGTAAGCTGAATAGAACGTTCTATCACCTCTATCGCTTTATCAAACCGTTTCCCTTGGTCAATATGAGCTTCACGTTTGGGTGCAGATTGAATCGGCTCAAAGCCTAATCCAGCCAAGATCAAACCTTGCTCACGTTCAGACGCTTCGTTAGGTTGCAATGACGGATCAATTACACGGCTGAAAATTTCGACCAACGCCTGATTTTTTAAGGTGTAAGCTACGGCAAATGAACGATTAGCTTCAATTGCTTTTTCTACTTCTTCAACTGCACCAAAGCTATCCCCATCTTTCAAGCGTACAGAGGCGAGGAAATACCTCGCCTCATCGCTTTGTGGGTTAAGTTTTAATGCCTGCTGAGCTTCTTTTTCAGCATCACGTAACTTCCCAATTTGCAAAAAGCATGACGCCAATCCATTGTGAGGAGCAGCTGAGTTTGGACTCAAACGTACAGACTGATCAAACGCCCGTTTAGCATCATCAACTTTCCCCTGCCGGAACAGGACCACTCCGAGAAATTGCCAGCCTTCTGCATCATCCTTATTTTTCTTAACTGCTTGCTGCAAAAGTTCTGTCGCCTCAATGACACGATTACTCTGCAAAAGCTCAATAGCTTGTTTTACTTCCAGAGACAAATTCGATTGAGATTGTTCAAAAATTGAATTAGTGGTTAAGGTTACTGACAGTGAATGACTTGAACAGATCGAAACGATGCAGAGCAAAGCTAAGATTCTAGTGCCTTGTAGTTTTAACATTGTTCTTCCTTTTCCAATTTGGATAGGCTTACAAGGCTTAGTTCATCGCCTTAGTTTTCTCTTCGTACCGGAGAATCATTCCACGATCACCGACGGCCCAGCCTTTTTGCGGCGAAAGGAAAAACAAACTCCGGATGCGGCTGCCTTTGGCGGTGAAGTCGGTTTGCCAGGATTGGCCTCCGTTGTCGGTGCGCATCAGAGTGGAGTCATAAACGACAGCTTCGGCGCTGCCTTCGCGGGGAGCGAATGCGGCCATCCAGCCATTCACTGGGTCAAGGAATTGTGTGCTGAGATTGGAGCGGACACTGGTGCGGTGCTGTTCCCAGGTTTTGCCTCCGTCGCGGGTGTGCAGCGCGAAAAAGAATCGGTTTTCGCCGTCTTTCATTTCGCCGGTCACGCTGCCTGTGTTTTCGTCCGTGAAGCGAACAGAGTTGATCGTGCCGGGCGTGAAGCGGCCTGAAACATATTTGGTTTCCAAAGTCAGCGGAACGCGTTTCCAGGTTTTGCCGCCATCGGAAGTGACAAACAATCCGCCGATGTTGTTTTGCGCGCGACCGTAAAAGTTGCCGATCAGCCAACCGTGATCCGGATCGAGGAAATACACGTCGCGGAATCCGAAATTGTAGCTGGACGATTCCACGGGCAAACCGACGACGGCCTGAATCTGTTCGGCGGGCTTCCAATCCACTCCGCCGTTGGTGGTGTGCAACAGGGTGGAGTTGCGACCCACGGCCCATCCGTTTTGCAGGTCTGTGAAATGCACGCTGAGCAGGTTGGGCAGCTTCTGAATCATCCAGGTGCGCCCGCCGTTGATGGTGCTAAGCAGTACGGTTTCGCCTTCATCGTCTTTGCTGGTCGAATCGCCGATCATCCAGCCGTGGTTCCAGTCCAGAAAGTAAACGTAGTTGATGTTGGCAGACACTCCGCTTAGCAGCGGTTTCCAGGTTCTGCCGCCATCTGTTGTGCGATAAATGGCTCCGGCGTCGCCCGCCGCCCAGCCGGTCATCGAATCTACGAAATGAATTGCGCGCAGGTTTTTGTCCGTTTCCGCCGCTCGACGAGCCAGTCGCCAATTGCTTTTGGCAAGCGCGAATTCAGCCAGCGCATCGGCGACAGGAGACATGGCAATTTTCGGTTCTTCTTTTTCTTTTTCGGCGGACACGCTCGCTTCTGCCGCAGCAGGCGCTTTCACTGTGTCAGTTTTCGTTTCCGTAGGCTTGGCTTCCGGGCTGACTTCGGTTTTGGGTTCCGTCCTGAGTTCGGGTTTGATTTCTGTTTTCGGAGCTTCTTTCGTTACAACTGGATTTTCCGTGGATGCTGGCGGCTCGGTTTTGGGTTCCGTCCTGAGTTCGGATTTGGTTTCCGGTTTTGTCTCCGGTGATTCTGTCTTGAGTTCGGGTTTGATTTCTGTTTTCGGAGCTTCTTTCGTTACAACTGGAGGTTCCGCAGATGCGGGCGGCTCCGTTTTGGCTGTCCCGGCAGTTCCTGTCGTGGCAGCTTGCTCAGTTTCTTTGGCTGCTTCCTTTGATTCGACGGATGACTTTTGTTCGGCAGGCGCGGCAACAGTTTCGGCAGTTTCGCTTTGCTGTTTTTCGGTCAACTGCTTTTCAGGTGTGGGATTCGTCGCGGCTTGAGTTTTTTTGGGCTCGCGTCGAACGGCGACAGCAGACGTCGGTGTTTCGTACGCCATCACGGCAAATTCCGTAATCACACCTTTGGCAATTAGTTGATCGCCCGCAGCTTTGGCGTTTTGCAAGGAGGCGAACTTGCCGACGCGAACACGGTAGCGAGTGCCTTTGCCCGGCACTTCGGACTTGATCAGATACGACTCCACGCCTTTGGATTTCAGGTCCGCTATGGTTGCCAGAGCATCGGCTTCATTGGATGAAGACACGATTTGAACAGAGTAGGCACTGCGATTCTGCGCAAGACTATTGATGGAAGACGTGAACAGCGTGACAGTAATCAAACAGAACAACGAGATCACGCTCAGGAGTGAAATTTTCTGCATTTTCATAACGATCCTGACTGAAGTTGGAATGCGGGGTCAGGTTGGAAGCGGGGCAAGTAGCAATAAACGCGGGCGCATAATATCACTGCATGAATCGCGCTGCACTAATTTTTTTAGAAACAGCATTTTCAAGCCAAACCGCAAGAGCGCAAAAGAGGGAATCAGGCACTTGAGTTGCCGTTGGCATCTTCGCGACTTTGCGTCAGATCATTCAATCACCGCCAGCGTTTCTCCTGTGTTGACCGTCTGGCCTTCGGTGACACGGATTTCGGCAACTTTACCGGCTTTGGGAGATTGAACTTCGTTCTGCATCTTCATCGCTTCGACGATCAATACGCCTTGATTGGCCGCGACTTCATCTCCGGCGTTAAGCAAAATGCGAACAACTTTGCCGGGCATAGGCGAAATCAGGCTGACTTTGCCACTGGAGCCTGCGCCGCCGCCAGCGTTGCCCCGCAAGTGCTTTTTGTCGCGAATGTTGACGGAAACGCGTTGGCCATTGACGACGACTTCTGTTGCGCCGCTGGGTGATTTTTCCACGGCGCAGCGGTACACGCGATTGTTCAGTTGCACGACAAAAAAGCCCGGCTCCGGCTGGTTAACTTCAGCTTTGTGCGTCTGTTCGTTGAACGTAAGCTGCGCGCTGCCATTCGTCGAATCGAATTCCGCTTCGATCAGTTGTCCGTCAAGTTCCAATTCCAGTTTCATCAAAATCCCTTGCCTACTTTGCGTCTTTTGCTTTTTGGAAAAGATGACCGTACTGCAACGGCTCGCCTTTTGTCCACGGCCGGTATTCGTTGCAAAAATCAATTCGCTCGCCGAGCGGAGGATGGCTGGCTTGCCACAGCTTAACCAGCCAATGCGGGCGTGGAATTGCCAGATTGTCTGTTTGCAATTTGACGAAGGCGGTCGCGGCAGCATGGTTGTTCTGGTTGATTTCCAAGCCAAAGCGATCCGATTCGTGTTCCTGATATCTAGTAAACGCCATTAATGCTGGCATGAAAAAAAACACGAAAATGCTGAACAGGAAAATGATCAACGGCAGTGATGCCACATCAGACAGTTCGCTGAAGCCAAAACGATTTCCGTACTTGCTGAGCACCCAGCCAGATGTGCGATGAATCAAATACAGCATCAACAGAACCGCCAGCGGTAGGAAAATCAGCGATCTCCAGATGTGGCCAAGCACGTAATGCCCCATCTCGTGACCCATTACAAACAGCAATTCGTCTTCGTTCATTCTGGCGATGGTTGTGTCCCACAACACAATTCGTTTGGTGCTGCCGAAGCCCGTGACGTAAGCATTCAACGCTTTTGTGTCTTCGCTTTTGGCGACTTCGTAAACGCGTCCGCCTTCTATGCCAGCGCGCTCGGCCAAGGCCAGGATTTTGGCTTCCAGCTCTTTGTTTTTCATCGGGCCGAACTTGTTGAACAGCGGATCGATCCAAACCGGTTGCACCAGCACTGTTAGGATCATAAACGGGACGGACAGCAACCCTGTGTAAAACCACCAACGGCGCGGGCTTCTTTTCAAAAGCAGATAAGGAATCCAGGCAAGGAGAAAGCCTACGATTAAGCTGATGGCTAAACCGATTAGCGAATCGCTCATCCATTTGCCGAAGGTTTGATTCGATAAGCCGTAAGCGTGTTGGCGAGAAAACTCTTCGTAATACGACAGCGGAAAATCAATCACGGCGTTGATCAGCGTGAAAATCGCAAAGTAAATGCCGACAACGAAAAACCACTTCTTGCCAATTGCTTGCGCCCAGTCGCGAATGCGCGCCGAAAATCCTGAGAAGAGAAACAATGCCGGAATCGCCAAGCTCCATAAAAGATTGAAGACCCACAACACCAGACCGCTGTTGTGATATTGCACGGCTTTTTCGGACGGTTCGGGGACGGGCACGATGTCGCTGGGCTGGCCCGAAACGGCTGCGATAGGAATCGGTTGCTGATTCGTCGGAGTTTCGGATTGCTGCGCAAAGGCAAACGAAGTCAGAACTAAACAAAGACTGGCAATTAGGAAAATTGGGCGCATCTTGCCTCCTTGTTGATGAACTGGCGGGCGAGCTTAACGACCCACTCGTCCGGCGGCTTTCCATTTGCTGATTTTTGCGGATTCGTTGGATGAACTGCTGATTTGTTGCGCTCGCGTCTGTTGCGTAAAGCTCGTTGCGGCGGCGATGGCGGCGGCGATTTGAAGCTCGCTCTGGTCCTCGGGAACCGCTGACGCTGATTGTCGTTCCAGGAATCGTGCGATGTAGCCCGTGTCAATGTCACCTCGGCGGAACTCTTCATCGCCGAGCACCGATTGAAAGAAGGGGATTGTCGTCCGTATTCCACCAACATGATATTCGCCGAGCGCGCGTCGCATTCGGCCAATCGCTTCGTCGCGAGTCGCTCCCCAGGTCGCCAGTTTGGAAATCATCGGATCGTAAAACAGCGGCACTTCCCAGCCTTCGTACACGCCGCTGTCGTCGCGCACGCCTGGGCCTGATGGCGTTCGCAATCGGGTGATCTTTCCGGGTGAAGGCAGAAAATTTTTGTCTGGGTCTTCAGCATACACGCGGCATTCGATGGCCGAACCCGTCCAGCGAATATCTTCCTGTTTGAAGCTCAGCGGCTCACCGGCGGCAATGCGAATCTGTTCGCGCACCAGGTCAACGCCAGTGACCATCTCGGTTACAGGATGTTCCACCTGCAATCGCGTGTTCATTTCCAGAAAGTAGAAGTTGCGATCCGCATCCACCAGAAATTCAATTGTGCCTACGCTGAAGTAATTTGCCGCCCGCGCGATTTCGACAGCAGCAGCTCCCATGCGAGCGCGCAAGTCTGCGTCATTGAAACTTGCCGGGCACTCTTCGATGACTTTTTGATGGCGGCGCTGAATGGAGCATTCCCGCTCGCCTAAATGAACGACGTTGCCGAATTTGTCGGCGGCAATTTGGATTTCGATATGGCGCGGGCGCTCGATCAACTTTTCCAGGTAAACGGATGGATCGCCAAACGCGGCTTGGGCTTCTGCGCTGGCCATTTGCAACGCTGCAGCCATTTCTTCGTCGTTGCGAACGATTCGCATGCCCTTGCCGCCTCCGCCTGCCGCAGCTTTCATCATCACAGGGTAACCGATTCCCGCCGCTACTTTTCGAGCGGTCGCGTCGTCTTTCAATGGCTCTGTGGTGCCGGGAACGATGGGCGCTTTGGCTTTGACAGCGGCGACGCGAGCGTTGGTTTTGTCGCCCATCATCTCGATGGATTCGGGCGAGGGGCCAATGAAGGTTAATCCTGCTTCGCCAACTGCGCGAGCAAACCATTCTCGTTCTGACAGAAAACCGTAGCCTGGATGAATTGCTTCCGCGCCGGACTTTTTCGCGGCATCAATGATCTTTTCGCCAACCAGATAACTTTGCGCCGCAGGAGCTTCGCCGATGAAGTAGGCTTCGTCAGCCAGTCGCACATGCAGAGCTTCGCGGTCGGCTTCGGAATAAACGGCGACGGGCGAAATGCCTAAATCGCGGCAGGCTCGAATCAGCCGGACGGCAATTTCCCCTCGATTGGCGATCAGGATTTTGTGAAACATAGGGCGGTGGCGGGTGATTTGTGGCTGGTGGTTGGTGGCGTCGGCCGATGATGATCCGCCAACTACCAATTCCCAACTACCAAACACCATCAAGGAACGATTGAGCTTCCTGGATTTTTAGGATCGTAGCGAACAGTAATGCTCGCGCCTGGAACGTAGAGTTGATTGCGTTGAAGTTGGTCAGCGGACAACCTTTGGGATGTTTCGTAATCCACATTGGCGATGTTGTATCGGTAGAAGATCGTTGTCAGGCCAGAATCATCTAGCTGGGAGTCTAAAACTCGGCCTTCTGTGACACGGCCGAATTGAACCAGCCAGGCATAGTATTCCGCCAAGGGATCACGACCACGCAATCGGTAGTAAAGACGAACAAGCCAACTATGGCGCATGCTTCTGCTTCAGAGTTTGGGGCAATGGGGAATAAGGTAAAAACGGCCTCAAGTAAGTTGGCGACAATTGCCATGCGACATGAGGCCGTTCTTCATTTCTTAAGCATTCAAGAACAGATGTTCATTGAATTTCTGTGCGGCTTATCGCCGTTGAGATTTTACAGGCACGGATTCGGATACGGATGTCGTTGTTTCACTATTGGGAGGTGTGTCAACAACAATGCCGTCAACCATCGTGATGTCGTCAGCGGTTCCGAACTTTTCATCCGGGCCAGCGGAAACGAGTTTGTATTCGCTGAAACTGATCGCGCTGCCACGTGAGGCGATGACTCCGACCGGTTGGTAGCTGAAATCATTTTCCCAATAATCATTGTGGGGAACGGCTTCAGCGTTTACTCGTGTAAGGTCGGTCAATTCCTGCGGATAACTGCCGTATTCGTGGTGATATCTTTGCAGCGCTTCATAGTGCAGCGCATACATTTTGGCCCGTGTTGCCGCTGCCTTTTTGGCTCGGCCTCTTTCAATCATTCCGGGAATGGATGACGTGAACACAGTTGTAAAGACCACCAACAAAATGCCAGACATTACGGTTGAATAACGCGCAAGCGACAAACCGCCATACTGGGCCGGAGCTTCGCTGGCTTTTTTTGCCGCACGACGGCTCAGCCAGATGCCAAATGCCGACAGCGGAATTAATCCATACGCCAGCATCGCAGCAAACTTGTACGCGTCGTAGCTGAAAATTCTGTGATAAGGAAGCTTGGGGTCGTTTTGCAGCAACTCGTGAGTGAATTTTGTTGCATCACCGATTGCCCAGACGAGCATGACTCTGCCGACTTTCATGTCATTGCTCAAAATCCAGACAAACAAAAAGGTTAGCACGGTCAGAATCACGCAGCTCAGCGCTGCGAAAGAAATGCCGAGCTTGGGCAGCAGAACGTCAGGTTTGGCCATTGGTTCACCAATTTGACGGGCGCCGCAAGCAGTGCATTCAATTGCAGCAATTTCACGAACTTCGCCGCAACAGGGACAAATCATCGAATCTTTCTTAAGTGTTTTTCTCATAAAGGGTGGTGAAAGCGAAGCTACCAGAAAAGGGAGCCGTTCCAGATAACTTGGGCAAAACAACATTTTGCGTTTGCCGGGTTAGTCTACCTGATAGCTTCACTGTGTACTTATAAACCGCGTTTGGCTCAATCGAATCTGGGCCGTTCCCTCAGGAAACAGAAGGCGACGCTTGGCCCTCCATTTCACGAATTTGACGCCAAGTATGAAATAGTCTTTGCGCAAACGTCCAATAAGACAAGATCGCCATCAACCAAATTGTCGCGGGCATCTTGTTTAGAAAAGGACTTGATGATTTAGGCCAAACCGTCAATGAACCGAGGATCAATAAAACAACCCGTTCCGGTCTTCGTAAAAAACCGACATCGCATTTCGGAATCAACGATTCAGCTCGCGCGCTTGTGTAACTGACCATGACCGAACCGATCAAGGCTGCGCCCGTCAATGCTGCGTAAAGTGTGCTGTGGTATTCGGTATCGCGGGAATAGAAAATAATGATACCCAGAAAAACAATCATGTCTGATAACCGGTCCAGACTCGAGTCCAGAAAGGCTCCGAACTTGGAAACGCGCCCCGTTAACCTGGCCACACGCCCATCCAACATGTCGAAGATGTTGGCAAAGATCATCACCAAGCCTGCGAAAAAAAACTGCCCATAGCCGTACAGGAAAGCCGCCAACACGTTAATGCCAAGTCCGATCACTGACAACGCATTCGGATTCGGGTCCAGCCGGGCAAGCAGGTGAACAATACGGTTTAGGATCCGCTGACAAGCTTCTCCGATGTATCCGCCTAACATACTGCTGGTTTCTTTCCTTTTAGCTGAACTGTTTACGACCTAAAAATCTGTAAGACCTTTAAGTTTGGGTGACTAATACTGTGATGTACTTCTTATTGAAAACGCGATGCATCATACGTTGGGTTCAACAAAAGTGTCAAGAAATCCACCCTCCCGATTGGGCCGATATTGAGAAAGTGTGAGAGGGAAAATTACTGATCACGCGGTACTTGAGGCGAATGACACGCTGCGGCAGGGGAGCTGAGAAGAGGCCCGGCGTTCATGTCATTTCTGTGCGCTTTCTATTGAGCAAAGTTGTTCATCCTGAGCAGACTTGTTGTAAGATGCGGCGTGTCTGTGCCCCCGGATTTTGCCTGATGAGCAGTCAGGTATCGCATCAACAGTTTGGAGCCAGATGGAAATGAAAAGCGGTCTAAATCTCAAATCAGCCAGAAGCGCCTTATATCAGGCAAGCGTCGTCGTAATTTCTCTTTCGTTGTTCATCACGAAAACCGAAGCACAAACCATCGGACATTTGGGCGTTAGCGCTGAGCCGATTCCGCTGGTGCAGGCAAAACGCCCGGCACGCAAGTTGGCGACGCGCCCAAACCCTGCCAGCAGGGATATGCTGGCAGATGTTAGCGGCTTTGGCGGTTCGAGCAGCAAGCCCAATCAGAAATCGCCGCAGAGTTCACCTCAAGGATCAGGCAGTGGCAATTCGGGCCCTGCTTCCGGTACCAGCAATTCTGGAGCGATTGTCGCAGTTGTGACTCCACCGAAAAACCAACCAGTCGCGCCGCCTTCAAATTCTTCGACTTCGACGCCATCCAAGCCGCCGGTAAGTCCGTTTGATGAAAGTCTGGCGAAAGCAGAAGCCTTGATCGGCAAAGGCGATGCGCGAGCGACCGCCGAGGCTTTTCGTGCAGCGCTGGCTTTGAAAGCAGATTCTATAGACGCCCGGCTTGGATTGGCTGAAGCTCTGTTTGACGCCAAAGATTACGCCAACGCTGATGCCGAATACAAAAAAGCTGCCGAACAGAATCCGGCTTCGGTGGAAGCCAAACGTGGGCGAGCCGATTCACTGTACGAATTGAACAAATACGAAGAAGCTGTCGCCGAGTACGAGGGAGCCTTGAAAGCCGGAGCCAGCGACGCAGGCATTTTCAACAATTACGCCAATGCATTGTTCCGCACTGGCAAGCGCGAAAACCGTGATCGCGCAATTGAAAATTACAACGTGGCCATTAGGAAAGAACCTGCCTGGCCGGATGCGTATGCCGGATTGGCGAACGCGCTTCGCGTGCAAAAACGGCTGAACGAAGCCCAACAGGCAGTCGAACGTTCGATTCAATTGGCACCGGAATCTTCCTTGGCGCACACCGTGGCAGGACGCGTTTACGCCGAATTGCAGGATTTCAATCGCGCCAACGCCGAAGGCAAGAAAGCTCTTGAGCTTGCACCAAAAGACCCGTTTGTTCATTTGAACTGGGCGGGCATTTTGTACATGCAGAAGCGGTACAACGAAGCGATCAACGCGTACGTTGCAGCGCAGAGTTACGATCCGACCTGGGCGGTCCCGCGCAATAGTTTGGGCAATTTATTTTTGAACGTGAATCGCCCGACCGAAGCGTTAGATGAATTGCAGATTGCCGCGAAGCTAGAGCCGCGTAGTTCTGTCATTCATAACAATCTAGGAACGGCGTACCTGATGCTGCAAAAACTGGATGCAGCCATTTCCAATTATCAATTGGCGGTTCAATTCGACGAGCGCAATGCGCAAGCATACTCGAACATGGGCGTTGCTTATTACCGGCAAGGCCGTTTGGATGAAGCGACTGCTGCGTTCAGGCGAGCTTCCGAGTTGGAGCCGGACAATCAATTGTTCAAAAATGCGCTCAGCGATATCCAGAAAAAATCTGGCGGCGGTAAAGGAAAAGACGAAAAGGCGAAAAAGAAGAAAGGCTAAATCGCGAGTCGTCGGAAGTCGGTGGGCGGAGCCGGTCGTTTTCATCAAAACCGGCTTCGATCTCTCGGCTTCCGACTCCTGACTACTCTATGAACAACAATCTGATCGGCAAAATCGTTTGCGGTTATAAAATCATTTCAGAAGTCGGTGAAGGGGGAATGGGCAAGGTTTATCTCGCCGAAAGCGCCTTTCTGACAGAATACAAACAGCAAGTCGCCATCAAAACGCTGACCGGTTATTCCGCCAATGAACGTCAGGCGACCTTGTTGCGCGAATTGTTCATCCGCGAAGCCAACCTGCAAGTCCAGTTCAAACACCCGCACATTGTCAGCGTCATTCAATTTGCCGTCGAAGGCGATCAGCACTTTTTGATTCTGGAATACATGCCCGGTTACCAGCACAAAAACCGGCGCATCTCCAATGTGGCTGAAATGATCGCTTATGAAACCGGTCCGATTCCGCACAAACGCGCGTTGAAGATTTTCGTTCAGGCGCTTGACGCCATGCAGTATGCGCACAATTTCAAATATCGCTGGGAAGGTGACGAACGTGTCGGCATCGTTCATCGCGACATCAAACCGGCGAACTTGTTAATGATGGATACCGAAAACATCAAGGTCAGCGATTTCGGCATCGTCAAAGTGCAACAAAGCAAAACTGTTACCCAAAAATTGACGCCCGGAACCAGCGCCTACATGTCGCCCGAAGCTATTTTGGGGCCGCAGCAGTTTGGTCTGTCTGATCTCGATGGGCGCTCGGATATTTACTCACTGGGCATTACCTTGTTTGAAATGCTTGCCGGGCGATTGCCGTTTGCGCCTGACCCTGAAACCAGTCCGGACATTTCGCTTCGTCGCAAACATGTAGCCGAAACACCGCCGCCGCCCTCGGCGTTTTATCCTGCCATTCCCAAACAGTTAGACCAGCTTGTGATGCGCGCGTTGGCCAAACGCCCGGAACAGCGCTTTCAATCGGCGGATGAATTCAAGGAAGCCATTCTGGCTTTCGATGGCGCGCTGGGTTTGGATTTGGGCCGGAAGCGAGAGACGCGAGCATTCGATGCGGGAGGCTCTGCCGCTCCGACTGAACGGTTTGAACATACGCCTACTGGAACGAATGTCGCCGTCAAAACTGATTCAAGCCGATTGACAAATGCCGCAGGCGTCGGGCGCGGAACGGTTGTGGCTACAGGCGCGCGCAGCGGCAGTTCCAAGATGATTTGGTTGAGCATTTTGATCGTTCTGGTTTTGGCGGGCGTTGTCGCAACAGTTCTTCTGAAAAATCGCGACGATGCCCAGCAAGGAGCGACAAACATTGGCGGCGCAGGCAGTGGTTCAACAGTGGCAATTCCTGAAGGCATGGCGCTGATCGAAGGCGGCAACTTTATGATGGGACGGAATCTGACTGATGCCGAAAAAGAATTCGCCCTCAATTCGCCGACAGGGCCGATCAAAATCTTCAGCTACGATTACCCCGCGCACCCGGAGCAGGTGAAGAATTTCTTTTTGGCGAAAACCGAAGTTTCAAATGCGGAATATGGCGAATTTGTCAAAACCGGCCATGCCGCCCCTAGCAATTGGCAAGCAGCGGAGCCGCCCGCCAATGCGGGACAAATTCCTGTGACTCACGTCAGTTACAGAGACGCCGTTGAATATTGCGCCTGGTTGACCACCAAACGGAATGATGGGTTTGTTTATCGATTGCCGACGGAAAAGGAATGGGAATACGCCGCTCGCGGAAAGGATGCCGGAACTCCAAACGGCAAAATGAATTTGTATCCGTGGGGCGACCAGTGGATTGATGGAGCGGCGAATACAAAAGAATCCCGGCTAGCGTATCCGCGTAACGTGGACACGTATGCGGATCGAGCTACGCCGGCCGGAATCTTGAACCTGACAGGAAATGTCTTTGAATGGACGGCGACCGATTTCAGTCACTATCCCGGAAGTGACCGGCAGACTCCGCGTGAAGCAGGTTATCAGGGAACCTATCAGGTCGTTCGCGGCGGATCATTCGATTACCCGAAAGAATATGCGATGACGACGACGCGCGTTTGGGTTAAACCTGAAGACAAAGGGCCAAGTCTGGGGTTTCGCTGCGCTGCTGACCCAAAGCGAACAAGCTCGGTTCATTAGCCACCAAATGGAATCGCTTTGGATTAGAGCCCAGCAGGGAATTCAGCGAAGAGCCAAACTGATTTACTGAATCGAAGCTGGCAAGCTGGAACCGTTGCGGTCGGTGGCGATCCCCCAGCCGTTTTCGATTCCTCCGATAAACCCGTGAAACTGAATGTCTTCTCCGGCCAACACCAGCAGAACGTCACCAGCGCTGACGCCCGGATTGTCGAGTTTGAATTTGACGACGGTGGCGACACCGTTTTGTTGTTCAAGCGCTTCGTAATTCAACTCGTTGAATTCAATGACTAGCGTTTGAGAATTGGATATTTCACTGCGTCCTTCAGGCATTTTTCTCCTTGGTTATTTTGATGACAGCCAGTTCAGCAACTCTATGTTGCTAATCAGTGTGGATGAAGTTTTGAAATGTTCTGCGCGGCCAAGCCGCTGATAGGTTTCCGAAATCCGTTCGGTGCGGAATTTCCCGTTGGTATTGTGAATCAGCAGCGGCGTCAGCGGAGCCAGGGTAATCGCCGTCGAAAAATCTCCGGCGCGGCGAATCCCGGGAATTGGCAGCCGGGCCAAAAACTCCTGGTCGCTGGTTGCATCAAATCCCGCTGCATCGGCAACCATGCGGTCAAGTTTTGGAGCCAACCCTCTGGCCAGCAAAGCCAACGTGCCAGTTTTGCCAAGCGCGATGACGCTCAGTTTAGAAGTTTTCCCGTTCAGATACGCCAGAGCCGTCAATATATCCTGCACCTGAGTTGCTGCGTCCGTGCGGTTATAAGTGGTGAAATAGCGGTACTTTTTCGCTTGTTCGGAGTTTTGCGCTTGAGGCAATAAGTTGATGGTTGCTGCAACGTAACCAGCTGCGGCCAGAGAAGTCATCAACTCGTCTCGGCTCTTGATTTCCTGGGTGTCGGGCATCGCCAGCACCAGCACAGTTTGCTCCCATTGCGACTTGTTGCTCTGCAGCAGCGATAATTCCACTCGGTCGCTTTTGCCGCGACGGGAAAGCGTCAGCTTCGTTGATGTGGAATTTCCGGTTTTTTGAGCTTCGGGAGCAGAAGCAATGACCTCGTTCGTCTGGGGAGCATCTGCCATCAGCGAAAATTTGAAGGCCGGGCCAAATTGTTTTTTGAATTCTTCCAAATCAGCAGCGGTTTTCGGCTGTCCTTGTTCAAGCTGTCGCGTTCTTTGTTCGATCAGCGATTGAGTCAGTCGGGCTTCGCTCAATTCGTTTTCAGGTCGAGGACGGCTGTAAAACACCAGCAACTCAGGAACAGAGGGAATATTCACTCCTCGCTCTTTGAGAGGAGTTGTTTCCGGGCGCTTCAAAAACCAGTGCGCGAACCATCCGTACACGGCTTCGCGGCTTAGCTGGTTGTAATTGTGAGGCGCGTCTATTTGAACCGCCGTCAGTTTGTCATCGGCTCCGAACAGTTTGTAAATGCTGCGGACGGCAGGGAACTCAGAAGTCATTGTATTCCTGGTCCAATCGCCGGTCGCCGAAACCATCAACATCGGCCGCGGAGCCATCAACGAAGCCAGTTCAACGTTGTTCGTGTCAATCCGCAGGTTCGGAGCGTTTTCGCACAAACTGCCACCCTGCATCAGGAACGAGACCATGTTGACCGGAGCCGACAACTTGATTCGTTCATCCACCGCCATTAGCAAAAATGTTTGTGTGCCTCCGCCGGATTCTCCTGTGCAGGCAATGCGTGAAGCGTCCACTTCCGGCAACGTCAGCAGAAAATCCACCGATCGAATGCTGTTCCACAGTTGAAGTCCCAGCAGGTTCACTCCCCACAACGCTTCTACGCCCGTGGCGTTATGATCCGCGAACTTGTGCGTGATGGTCGAACTGTCGTTGTACCCGACCATGTCGTAACTGAAGGCCACGTAACCTTGACGCGCAAAGCTGATCGCGCGAGCCGGGCCGGAATTAAGTTGCTGATTTTCCAACCGTCCGTACGCCCAATGTCCGTGAGGGCACAACACTGCGGGAAGTTTTCCGTTCGCGTTTTTGGGGCGATAAAGATTTCCGGTGACGTAAAAACCCGGGTAGCTTTCAAAATAAACCTTTTCGACCGTGTGATCTCCGCGATCCAGTTTATCGAAGATCACTGCTTTGATCGGTTGTTTGGGCGGAGTTGGCCACAACCCTGCGCTGACCAGAATTTGTTGACGCAATTCCTCCGCACGAGCCGACCAGGCGTCTTTCGTTTTGTATTCGGGAAGCGAATATGTCAGATCAAGGTGGCGCACTTGGCGTCGGCTGTCCACTGCCGGGATGTCTTGCCCAAATGTCACAGGCGAAACTGTGAGCATCAAAAAAAGAGCCGCGAGTAATTGGGTTTTGGGGGTCATCGTGTTATCCAATTTCAAAGTTGGCGTCAATATTATGACGGTTCAGCGAATGAATCATCCGCCGTGTTTTGAGCAATCTGCCCGGCGGCATCTTCGCCCAGACGATCTCGTAAGAACTTGACCGAGCTCTGATAAGCATCGTCAATCTGTTTTTTCCGGTAACTATCAAAATCTACCCAGTCATCATTGACCTGTACTTCGATAATTCCGCTTTCCGGATTTTCCCGCGTCCGCAAAGGCATTCAGTCGCTCCTTTTAGTTGGTTGAAGAGATCAGCTCGATTTAGGAAGGGCATTATCTTCTTTGAAAGGGATTTTTCCAATTCGTTTAGCAAGCGCTTGGCCGAATTGCGATCGGCCTAGCTTGTCGCTGACGGTACCTTTAAAGTGAAAAATTATTCAGTCAAGCACTTGTCACACTTTTATCATTAGGTTAGATTGCGGTCGGCATCAGAATAAGAAGATGATTTCGCCTCACATTTTGCGACTTTTGCCAAATAAATATAATACCCCAGCATCGTCGCCTTTCCTTTTGCGAACTCTTCTGTAGGGCTAACTTAAGTTCTGACGCCCAACTAAATTTCGTTCTTAGCTCGGATTAACACTTTGGTTTCTGCGAAACTAAGCGTACCCCACAAAAAAGCTGAGCGGGCATTCAAGAACAAGAAAATACGAATATTACAAATGCGGTTATCCGTCGAGTTGCGGTTTTGTCCGTCTGTATTCCCGATTTGTCAAAGGTCAAGCAAGTCGTTGAATCAGTGTGGCGATAAGTGATTACGGCGAACAACTGATTAATCAGCGAATCACTGACTTTCTGCGAGGTACGAATGATCCCCCAAGTCATTTCTGCGAAAGGTCAGAGGCTGTCTGCTATGTGCGCGCGCATTGATAACTTTGGGCGCAAAAAGCCTGGCAGGTTGCATAGGCGATTCAAAATTGGCCTAGCTCTGACTTCACTTTCCTTATTTGCCTTCTGGTTGCACTGGGCCATGGTGGCTGGAGCTTCAGCGGCCAGCAACTTGAGCCAATCTCAAGGCACAAAGCTTGTTATTCCCGGTGAAGTGATTGACAGCCAACTTACGAGTGATGCCGTTCACCGTTACCACTTCACACTTCCTTCGGGACAATATCTGCGGTTGAGCGTTGCACAAAAAGACGTTGCAATTGTTACCACTTTGCTCACCAGTGAAGGCGTTAAACTGGTTGAGGCTGATTACATCGGCAAAGAAAACGTATCGGTCATTGCTCCGCTTGCAGACGGCAAACCAACGACCTACCAGGTTGAAATTCGCGCGCGATCTCGCAATGTCAAAATCGCTCAGGTTGGTCATTACGTTTTGCGAATTGAAGAGCAGCGTCCGGCAACTGCTCGTGATGAAGATCGCGTGAAAGCCGAAAGAATGGTGGCCCAGGCCACTCAGTTAAGCTGTCAGTCCGATCAGGGACGGGACGGCTTGCAGCGCGTTGTCGATCAGTATCGCGCTTCGTTGCAATTTTGGCGCACGCCGCCGATTCAACACGATGACAGGCTGGAAGAAGCTCGCACCCTTTATCTGATGGCGTTGCGGCAACAGGACTTGGGCGAAAATCAGGCGGCTTTGGAAAGTAATTTACTCGCGCTGGAAATCAGTCGCGCAGAGTTCGATCAAGAGCGCGAAGGGGTGGTGTTGTCCTCGCTCGGCACGCTTTATTCAACGCTTGGAGATAAACGTAAGGCCATTGATTGTTACAACTCCGCACTTCGGCTTAGCCCGGCTTTCCACGACGCCGCACTCAAGACCGGAATCCTGGTTAACCTGGGAATTGCTTACAAAGCTCTGGGCCAAAACAGCAAGGCAATGGAGTGTTACCAGCTTGCGCTAACCGAGTCACAGGCGCTGGGCGATCAGGATTTGGAAGCGAGTGTTTTGACCAATCTGGCCCGGCTATTTGATCTGACGGGCGACAAAACGAATGCCGCGCATCATTACCAGCAAGTGCTTGGACTGTGGCGCTCGACGAAAAACGCTGTTGGCGAAGCAGTGACGCTGAAAAATCTGGGCGCGCTGAATGAGTCGGCTGGACGCAAAAACGAAGCCTTGGAGCTTTATCAAAAAGCATTGGAGCTGGCTCGGTCGACTGGGGATGTTGTTCGCGAAGCTCACATTCGCGGTGATCTGGCGCGCGTTGAGCGCGATTTGGGGAATTTCAACGCGTCGCGCGCGGAAATTGAACTGGCGCTAACGTTTTTTGAAACGCAACGCCAGCAATTGCTCAGCCCGGAATTGCGCGCTTCGTTTGCGGCGACCAATCAACAGTATTACGAGTTTTATATTGATCTGCTGGTGCAACAGCAGAGTCTGCAAACGGCTGGCAAGTTACAGAGAAACGCTCACGCTGGACAGGAATTTCTGGCGGAAGCATTTTTCGTCAGCGAAAGCGCCAGAACGAGAGCGTTGGCGGACCTGATTGCAGAAAGCCGGATTGATTTGCGAGCAGGCATCAGCCGAGATTTGCTAAACCGCGAGCGAGAGCTTGGGCAGGAACTGAATGTCAGGAAGTCGGAACGCGTCGCATTGCAAAGAAAGAGAGCGTCTGTCAGCGAAATTGATGCCGTTGAGCAAAGTATTGTTCGATTGAGTTCGGCGTATGACCAGGCGCAGAACGAAATCCGGCGGGCAAATCCGCGCTTCGCCGCGCTGATGCGGCCAGCCCCGCTCAAGCTGATAGAGGTTCAACGTCAGCTGTTGGATCGGGATACTGTAATGCTCGAATACTCGCTCGGAGAAAAGCGCAGTTATGTTTGGGCGATCGGCCAGGACAAGTTTGAAATGGCGATCTTGCCGCCGCGCGATGAAATCGAAGGGCAGGCGCTGAAGTTTTATGAGTTGCTGACTGCTCGGAGCCAGATCGTTAAATTCGAAACTCCTCAACAAAAGCAGCAACGAATCGCTCAATCCGAACGTGACCTAAGCCAGATTGCCGCATCGCTGAGCTGCACGCTGTTGCAACCGGTGAGCGAGATGCTCCGGCAAAAACGGCTTTTGGTGGTGGGCGACGGAATTTTGAATTACATTCCGTTTGCCGCTTTGCCGGAACCGGTAACTGGTGATCGGCTTTTGGTGGCCGGTCCGTCAAAAGCGCCAAACCGGTCATCGATCACGGACCACCGACTGCCGTTGTTAGTCAACCACGAGGTCATCAACCTGCCGTCGGCAACCGTGCTGGCGGAATTACGGCGCGACACCCAATCGCGTCATTTACCAACCAAGGATCTAGCCATCGTCGCCGATCCGGTATTCAGCCGGTTGGACGAACGACTCCACCTCAGTCAAGACGACTCCCTAAACGACTCCCCAATCGGTGCGGCAAACTCTGCCGCAAATCAACCCATGGCAACAGCGTTCGATAGCAGCATGCGATCAACTACGGAACGCGATGCCGGAGGTTTAACCCGCTTACACTATTCACGGCGCGAAGCCTTCAAAATTGCCTCCATGGCTCCGGAAAACAAGCGTTTGCTGGCGCTGGATTTTGAAGCCAATCGGTCTTTGGCAACAGAAGGCCTGCTTAGCCCTTATCGTTACGTTCACTTTGCCACACATGGCTTGCTCAACGGCCAATCGCCGGAACTTTCCGGGTTGGTGCTATCTCTGGTCAATGACAAGGGAGAGTCCCAGTTGGGTGTGCTTCGCTTGGACGACATTTACAAACTCAATCTGTCGGCGGAATTGGTGGTTTTAAGCGCCTGCCGAACAGGTCTGGGCAAGGAAATTCGAGGCGAAGGAGTGATCGGACTGGCGCGCGGCTTTATGCACGCTGGAGTTCCGCGAGTCATTTCCAGCCTGTGGTCTGTGGATGACGCGGCGACGGCTGAGTTGATGGCGCGCGTTTACCGTGAACTGATCAGCGGAAAATCAAGCCCCACCGCTGCACTGCGCTCGGCGCAGCTTTCGTTGTGGAAAACGAAAAAGTGGCAATCGCCCTATTATTGGGCGGCGTTCACTTTGCAAGGCGAGCCGAAATAAGCTGATCAAACTTTAGGCAGGCGGGCATCATAAACAATTCGGCGAGCCCTGCCTAAAGGGATTTCAATTGCGAGCGGCATTCTTCAAATCCGCAACGATGCTTTCGGAGATTTGAGAAATATCCCCACTATATTTCTGACCTTTGGCGGAACGCGGCCAGATCACACGACCTTTGGCATTGATCAATCTGATCGAAGCCGCGCGGCCGTCAGAAGATAAATTGATGTCTAGCGCAGTATCGGCCTCGTCTTTGTCGCTCAGCTCCCACAGCCGGGCTTCTTTCAGGCGTTTGGTCAGTTCTGAGCGAAACTCATTTACGTCGCGGTTCAAGGATAGAAATATCCGCCGAGTTTGCTTGGGTGATTCCACGACCGGAGCGGCTTCAGTCTCGGTAACGTCGTGATCGCGCAGGGTGCTGGGCGGATTGGATGGCCGTTGCGGCGCCGTTGAGTTGTTGGGGGTCGTTATGTTTGCGCCGGGGCCCGTTGTGTTCCCATTCATCACTGGAGTTTGCGAGCTTTCCGCGTCTTTGCGATTAACCGCAACCGAATCTGAAGCTTCAGGTTGCCAGAAACGCCACAGCGCGATGCTCCCTAAACCGCAAAAGATGAATAACGCGGCCAACAACGCGAAGCGCCAGACAGGCACAGTTGGATTTGGCCACCAAGAACGAATCCAGTTGAATCCAAAGGATTGGCGGCCGTTATAGCTGGCAGAGACTGCTGCGCCGGTCAGCATGCCTTCGGCATCACGTTCAGGCGTCAAGGTGAAGTGAAGCTTTTGGTCGCCAGTCAACTCGATGGTGAATTTTTCGGATGTGAGGGTTTGTTGAAGCATTTCGTAATCAATCGGGTAAAGGGCCAGGCAAAGATCCGGGGCTTCGCTGGCACGGATTTCTATAAATTCTTCACCTTCGAGCAGTTTGAACTCTGTTTGGTTGGCTGACTCTAAATCGAGTGTGGCTCGCGGTTGGCGATCCACCAAAATTTTGATTCGGCGCGGAGTTTGTTGCACAGATTGTCGTCGCGTCTGACGCTCTTCCAACTTGGCGCGCATGGCTGATGAGTTCATAGGGTCGGTTTCGATCATTGGCAAACTGTTTTCGGTGAACTGCTGATTATGTTTCTCTTGATGATTAAACTCAGGCAAATCCAGACGGGTAATCGGCGGTTCAATATCCAGCCCGGCGATCAAGCGTCCGAGGCATTGCATATGCATGGAGGCATGCATACGAGCGACTTCAGTGCGGTGCTCTTCATCAGGATCATCGCCGTCGAAGGCCAATGCCGGAATACTGCCTGCCACAGGGCTTTCGCCAGATGGCAGCGGGCATTGGGTTTCCCACGGCATAAACTTATCAAAACAGAGTGCGACGAAATCAGCGTAGCTTGCCTGATCAAGGCGGGGGACGAAACGCTCTTCGCCATAAGCGCCGCGCGTCAGTGTCAACAACTCACCAAAGCGCGATTTCATTTCCTGGAACAACTGACTTTTGCGAGAACGCCAGTAGTAATTGTCCTTGGCGCGTCCGGGGTTTTGCATCAACAACCCATAAAGCGCAATTGCTTCATTGATCGAATAGCGATGCAACAATCTTGTGATGCCCAGCGAAACGTAGAACGAATTCCGCTTGATCGTAATTCGAACCAGGTGCTTCAGAAAATGAATCAGCAACCGGCGGTCATCCAACCCCGCGCGTTCCTGTTCTTTTTCCTCGTCATCGGTTTCGTCAAAGACCAAGCGTTGCAACAGGTGCAATTCGCTGAAATTCACTTTGCTGCGCGCACCGGAGGACCGACCAAGCTGGCGCTGACTACCTTGGGGGATGTAATAGTAGCGGCGGTCTTGCGTTACTACAGCAACTTGCAATCGGTCTACTGCTTCGATTGCGACTCGTTCGGAGGCTTCGGGGTTTCCCAGAATGAAAAAGGCCAATTGATAGGCTCGTTCAAGTCTGGCTGTTACCAAAGAAGTGACTTCAACCACACCACGCACTCAAACCACCTTGCAGTTAGTAGTAACGATTCGGCTGGAAACTTACGCCATACTCGCGGCTATGACAAGCGTAACAAATTCAATGATTCGAAAATGCCACACTACCTTGATGGCAGGCTCATCCCGGAGTTTATAGGGATGCGAAACTGCCACACTAATTTTCTCCTCGAATTGATAAATTGCGAATGTACCTCAGCAGAGTACATCGCAGAACCGGTGTTGGCGACTAAGCAGGCAGTCAAAAATTGCAGGTTTGGTCGCCAACTCGGATTTTTGATAAGCAATCAATTAAGCGAGCGAGAGGTAATAAGAAAAAACCATGAACATCATAAGCCACACACACACGATCACAAGAAAAAAGTACGGGGAAAGGGTGAAATTTTTCCTGAGGGGATGTTTTCTAATCGCCCTTCTAATCATAATGATGGTTTCTGTCGTTACAGGAAAAGTCGGATCCCCCCTTGTTAATGAGACATCTGAGGAAGAAAAAATAATTGTCGCGACATCTGCGACCCTTTCAGTCGTCACCGTTGGGCACAATATCGACATAGCTTTCGCAGACCGGCCGGGAAAGCCTGACGATCACCGCTCTAACGGCGACGATCTTCCAGTTCGTCCTCCGCGTTGAGTCTGAGCGAGGCTAAAATTCATTCCAATGCTTGCCAGAGATGTAAGCTCAACAAGGCGGTGCCTCTGCGTAAGTCCGCAATCTTCGATTCTTCACCAGCACGCTAGCGGAGCAAGTCCAAACACTTGCTCCGCTAGTTATTTTGTTAGCTCAAAGTGCGTGTCAAACACAGCCATGATTTTTCAAGCGTGAGCTTCAGTCTATTTCGAAAGTAACACACTAGAAAAACAATCGCCGACCTAAACTCCATCGTGGATAGCATAAGCTCCAAGTTGTACTGAGTGGGTGTTATTCATCAATGCCAGCCTCGGAAGGGAATGGGGCTAAGGACGGAAAGGCTGGCACCTTTTTGGTGGTTTGCCGAGCGCGGGAATGCCTCATTTAAGAACTATTCCTGCGCTGTCACTGGCGGCAAGCCGCATTTCCAAAATACAAACAGTTTCAATTCTTTACGGAAGCAATCAGAGAGTGAGTGTGTCTACTTGAACAGGATTCACTGAATACCATGGTGAATCCTGTATTTCTTCACACGACACAGTGGTAATCCGCAAAAGCCAAATCTGATTGATCAAAATTTCAGGCACGAGTCAAAGCTCAAGGTTTGCTTGTCTCGGAAAATATTGCCAGTTGGATCGTGTTGCCATTGAAAATATGGCAGGGCGTCCAAACTGGCGAAAAGTCTTTTTGTGGCATACGCCTAGGAACATCAGGAGCAAAGTTATGCATTCCCTTAAAACTACACACAAATTGAAGTTAGTCTTCAACTCATTAAAAGGGCATTTGGGAAAAAGCAGCCTTACCAGGGCAGGTTCCGGCAGCAGCAAGCGCCGTTTGGCGACATTGCTGTTCGTGGTGGTTCTTGTTCTGGGAAGCTTTTTAACGTTGACCGGTTATTACGGTATGACGGCCAATGCCGCGCCGAAAACGGCAGCAAGTTTTCTTTCAGAGTCTTACAGCAAGCTTTATCGAGGCATGAATCAATTGATGAGTCTTTTGGGAGTATCAAAAAGCTCATCAAATTTGTTTTCAACTGTTTCGGCGACGCCGACGATTTCCGGCTGCTATTACTCTGGCGGTCAGTCGCGGGCAACGGTCAGCGTGGAAGTTTCCTGGACGGGGCTTGCCAATGGCGATGACATCACTGTTTCCTTGCCTGGAGCATTGAATGGTGTGACCTCACACACCATTACGCAACAAACTGGAGCGAATCCGCCCGTTGTTACTCCACAAGTCGTAGCCTTTGAAGTCGCGTCAGGATTTTCAGGCACACTGACAACGTCAGCGCCAGGCGCTTCAAATGATACGGATAGCATCGTGTTTTCCGCTACTTGTGCGCCACTGGTTTGTGGTCCAACCGATCTGGGCGGCACTGTTTTTAACGATTACGATGCCGATGGCACCAAGGATGTGAACGAAACAAATGGTGCATCAGGCGTGACGGTAACAGCCTTTGACAAGAACGGTGCGACCTATACGACGACGACTGATGGACTTGGCCAGTATTGCTTAGCGGTTCCGGTTGCTAATTATCCGGTGCGCGTTGAGTTCACGAATATTCCATCTGAATTTTTTGGCGGTTTCACCACTCGCCTGGGGACGGGGAATGGCTCAACTGTTCAATTCGCCTCAGCTCCCAATCAAAGCATCAATTTGGGTGTGAATAACCCGGCTGATTATTGCCAAACCAATCCTAAGGTATTGATCCCTTGTTTCTTTTTTGGCGATCCGTTGGCTACCACCGGTAATTCCAACAATGACGCAGCCGCAGAACCTTCGATGGTGCGGTTTAATTACAACGATAATGGTGTGGTAGGCCAGAGTGGGTTTACCGTTGAAAAAATTGCCCTTGCTAGCGAAACAGGGCCGATCTGGGGGATTGCCTACAAGAAAGCTACCGGTCATCTGTTTGGCGCGACGACGATTCGACGCCACGCCGGTTTGGGGCCGCAAGGGCTTGGCGGTATTTATGTCCTCAACGCCAAAGGGCCGATGGGGATGGGAAATGTGGTTGATGCCTGGAACGTTGAAACTCAATTAGGCATCAATGTCCAAAACCCAGGCTCGCCATTTGGCGGCAGCACAAACCCGGTAACGAGCAACGTAAATCGTGGCCTATCGGCTGATAAGTTTACGCCCAGCAGAGATGCCCAGGCATTTTCGGAAGTAGGTAAGTTGGGGTTTGGCGATATTGATATATCGGACGATGGCAACACGCTCTTTTTCGTCAACCAATACGATAAGAAACTGTATGGCTTCGATATCACCAACTACGACCCGACTAATTCAGCGACGCGTCCGACTGCGGCGAACATCACGGTCAACACTACTATTCCCGATCCAGGTTGTGTGAATGGAGAATGGAGACCTTTTGGCACGAAATACCGCCGTGGCATTCTTTACGTCGGCGGAGTCTGCAATGCTATTACATCAAATTCGTTAAGCGATTTGCGCGCAGATGTTTATGCGTACAACATTGCTGGTAATTCATGGCAGCAGATTTTCAACTTCCCATTGAGCTATCCCAAAGGGTCTCCCAACAATGGAGAGAAGGGCTGGCATCCGTGGACTGATGATTGGAATGTCCTGCGTAATGGCTCCAATGGCGACATCATCTATTCAGTGCCGATGTTCACAGACATTGAATTCGATATAGATGGGACAATGGTGTTGGGCTTCAATGATCGTTCCGGTATGCAAACCGGGCGTCAAAACTGGAGGCCAGATGGTTCGTCTACCAGCTTATGGAATGGCTTTGTCGGTGGTGACACTCTCCGTGCCTTTTTCAGCAATGGCACTTATGTGTTGGAAAATAATGCCAAGGCAGGACCGACAACTGGCTTTGGGGCAAACAATAACGAGGGGCCGGGCTTTGGTGAGTTTTATGAAGATAACTGGCGCGGGCAAGGCCATACGGAAACCACTGTAGGCGGTTTGGCCATTCGCCCAGGGTCAGGTGAAGTGGTGACCAATTCGATGGACCCTCACGAAAGCAGCATTTGGGCTGCCGGTGTACGTTTCCTGAGCAACAGCAGTGGACTACGCACTCACGCTGTAGCCGTTTACAGCGACAGTAACACTCCTGGTTCGACGGAACTCGGCAAATCCACAGGCGTGGGCGACGTGGAGTTACGATGCGAAATTTCGAATTACATGGACCTTGGTAACCGAGCCTGGATGGATGCCAATCGGAATGGCATTCAAGACCCCGGCGAAATGCCGATTTCTGGAGCTACGGTACATTTGTACCAGCAGGGAAATACAACTGCTGTTGCTACGGCTGTCACTGCCTCTGACGGAACCTACCATTTCACCAGTGTTGATGCCGACGACAATGGTTCTCCCGATAACGATGCAGTTTTAACCGACAGTGTTGGACTGGTCGGCGGGAATGGTTTGTTGGCGAACACCAACTACGTGATCCGATTTGATCGCGGCGCGGATTATCAATTCGGCGGAGTGCTTTACGGCAAACGGCTGAGCACGGGCAATGCTGGCGGCGGCACTTACGGCACGCTGGCGGATTTGCGTGATTCGGACGCTACGTCGGGCAACACGTTCAACATTCCGGGCGGCAATTTCCCCGAAATCGTGGTGCAGCATTTGGTCAACGGAACTCCGACCAACGGCACGGGAGCATACGGCGAAGTGGATCACACGATGGACACAGGGTTTTACCTGGATTACGACTTCGGTGATGCGCCTGATCCGAACTTCCCGACGTTGTTGGCCAGCAACGGCGCACGCCACATCATCGTGGATGGCCTGAGACTTGGCGCAAACATTGACGCCGAAGCTGATGGCCAACCGACTGCCGCGCACAATGGCGACGACAACAACGGAACGCCCGACGACGAAGACGGTGTGGTGATTCCGAGCCTGATTGCGGGGCAAACAGCGACAATTCAGGTGACGGCCAGCGCGACTGGACGTTTGAATGCGTGGATTGACTTCAACGGTGACGGTGATTGGAACGATACCGGTGAGAAGGTCTTCAACGACACAGCACTTGTTGCCGGAATCAACAACCTGACGGTGAACGTGCCGTTGGCTGCGACGCAGGGGAATGTCTGCACACGCTTCCGGTTCACCAGTACAACGGGAATGGCGACAACTCCGACAGGAGAAGCCGCCGATGGTGAAGTCGAAGATTATCTGGCTTCGATCATCAAGAACATTTCCGTTGGTAACCAGGTGTTTTTTGACACCAACAACAACGGTACGAAAGACAGCGGCGAACTGGGCATCAATGGCGTGACGGTGGAGTTGTACAACGACGCCGACATGAACAATGTGCCGGATACAGCTTTCCCGTTGGATGTCAAAACGACTGCAACCGCCAGTGGAAATGCGGGAATGTATCTGTTCACGCAACAGACGAAAGACACTGCGACTGGCGCCACGCTGGCATCGGCGGCGGATTTGTTGCCGGGCAAATATATTGTTTGTTTGCCTGCCTCGAACTTTACCGGAGCGGGCGCTCTGGTCGGATTGTGGAGCAGCGGAACGACTGCCGGAGCCAATGGCACAACGACGGAAACTGCTTCACCAGATCCAAATACTGGCGGCGCGGTTAACAACCCCGGTATTGATAACGACGACAACGGTTCGCTTTCCGGCGGACGCGTGTGCAGCAAGTTTATTGATGTCGGCACGAATGAACCGCTGACGGAAAATCCGTACAACAACAATGATTCGACCGTTCCCGATAGTCTAAGCAATTTGACGGTGGACTTCGGTTTCTACGGCTTAAGCATCGGCAACCTGGTCTTCAACGACAACGGGGCCGGAGCCAATTACAACAACGCGACATTCGACGCCGGTGAAGCCGGAATTGCAGGCGTAACAGTCAAACTGTACGCCGAAAACGGAACGACGTTGTTGATGACGAAGGCAACGGATAACAACGGTAAGTACCTGTTCCCGGGACTGGCCGCTGGTAAATACTTTGTCGAAATTGACCGAACCAGCGCGGCTTTGACTGGCTTTGCCAGCAGCAAGGACGGCGCGAATGCGGGCAATCCGAATGCAGCGGACAGCGACGACAACGGCCCACTGGCCAATGTCACGGCGACAACCGTGCGCAGCCCGCAAATCATGTTGGTTGCTGGCGACAGCACCACCACCGGTGAAAGCGACCAGGCACAATCCATTACGCCCGGTTTCGGTAATCCGGTGATGACCGACAACGCTTCCACGCCGGATGCGAACTCCAACCTCAAGGTGGATTTCGGATTCGTGCAGATTTACAGCCTGGGCAATCGCATTTGGAAGGACCTGGACAGAGACGGAACCATCAATAATGGTGAAGTCGGTGTGGACGGCGTCACGTTGCGATTGCTGACTTCTCCCGGATTGACGCAAGCCTTGGACATCAACGGTGTAACCGTTGCTGATCAAACCACAACTGGCGGCGGGTATTACCGATTCGACAATATCCCGCGCGGCGATTACGTGGTCGAAGTTCGCGCCTCGAACTTCACATCACCGGGCATGTTGACCGGATGCGTCAGCAGTCCTGCGGACGCGGGCGATCCCGATACGGATGTGGATGACAGCGACGATAATGGTGTTGGCATTACGCCAAACGGAACCACTGGCATTCGCAGTGCCCCGGTCACAGTCGGCGAAGGCAACGGCGCAGTCGAACCTACCAACGACAACGACCCGGCCACCAACCCGCAACCGGGTGAAGCGCCGAACGGCCAATCCAACCGGACGGTGGACTTTGGCTTCTCGCCCGCTTACTCGCTGGGCAACCGTGTCTGGAAAGACCTGAATAACAATGGAGTCATTGATGGAGCCGAAGTGGGTGTCAACGGCGTAGTTTTACGCTTGCTGACTTCGCCCGGCCTGGTTCAGGCGACGGACATCAACGGCACCTTGGTTGCCGACCAGACAACGGCAAACGGCGGTTACTATCGCTTCGATAATCTGCCGGCTGGCGATTACGTTGTGGAAGTCCGTACGTCTAACTTCACTGCTCCAGGCATGCTCACCGGTTGCGTCAGCAGCACAGGCGGCAACGATCCGGACACGGATGTGGACGACAGCGATGACAACGGCTTGGGCATCCAGCCTGATCCGACCAATGGCATTCGCTCGGCTCCGGTCACGCTTGGACCAGCGGTCGGTTCGGAACCGACGGGCGACAACGATCCGGCGACCAACCCGCAAGCGGGTGAAGCTCCGGACAACCAATCGAACCGCACGGTGGATTTTGGCTTCGTGCCGGTTTACAGCCTTGGCAACCGTGTCTGGAAAGACACCGATAACAGCGGAACCATCAATGGCGTCGAAACCGGCGTTAATGGTGTGGTCGTCAGATTGTTGAATGCGGCTGGCAACCAGGCGACAGATGTCAACGGCACCTTGGTTGCTGACCAAACGACAACGGGCGGCGGTTACTATCGCTTCGACAACCTGTTGGCGGGCGATTACACGGTCGAAGTCCGCGCGTCGAACTTCACAGTGCCGGGCATTCTGACGGGCTGCGTCAGCAGCACAGGTGGAAACGATCCCGACACGGACGTTGACGACAGCGACGACAACGGGTTGGGCATTCAGCCTGATCCCAGCAACGGCATCCGCAGCGCGCAGGTCACGCTTGGACCGGCGGTCGGTTCGGAACCGACGGGCGACAACGATCCGGCGACCAACCCGCAAGCGGGCGAAGCTCCGGACGACCAGTCGAACCGCACGGTGGACTTTGGCTTCGTGCCGGTTTACAGCCTTGGCAACCGCGTCTGGAAAGACACGGACAACAGCGGAACCATCAACGGAACCGAAGTTGGCGTCAATGGCGTAGTCATTCGCTTGCTGACATCGCCTGGCCTGGTTCAGGCGACAGATGTCAACGGCAGTCTGGTTGCCGATCAGACAACGGCAAACGGCGGTTACTATCGCTTCGACAATCTGTTGACAGGCGATTACGTCGTCGAAATCCGTTCGTCGAACTTCACAGTGCCGGGCGTGCTCACGGGCTGCGTCAGCAGCACGGGCGGCAATGATCCCGACACGGATGTGGATGACAGCGATGACAACGGCTTGGGCATCCAGCCTGATCCGACCAACGGCATCCGCTCGGCTCCGGTCACACTTGGCCCTGGCGTAGGAACCGAACCCACGGGGGACAACGATCCGGCGACCAACCCGCAAGCGGGCGAAGCTCCGGACAACCAATCGAACCGCACGGTGGACTTTGGCTTCGTGCCGGTTTACAGCCTTGGCAACCGCGTCTGGAAAGACACGGACAACAGCGGCACGATCAACGGCGCTGAAGTCGGTATCAACGGTGTAGTTGTTCGCTTGCTGACATCGCCGGGCTTGACGCAGGCGACGGATGTCAACGGCAACCTGGTAGCCGATCAGACGACGGCAAACGGCGGTTACTATCGTTTCGACAATCTGTTGACGGGCGATTACGTGGTTGAAGTCCGCGCGTCGAACTTCACGACTCCGGGCATCTTGGTTGGTTGCATCAGCAGCGGACCGGATGCTGGCGACCCTGACTCAGATGTGGATGACAGTGACGACAACGGCGTCGGCACAAACCCGAACGCGACGACCGGAACGCGCAGCGCACCTGTCACGCTCGGTCCTGGCGTCGGAACCGAACCCACAGGTGACAACGACCCGGCGACAAATCCTGTGGCGGGTGAATCGCCTGACAATCAATCGAACCGCACAGTGGATTTCGGCTTTGTTCACGTTTACTCGCTCGGCAACCGGGTTTGGAAAGACATGGACAATAGCGGCTCCATCAACGGTGCCGATGGCGCAAGCCCTGGCATTAACGGTGTGGTAGTTCGCTTGCTGACTTCGCCTGGTCTGATTCAGGCCAGAGACGTCACCGGTGGACTTGTTCCTGACCAGACGACGGCGAACGGTGGTTATTACCGCTTCGACAACATTCTGGCGGGTGATTATGTGATCGAAATTGTGTCTTCGAACTTCACGGCTCCGGGCGTGTTGGTCGGATGCGCAACCAGCACGGGTACGAACGGAATCGTCGGTTCGACCGGCCCAACAGAACCGGCAACTGATCCGGATGTCAATGCCACCGACAGCGACGACAACGGCGAACAAGCGGGAGCAGTCGTCCGCAGCAAGCCTGTCACGGTCGGAGATGGAAACGGCGTTGCCGAACCCACCAATGACAACGATCCGTCCACCAACCCGCAACCGGGCGAGGCGGAAAACAACCAATCCAATCGAACGGTGGATTTCGGATTCACCCCGATCATGAACCTGGGCAACCTGGTGTGGAAGGATTACGACAATGACGGAATCCGCGACACCAGCAACCCGACCGAACCCGGTGTTAGCGGCGTCAAAGTTGTGCTGTACGCCGACACGGACAACAACGGCAGCTTCAATCCGCCGACGGACGTGATGCTGGCAATGACCACGACAGCATCCGATGGCAGCTACAGCTTTACCACTGTGTTGCCGGGCAAATACTTTGTCGTGATTGACGCCAGCAACTTCACTGGCACCGGAATGCTGGTTGGTTGTTTGAGCAGTACAGGCAACGATTCCGGCGACACGACGGACAACAACGACAACGGTATTGATAACCCAACACCGCCAACCGGAGGTATCAGCAGTGTGCCGATTACCTTGATTGGTGGCACCGAACCCACCAATGACGGAGATGGATCGAATGGCAATCTGACGATTGACTTCAGTTTCATCCCGACCAATATGGTGATTGGCAACCTAGTCTGGAAAGACACCAACAATAATGGCGTCCGCGACACGGGTGAAATGCCGGTTGCCGGTGTCAAAGTCAATCTGTACCGCGACGTTGATCGAAACGGTACGTTCAATCCGCCAACCGACACTCTGGTGGCAACGAAGACGACTGGAACCGATGGAACGTATAGGTTCACTGACCTAATCCCCGATCCGTATTTCGTCCAAGTTGATGCCAGCAACTTCAATACAGGTGGGCCGTTGTATGGATGTGCCAGCAGCTACAGCTCTGTCAGTGGTAACAGTGATCAGAACGACCGTGATCACGGTTCCGACAGCACAGGCCCGGCGTTGAATCCGCCGATTAGCACTGTAGTAAATCTGGTGGCATTCAATGAGCCTTCGAACCCAGTAGATGGCGACGACACCAGCGGTAACCTGACTATTGATTTTGGGTTTGCGACACTGGTTGATGTCACCATCGGTGGTTCAGACATCTGTATAGGCCCTGGCGATACGTTGCCCGTCACCACGGTCATTCGCAACACAGGACAAACGCCGCAAGGCGATAATGCTACAACGGAATTCACTGCGGTTTTGCCGTCGCAATTAGTAGGTATTCCATCTACTTGCGTGGTTACCGGTGGCACGACCACGTCTTGCACGGTGACGGCAACAACCGTGACCTGGAATGGAACAATTCCTGCCGGACAGTCGGTCAGCATCAAGTATCTGGCGCAGGTCGGCAATGCCGTAGGGATTGGCACGCAATTCTGCATCACTTCGATCGGGAACTTCGATTCCGACAACAACGGATCGAACGAAACGTCGTACACCCGGCAGGATTGCAGCAGTGTTACTTGTCCGCCAGTTGGCCCTGGCATCGTTCCGCCGAACGGATCGGGATGCTCGATCTTGATCTATCCGGTATACACGTCCAGCCCGGCGAACCCGGCAGGACAAAACACGCGAATCAACCTGACAAACATCAACCCGTCGAAACCGGCAGCAGTCCATATGTTCTTTGTGGATGGCGCGTCGTGTTCAATCGCTGACTCCTATGTCTGCTTGACGGCAAATCAGACAACCAGCTTCCTGGCTTCGGATATGGACCCTGGAATCACCGGTTATGTGGTTGCGGTTGCGGTGGATGACAAGGGGTGCCCGATCAACTTCAACTTCCTGGTCGGCGACGAGTATGTGAAGTTTGAAAGCGGTCATCGCGGCAACCTGACAGCGGATTGTGTCTCAGCGCTGGCGGGCGGTTTGCCGCCGTGCGATGGCAGTTCAGTCACAGCGCCGCTGAATTTTGACGGCGTCAGTTATAGCCGATTGCCGCAGGTGGTATCGTTGGACAACATTCCAACGCGAGCTGAAGGCAACGACACAATGCTGATCCTGAACCGTTTGAGCGGCAACTTGGCCAACGGAATGGACAAGCTCAATCCGATCTTCGGCATTCTGTATGATGATGTCGAAAACGCGCTGAGCTTTACCTTCAATCCGGGAACCTGCCAGATGCGCGGCAGCCTGAACAACGGCTTCCCACGCACTGTGCCCAGATTCGAACTGGCGATTCCGGCTGGTCGTAGCGGTTGGATGAAGTTGTATTCAACCAATGCGGCAGTCAACGGGGCCGCCATTAACCAAAACCCCAACTTGACATCGACTTCGGGAGCGTTCGTTGGAGCACACAGTCTGCATAATCTGACTCAAGCCCCATCCTCAACGATGACGATGCCTGTCTTCCCGCCGAGCTGCTTGTAGGGGATGCCAGTAGCTTAGCGGAAACACGGAAGCCGCAGTTCAGGGAAGCCAAGGTGCCACCTGAACTGCGGCTTTCGTTGTTTTAATCGACGCTTTGGGAATGCCACGCTAAATGCCGCATTCCCAAAATTACTTGAAGCTGATTCTCACAGGGTTTGCCGGTTTGCCCTCCACTGACAACATCACATCCACTTCGCCACGGCCAGCCAGAGTTTTCGGCAAGATGACGTTGAGTTGATCCAACCCGATAAATTCGCCTTGCTGACCCGCATACTGGGCTTGAGAGCTGATTCCGCCGATGTTGACCAACACATCGGACAAGCTTCCGCGCATTCGGAAGCCCGTTCCAAACAACAGCAAGTAAACCTGTTCGCCTTCCGCGCTCAGATCAATTGGTTTGGTGACAAAGCGATTCAGGACAGCATTCCACTCGTAAACCGGCTCGACGGTTTGCGAACCATTGTTGCGAATCCGCAAGGCAACGGCTGCGGCAACGCCTTGGCCGCTGGCATTGGCCGTGAACAGGCTTGGAGCGACAGTGGCAATTTGAAGCAAGCCAAGCGCGGTTGAACCATCTGCGGTGGTCAGGGTTGCGGTTGCCGATCCAGCAGAGGTGCCCGCTGGAATCTGGAAATTGACTTGTCCGGGCGACACAAAAAATAGCGGAGCCAGACGCTCAACCCCCGAGCTATCCTGAATGCGCAACGTGGTTCCGGCCAGTGTTGTCGGCAAGGGAATCGGATTCGCTGCCTGAGTTCCTAACGCCAGATTGGCTCCGAAGGCCGAAGCAATGGATTCCGGCGCAAGCAAGGTTCCATCAAAACTTGCTGCCGAAACCGTCGTTAGCGTCGCGGTGGGCGTGCGACTCAACTCCCACAAATCATTCAAGTTGCCGTTGTTTCCGGTGCCCCCAAAAATGAAAAAACGGTCTTCGCCGTCCAAGGAAGCGCCCATCATCCCATTGCGCAATTCGGGTGGATTCGCAATTTGAAGCTGCGTCCATTGCCGGGTGTTCAAGTCGAATTCCCAGGTATCGTTGAAATAGCTTCCATTGCTTCCACCAAAAATGACAAATCGGCCAGCAGCATTCACAAAGCTGGTCGACCAAAATCTGCCTGGCGGTCGCACTGACGGAGTTAAATTCGTCCATTGCCTCGAAGCCAGATCGAAGGACCAAATGTCGTCCAACGCGCCATTGCGCTGGCCGGCGTAAATGATCATTCGCCGGTTGGCTTTGTCGAAGGCTGCCGTCAACAAACAACGAACTTGAGGTTTGGTGCCTGCCGGAGTCCAATCGGTCCACGAATTCCCAGCCAGCCCGAAACTTTGCGTATCCTGAAAGCGCCCGGCTTCTGAAGTAAATCCCGCGAACGACACCAGGCTGCGTGTCACAGGGTCAAACACTCCGCCAGAGCCGTAGCGCCGCTTTGGCCGAGCGCTATCAGCCGCAGGCGAAACGTCGCGCCATTCCAGCGTCGTCAAATTCAACGTCCAGGTGTCGTTGAAAAATCCAGCGCCTTGCCCTGAATACATCACCAGTTGATGCCCGATTGGATCGTACACGGCGTCAAAGCCAAATCTTCCCGAAGGTTGCGCGCCGGTGGTTGCGAGTTTCGTCCAACTTCGCGAATTCAAGTCAAACGCCCAGGTGTCATTTTTCAACCCGCCGTCACTGTTGCCGCCAAATAGGATTAATCGTTTTCCGACGGGATCGTAAATCATTTCGCCATCGCGGCGCGGTTCCGGCGCTATGGAGGTCACCGGAACGATTTTGCGCCATTGCCAGCCGGTGTTTGGTTGCGCCTGTGCAAATTTGGTTGAACAAACGACGGCAAGAAAGGCGTAAACAACTATGTGCAACAATCTGCACAACAATCTGGATGCAAAACTATGGTTCATGGCTAAATACCTGAAGGATTCATTAGGTTTAGGGTTGGCGTGCCGGAAAGCTTCGCTGCTTCCGCCAGATGAATGTCAATTTTTCAGGAGATTATTTCCAAATGATTGCATCATTGAGCGGGAAATAGCCGAAACCGGTGAGAAGCTCTCTCAGTCCATAGTTAGAGTTGTTCCCAACCGCTTGATGTTGGTTTAGAATCGCGCCTCCCAACGCACACAATTCAAGATGACGGAGAAGCCGTTAGTTGAAGGCAATGACTTCGTCGAAACTATGGCCTTTCCTGGCGGAAGGGTCGCTGACATCGCTTAACCTGATGAACCGCGGAAGGTGAAAAGTTTCCGCCTTTTATTTTTTACCTATGTTGAAACCAATCTGGACTCTCGGCTTTTTGCTCTTTTTCTCGATCAATCTATTGGCACAAACCACCAGCGCCATCACTGGCACAGTGAAAGACCAAACCGGCAAGGTGTTGCCCGGTGTCAAAGTCACTGCGCGCAGCCTGGAAACCAATCGGACGCGCTCGGCTGTCAGCGATGGCGAAGGCCGATACGCTTTCGCCGAATTAAGGGTTGGTCAGTACGAAGTGCGCGCTGAACAGGACAAATTCAAAGCCAACGTCAAACAGCTAAACCTGACTATCGGAGAAACCGTCGCGTTGGATTTGACGATGGAAGTGGCCATTACCGACACGATAAACGTGGTGGACTCTGCTCCGCTGGTCAACACGCAAACTTCCGAACTGAGTTATCTGGTGGGCGAAAAGGCGATTCGCGAACTGCCGCTCAACGGACGGAACTATACTGACCTGGCCTTGCTGCAACCGGGAGTGGCGGCGTTTCCGTTGCGCGACGGAGGTTCCGTGGTGGCGCACGGTTTGGCGATGACGATTAATGGACAGGACATTCGAGCAAACATCTTCTTGCTGGACGGAACGCTGCTCAACGATTTCACCAACGGGCCTGCGGGCAGTGCCGCTTCGACGGCGCTTGGCGCTGAAACGATTCGCGAATTTCGAGTGGAATCCAATTCGTATTCGGCGGAATTTGGCCGCAACTTTGGCGGGCAAATCAACGCGATCAGCAAATCCGGCACGAACGCTTTTCGAGGCTCGCTGTATTACCTGCATCGCAATGACAACCTGGATGCACGCAATTTCTTTGATCGCCAACCTATCGGAAAGCCAGAGTTCAAACGCAATCAGTTCGGCGCGACCATCGGTGGCCCGATCAAAAAAGATAAAACATTTTTCTTTGTCGGCTATGAAGGATTGATTCAACGATTGGGGCGAACCATCAACACGGTGGTTCCTGACGCCAATGCGCGCAACGGCATCTTGCCCAGCGGAACTGTCACAGTGAATCCCGTAGTCAAACCGTATCTGGATTTGTTTCCGTTGCCCAATGGTTCCAGCCTGGGTGATGGCTTGGCCAATTACTTTTTCGGTTACAAGGAAACCCTGGATCAAAGTTACGTCCAAGGTCGCATAGACCACAGCTTCAGCGGCAGTCATCAGGTCTTTGCGCGCTACTCGTTCGATGACGCCGATCAGAATCTGGCGACGGACTTTCCGCAATTTCCGCGCACACCGCTTTCGCGCAATCAGTTTGCGACAGTCGAACATTCGTGGCTGATTTCGCCTTCGACGGTGAATACCTTCCGCTTCGGTTACAGCCGAACGCGCGTTGGCCAGAACGTGCAGGCAAATCTGGCGACGGCGTTGCCGCCGTTTGTGCCCGGTCGCGCGCTGATTGGAGACATTGATATCGGCGGCATTCCGCGTTTGGGACCGCAAAGCTCTGCCAATTTGCGCTTGGCGCAGGATGTTTACAGCTTTTCGCAAAATATGGTTCACACGCGTGGCCGCCACCTCATCAAAGGCGGCATGATTGCCGAACGGTTCAAAGACAATATGTCCAACCCGACGTTTTCGCTGGGCATTTATACCTTTGCCGACTTGCGGAACTTCCTGTTAGGCACGCCGCGCCAGTTTGTCGGCTTGACGCCGGAAGCGCAGTTCGATCGCCAGTGGAAGTTTACCTACGCCGGTTTTTATGCGCAGGACACATTCAAGCTGATGCCAAAACTGACGCTGAATTACGGAATGCGCTATGAATTCGCGACCCTGCCGATTGATAGCCGGGATATTTCCTTGCGGAGTTTGAGCGATCGCAACGTGACGCCGGGGCCGCTGTTCCGCAATCCTTCGCGTGGCAACTTTTCGCCGCGCGCAGGATTTGCGTGGGATGTGTTTGGCGATGGCAAGACTTCCATTCGCGGCGGCGGAGGCATTTACTACGGCACATTGAACCAGCAACATCTGATCGTGACGGTAACGAACTTGCCCGCGACTCCGCGCGCGGTGATTACCAACCCTACTTTTCCAAACCCGCCGTTTGCGCGAGGCGTGGCCAATGCGATTCGCCCGATCGAATTCGATCTGAAAAATCCGTATTCGGTTACCTACAACCTGAACGTCGAACGATTGCTGCCGTGGGACACGGTGGTGACGGTCGGATATGCGGGTGCGCATGGAGTGCATTTGCTGCGCAACACGGACGCGAACACGTCCATCCCGACCCGATTGGCGGACGGAACCTATTTCTATCCAAACAACGCGCCGCGCTTCAATCCGAACTTTGGCGTGATCGAACTGAAAAAGAGCGACGGCGAATCGTCCTATAACGCTCTGGTGTTTGAAGTGCGCAAACGCTTTTCGCGCAGCTTTGATTTTCAGTCTTCCTACACCTTCGCCAAGACGATTGATAACACGCAAGCGTCTGTGTTCTTTTCCGACGCGACCAACGCGACGGTGTCGGCGCTGCCGGAACCGGCAGGATTGGATTACAACCGTGGCCGCGCGGATTTCGATGTTCGCCACAATTGGGTGATGAACTTCAACTGGGAACTGCCGTTTGCGAAAGGCTTAAAAGGCGTCGCGGGCAATGTCTTGGGCGGATGGAATCTGTTGGGCATCGCCCAGATGCGCAGCGGATTGCCGCTGACCGTGTTTGTCGCCGCAAACCGTTCGCAATCGAAATGGGCGCCTTCGTCCGGACCGGGCCTGGGACCGGATCGCCCCAGCTTTGCGCCGGGCTACACGTTCCAAAGCGCTGTCACCGGCAGCCCGGATGCGTACTTCGATCCGAAAGCGTTCTTGTTACAACCGTCGGGAACGCTCGGCACGTTGGGCCGCAACACCTTCACAGGCCCCAATTTGCGAACCTTTGATTTGGCGCTGACCAAAAACACCCGCGTTGCGAAACTGGGTGATGCCGGACGCATTCAGTTCCGTGTGGAAGCGTTCAACCTGTTCAACCGCGCCAATTTCGGCACGCCGAATTTGCAGGTGTACGCCGGAACACCGGATGCGATTAACACGCCACCGGCTTCGTTGACGCCAACGCAACCGGCTTCGATTGCAACCTTCGGGCGCATTCGCTC
>DAOMFR010000056.1:0-40253 GCA_035429885.1 Blastocatellia bacterium
GAAGCTAGCTGCAATGATTGGCGTGGCGATTTTGGCTTTATTGCTCAGCGTACTGTCTTGGCAGAGTTGGGCAGGTAGACAAAACCAAGCGATTGATTCGCTGGCCATCATGCCGCTGGTCAATGTGAGCGGCGACGCGGAGCTGGAATACCTGAGCGACGGAATCACTGATAGGCTGATCAACAGTCTGTCACAATTGCCGCAATTGCGAGTAATGGCTCGCGGCACGATCTTCAGCTACAAGGGCAAAGACATTGACCCGCGCAAAGTCGGGCAGGAACTAAAGGTTCGCGCAGTCTTTACCGGCAAAATCGTTCAGCGTGGCGACAAGCTGAGCATTCAAGCCAATTTGGTTGAGACCACCGACGGTACCCAATTATGGGGCGAACACTACGATCGCAAACTTTCGGATTTGCAGGCTGTGCAGGAAGAGATCATCGGACAAATCTCCGAAAAATTGCGCTTCCGTTTGACTGGAGTTCAACAAAAGCGCCTGACAAGGCGCTACACAGAGAACGCCGAAGCTTATCGGCTTTATCTCAAGGGGTACTATTACTCGAACAGGCTCACCCCCGAAGGATTGACCAAAGGGATTGAACTTCTGAATCAGGCGGTGGAATTGGACCCGGCAAACGCCCTGACCTATGCTGGCTTGGCATTGTCCTATGCTGCCGCTTCAGACCAGATAATGGCTCCAAATGAAGCAATGCCAAAGGTCAAGGCGGCTGCCCTGAGAGCTTTGGAGTTAGATGAGGCACTGGGTGAAGCTTACACCTGGCTTGCCTATGCTAGATCACGGTACGAATTGAACTGGGCGGAAGCTGAAAAAGAATACCAGCGCGCGCTGGAGCTCAACCCCAGTTATGCACCCGCTCACCAATGGTATGGGTGGTATTTAGCTGAGCAGGGCCGAATGACAGAAGCCATCGCCAAGATGACAAAAGCGCGCGAACTGGACCCACTCACGTCCTGGGTCAGCACGAATTTAGCTTGGTTCTACTATCTGGCTCGCCAACCCGATGAAGCCATCGAGCAACTGCGCAAGATCATCACAACCGACCCGAACTTCATTGTGGCTCGCTATACACTTGGCATGGCCTATGAGCAAAAGGGCATGTTTGAGGCGGCCATTAACGAATTCAATCAGGCAAGACGCTTAGACCCAAAGTGCTGCATGGTGCAACTCGGACATGTTTATGCAATCTCAGGGAAGCGAGCCGAGGCGCAACAGATGCTCGACGAATTGATGAAGCAGGCCCAGCAACCCAATTTTAATCCATACGACATCGCACCAATCTACGCTGGTTTGGGAGAGAAAGACCCCTCGTTCGCCTGGCTGGAAAAAGCCAGAGAGTACCGGGCTGAGAGTTTGCTATTTCTCAAAGTTGATCCTTGGCTCGACAGCCTGCGCGCAGACCAGCGCTACACCGAAATGCTCCGGCGACTAAATCTTTCACCGTAGCATCTGCGTGTAGGAATCGAACTTAAAGAGAGTGTTCAGAATTGCCGATCGGTTAGTAACCACTGTAAAAGAGAGTTGTAAATTTTCAAGTTGGCAGTATCTGGTTTCTGCCGGATGGCGTCCCTGCACGTCAGCCACTGAAAGACAGCGTCAGGGACGCGGTGAGCAAAAATGGTAAACCAGAATGGCGCCCCCGGTCAGCTTCAACCGTTGGTTTAACATCCGTAACACTGGCAGAGGGCCGGGTTCGAAAACCTTGGCCCGGCCCCCTCCCAGCATCAATGCACTAGAACCGTGTAGGTAATTTCAACTTCGACTACCCCTCCAGGGAAAAAATCGGGATGCATCGCGAAGAATGCCCCGGAGGCACGGACGGAGATCTTCACGGTGTGCGATCCACTGGACAGAGGCGACAGGAATGCACCGACCACGGTGTAGTTGTTTCCCCCTGAGGGGAGCCCCGGTGTCACGGCTCCGACTGCATACTGGGGCCCCAGTACAGTCACCTTGCCATCAACCACGATCTTGGCGAACTCGATGCCGAGTTGCGCCGGGTCGAAGTAGTAGGCCGAGACCGCCTCCGGGCTAGTCACGTCGGGATAGGGCCATAGGGCCGAATCGGTGTCGTCGGAGTACACGACTGGCACATATAACATCGTGTCCTCTTTAACTGTGAACGTGTTGCTGAGCTCGTTCGTGACATAGAGAGTCTGAAATGGGAAGCCACCCGGGAGGGTATCCGGGGTCCTGGGTCCCGTGTTGAAGTAGGCAGTGGCTGCTGCCGCGTCTGCGAGGGAATAGCTCTTGGGCTTGCCCCCTGCCGGAAGGACTTGGCCGCTGCTGCTTGGAATCGACAGGGGCCTCTGTAACCACTTCGCGCTCAGCGTTCCATACTGAATGTTGTTCGGATTCGGATTGCCTTGGGCTCGAGCCGTAGGCGTTAAAGTGGGCATCAACAACCCCAGAACGAGCACCAGAGTTGTAATCATGTTGTCCCGATATGTTTTTCTATGCATATTCATACTTATTCTCCTTTTAAGCTCCCCGCAGGGAGAGTTGAGACACACGTATCGCGTCAGGAAGTGCAGCATTGCACTCCCGGATTGGAGGGGAGGTTGAATGGCAGTTTCCTGTCGAGCATGCCACGGTACACCCGCGCCACGTTATGCGGGGACTGCCGCCGTTCTGGGCAACCAATTGCTGCCTCATTGACTTAAACGAGAGTTAGCGAGAGTACCTATCATGTGACGAAATTATTATTTTGAGCGGACTCAGAAGGACGGTAGAAGCTGCCTGCTGGGGCTATAATCCGAGTCGCCAGAGATGAGGCATTCTTCCTTGAAACTCACCCAAATTGACCGTATCAGAAGTTGAAAAAGGCCGTCGGACGTAACGAGTCGCGCAAAGAAGAAACAAGCTGACTTGAGTTTGCAACATAGACTTTCAATTGGCTTAGAGGTTTTGTAGCCGCAGATAGAAACAAACCAAACTGGTGAATAGATGACACCTGAGCGATGGCAACAGATTGAGCCAATCTATCACGGCGCATTGGAATGCCTGCCAGACGAACGCGCTACTTTTTTACAACAATCCTGCACCGGTGATGAAGAGTTGCGCCGTGAAATTGAATCGCTGCTAGCTTCTCACGACCAGGCCGCCAGCTTCATTGAAAAACCTCCCGCAGATATCGCTGCCGGAATGATTGCCGAAAAACATTCGGTGATTGGACGCACGCTCGGCCATTACACCATTCAATCCAAAATCGGCGCGGGTGGAATGGGCGAAGTCTACCGAGCGCACGACACCAGACTTGACCGCGATGTCGCCGTCAAAATCCTGCCCGAACACCTGGCCCAGGACGCCGAGGCGTTGCGCCGGTTTGAACGCGAAGCCAAGGCCGTCGCTGCGTTGTCACACCCAAACATTCTGGCTATTCATGATTTCGGCAATGAACAAGGCGTTAGCTACGCCGTGATGGAATTGCTGGAAGGCGAAACCTTGCGCGCTCGCATTCAGCGCGGAGCGATTGGCTGGCGCGAAGTCGCGGAAATCGGCGTGGCAATTGCCGAAGGGCTTTCAGCCGCTCATTCCAAAAACATTATCCACCGCGACCTGAAACCCGAAAACATTTTCTTAACCACCAGCGGCGTGAAGATTCTGGATTTCGGCATTGCTCGCGTGAAGCGGCCTGTATTGCCTGACGCTGAAACTCTGGCCACGGCAATCGAAACCACCAAACACGGTGTGGTGATGGGGTCCATCGGCTATATGTCGCCGGAGCAAGTGAAGGGTGAACTGGCGGACGCTCCCAGCGACATCTTTTCATTGGGTTGCGTGCTTTATGAAATGCTGAGTGGCCAACGTCCCTTCGCGCGGGAAAGTACGGCGGAAGTGATTGCGGCTATTCTGGATGCAGAACCGCCTCTGTTAACCAACACACATGGCAAGCTGCCTGCGGAACTCAGTCGCGTCATCGGCCATTGCCTGCCCAAAAAGCCAGACAACCGCTATCAATCGGCGCGCGATCTGTCGCTCGACTTGAAAGCGATGCTTGCGGGAAAACCCGTTACGGCTCAACTTCCCTGGCTTCCAGCCCGCAGATCACGGTTGGCAATTCGTATTGGAGTTGTGATTTTGGCCGTGCTGTTGACGACAATGGCTTGGCTTTTTTGGTGGAACAAACCGGTAGGAGCGATTGATTCGCTGGCGATTCTGCCGCTGGCCAACGCCAGCGGAGACCCAAATCTGGAATACCTGAGCGACGGAATCACCGAAAGCCTGATCAACAGCCTGTCGCAATTGCCGCAATTGCGGGTAATGGCTCGCGGAACAGTTTTCAGTTACAAAGGCAAAGAGGTTGATCCGCGCAAAGTCGGCGAAGAACTTAAAGTTCGCGCAGTGTTCACCGGCAAAATGGTTCAGCGCGGCGACACGTTGAACATTCAGGCCGACTTGGTCAACGCCTACGACGGCTCGCAAATCTGGGGCGACCGGTACACTCGCAAACTCGCCGACGCGCAATCCATTCTGGAAGAAATCGCCCGGCAAATTTCCGAAAAGCTGCGCCTGAAACTGAGCGGCGCTGAACAACAGCGCGTGACCAAACGTCAGACCGAGAACCCAGAAGCCTATCAACTCTATCTCAAAGGCCGTTACTATTCGAACCAGTTTACAACCGAGGATTTAAAGAAAGGGATTGAATTGATGAATCGGGCGGTCGAGGCGGATCCCACCTACGCTTTAGCTCATGCCGGGCTGTCTGCTTCCTATTACAACGCTTCAAATTTTATCTTCCCGCCCGATGAAGCCATGCCCAAAGTAAAAGCGGCAGCCCAACGCGCGATTGAACTGGATGACACGATTGCCGAAGCCCACGTTTCGCTGGGCTTGGTTCAGGAACGATTTGAACTCAATCGAGTTGAAGCAGCAAAGGAGTTCAAACGCGCGCTGGAACTCGCCCCCAACTCTGAGCGAGCGCAACTTTACTACGGTCTGAACATGATTGAAGAAGGGCGAGTGGATGAAGCCATCGCCGCCATGACACGAGCGCGCGATCTTGATCCGTTGACGCTGTTCAATGGTTCGACTTTAGCCTGGGGGTATTACCTGGCGCGACGCAATGACGAAGCAATTGCTCAGTTGCAGAAGATGATCGGAATGGAGCCAAACTTTTTCGTGGCGCGTTTCACGCTCGGCCTGGCTTATGAACAAAAAGGAATGTACGAACAGGCGATTGCCGAATTCAACGAAGCCCAACGAATTGACCCTGAAAGCTGGGTTCCTTCGGCGTTTCTCGCACAAGTTTATGCCATTAAAGGCAATCGCGCCGAGGTGCAGCGGCGGCTTGAAGAGTTGAAACGCAACGCTCTGCAAAAGCACGTTGATTCATACAACATCGGTGTCATTCACGCCGCTCTTGGGGAAAAAGACCAAGCCTTCGAATGGCTTGAAAAAGCGTTTCAGGCCAAGTCTGAAGAATTAATGTTCATCAAAGTTGATCCCAGAATAGACAGCCTGCGTTCGGACGCCAGATATGCTGACTTGCTCCGGCGCTTGAAGCTTGCGCCGTAAGCCGATAACTGCAAAGCCGCGCAAAGCTAATGACTCCGCGCGGCTGTCAACACCAGCACTTTAGAATTCTCTGCCACTTCTCAAGTCCCAAGCCTCTTTGATCGTGTTGCCGTTGGCCAAGGTGTAAGTCCAGGTGATGCGGCTAAAGCTGAAAGCAACTTCTTCGTATGGTTCGCCTGAATCCAGCATGCTTTTGGCATCGCCTTGTTTGGGCAGGCGAATATTCACTGAAGTCACCTGGACATCTTCAAGCATGATTCTCAAGAAGACCTGCTCGCCATTTTTTAGCGCCCGATTGGTGCGAATAAAGCTGATCTGCACCTGATGCAGGCGCTGTCCGCCCGCGCAAATGGTTTGCAGTTTCGGCGTTGCGCTATCAATGGGTTTAGTAATGACGATCGGCGTGAATTTCGCTCTGCTGATCGAAGCGCCAGTGGTGCTCGAATCCATCACCAAACCAGAAACGAACTGAGCGCCTTCGATGGAACCGCCAATGCCTTCGCCCGGCACGCCAACAATATCCACGCGGAGTTTGTAATCGTTTTCCGCTGACTGTGCTAATCCTGTTGCGCTCACGCAAACCAGTAGCAAACAAGCGGTGACGATTGATTTGATGACGGTGAAATAATGAATTTGCTTTTTCATGACGCTCTCCTTTTTGGTTTGCAATGATTGATTGACCGGCCAGCAATGCTCGCCGAATGTGAGAGCATTTCCATCGCTCTCAACTTTATAAGCGGGAATATTCGACAAGGAGTATCAGGAAAAAAAGTTTTTATTGTTTGGCGAGTTGCTGAGCCAGCGCCGGGCCAAGCTGGCAATGGCCAAAGCCGCTGAAATGGCTGAGGACTTTAGTTCTTTGATCCAGATTGAACAGGCGGTTGAGTTCATGGCCGCGCACCGATGGCGCAAGTTCTTGGCGCGTGGACATCGCAAATCCTTCGGTTTCTCCACGCAGCAGGTTGCCGTGCGTGGCGCGCATTTCCGCCAGATACGTCAGCATCGGGCTGCCGAGCAAATAGCCGTCTTCATAACTGACAATCACATCCGCGCGCGTTTTGACGTGTTTGGTGAATCCGTCAAACAACCGCCGTAGCGGATCAACATACTCGTGATCGCGCGTGGCGACGAACCAAGCTTCGGCGGACGCAAAGCCACTGGCATCCACCGTTTCGCTGACTTTCATCCTTTCGACGATGGCCCCCAACTGGAGCGGATCGCCTCCGGCATCTTCGTATTTGAATCGTTCGCCATCTTTCAAAATGCGAGCGCGTCCGCGGCGGCTGATCAACTCAATTGTGTTTTCTTCTGGTTGGTAAACAGCAAAATCCACACCTTCGGTGGCGGCGCTGACTTCGGCAATTCGCGCACAATTTTGCGGTTGCGTGAACATCATCGAAGCGCCCACCAACCCATGCTTCGGTAACACGACGCTGCGTTCATTCTTGATGGTCTTTTCCGTGATGAATCCTGCCTGCGCCAGTGCGTCATTGAGTTTCACGTTTTTGTATGTGTCATAGCGATTGCCATGATCGGAAAACATTTCGACTTCCAGATGGCCGCCGTGTTGTTCGGCTTCGGCAATCAATTCTTCCATCGTGCGATCCACGGTTTGCAGAAAGGCTTTCAGATGTTCTTTGCCGCCCAGATGCGCCAGCGAATCGGTTTCGCCGATATAGCCCACAAACAGCGGAGCGTCGGATGTTCGAAAGGCCTGCCGAAATTCCATCAAATCAATCTGCGCCAGTGTTGCCGTTCCAATCGGAGCCGCCACATATCCCAACGCTCCCTTGAACGCCGCCGCGTGATAATCAAATGTTTCGCGAAACGTCCCGGCAATAAATTTCTGCCCCTGCAACCGATCCTGAATCGTGCCGAGCAAACGATTGCGTTCGCGGTCGTAAAAATGATCTTCGTACCCCGGAGAATCTTCGTGATGCAGGATTTCCACCATCGCCGGATTCGTCAGCGAAGGAAATGTGGACACCATTCGTGCAGGTTGGTGAAAGCGAGCAAACTGCCCTTCGGCTTTTAGTTCAGCGACAGTTTCGTAAGGCACACCATCGAGCACTAGCACTAATCGGCGGAAAGCTTGAAAGTGATTAGGTGGAGTAGTGCCAAGCCATGAGCTTAGCGGCAGGATTGAGCAGCAAAAAAACAGATAGATTGGCAATAATGCTTTTCTTTTCATAAGGGCGACTCAGATGTGCTTCCTCAGCAAATAAACAATCGCGCCAACCAGCAGTCCAACTACAACTATCAAGATCGCCACTGCGGGAAACAAAACTTCAGCCCCACCATCTTTTGGATTTATCATCAGCAATGAAAAATTCATTTGGCTCAACTTCAGCATTCTTCTAGATGTGAAACTTTGTGCCGTGGCTCAAAGCTTTTCTCGTGAACGATTTAATGATTGCGTTTAACAACACCCACCCAATGAAAACGACCAGTGCGTAATAGGGGATATTTAGAAAGAAACCTACCGACCAACAGTACAAACTCTCGTCACCTTTTTGGATACCAGCAGGCAATGTGAATAAAGAGCAATAAAGCACGGCAGGTAAGTTCAGGATTCTCACTAAGATTAGAGCCAATGGTGACACTTGAAAGTGTTCATCCTGCAAATAAGACCAAACCGCGTTCATTGCTGTCGGCACAACAAAAGTCAGACAAACTCCGGCAGCCAACGAGATGATAGCTCTTTGCCAATTTTTCATAGCCGATATCACCTTTACCCCAAACAAGCATCTTTCCGCAGATCGCAGTTATTACAATTGTCATCAAGGCGCGGAATAAACCAGAGTTCGTTTGCCTTGCCCTGCCAACGCCCGTCCGGCCAAAACGCCAGCGACCGGCAAACCAATCAGCGCAGCCACGATTCCTGTTCCTTCGTCTCCACAACTGCCGCCGCAATCCTTGAAGCCCAAGCCAACAGCAATAAAGATTCCCGCCATCAAGCCGCCTGCCAAGCCAGCAGCGCCAAACACGGTCTGCTTCGTGCGACTGGGTGGAACGATTGTCCAAACAGTTTTCACCTCGTCGCGGCTGAACGATTCCGGCTTTCCTTTGCGTTCGATTAGCAGTTCGGTGTCGGAGATGCTGTTGAACTCGCCACTAAACTTCTTGCCGGTTTTCTTCTCGACCATCAGCTTTCCGGCAGTCAGCGTTTGCTTCAAAACGTCCCAGGATTGATTTCGCGTGATGGTTTGCTGCGCCAGAACTTCAGGCGAAGTCAAAATCAAAACCCAGCAAAGCAAAATGGAGATGGTTTTACTTCGCATAAACCCTCCGAATTGGAAAAGACTTGCGCCGAGCTGGCGTCACTGCGGCAGCCATACGTAAACCGCAGAGCCGACAGACCGGCGCAAGATTTCAAGTCTCAACGGTTGCGAAATTGGCTAGTGCAATGGAGATGCCACACGCTGGGAGTGCAGGCGTCCCGCCTGCATGTCTTTATGATGTAGTGAGTTGGTCGAAAAAAGACAGGTTCAGGGTTCGCAGGCGGGACGCCTGCGCTTCCGGGGCGGCGTCCAGAGTGTCAGAAAGACCTTTCACTCGTCATCCGAATCTTGCGCTTCGTCGCTGAGCACGTAACGGCGTGTGAGTCCCAAATCTTTCAGCTTTTGTTGGAGGCTTTGGCGGTGCATACCGACTTTTTCGGCGGCGCGTGTGACGTTGCCGCCGGTTTCAATCAGGCAGCGTTCGATGTAGGCGCGTTCAAATTCGCGACGGGCTTCGCGAAAATCATCCAAAAAAGGAATTTGCAGGGCGCCAGATTCTTCGCTGGCAGCATTGCCCACAGAACGTTCAATCACGACGGCGGGCTTGGACGCTTCGGATTTGGCTGAGATTTCGGCAGGCAAATCTTCTGCTTTGAGGGATTTTCCATCAGCCAGCACAACGCTGCGTTCGATGGCGTTGCGAAGCTCGCGAACGTTACCCGGCCAGTCAAACGCGACCAATCGCTTCATCGCATCGGCGCTGATTTCTGTGCAGTTCAAACCATACCGCTTGGCGTAGGTTTGCAAAAAGCTTTCGGCCAGCAACGGAATGTCTTCACGACGTTCGCGCAAGCTGGGCAAATCCATTTGCACAACGCGCAAGCGGTAATACAAATCAGCGCGAAACTTGTCTTCGGCAACGGCCTTGGCCAGGTCGCGGTTGGTGGCGCTGATGACACGCACATCCACGGGGATGGAATGCGAACCGCCAAGCCGTTCGACGCGGCGCTCTTCCAACACGCGCAACAGCTTGGCTTGGGTGTTCAAACTCATGTCGCCGATTTCGTCCAGAAAGATCGTGCCGCCGTTAGCCTGTTCAAACTTGCCTTTGCGTTGGCCAGCGGCTCCGGTGAACGCGCCTTTTTCGTGGCCGAAGAGTTCGGATTCAATCAATTCGCTGGGCAATGCCGCGCAATTCATTGCGACGAAATCCCCGCTTCTGCGATGAGCGCTTTGTTCGTGAATGGCGCGGGCGACCAGCTCTTTGCCGGTTCCAGATTCGCCGTGAATCAACACGGTCACATCCGTCGCCGAAACTTTCTGGATCAGATCGTAAATGCGCCGCATCGAATCACTTGTGCCGAGCAAATCGCCAACGCCGCGCGCGGCTTTCAATTCCGCTTTCAGCCGCTGGTTTTCCTGCCGCAATCCGACGGCTTCCAGAGCATTTTTGACGACCAGCCGCAATTCATCCACGTCAAAAGGTTTGGCCAGATAATCATAAGCTCCGGCTTTGATGGCTTCGACAGCAGTGCGTTCGTTGCCGTGCGCGGTAATCATCACCACCGGCGGAGCGTCATCAGACGCATTCAATTCGCGCAGATAATCCAAACCGCTGATGCCCGGCAAATTAATGTCCAGCAACATCAAATCCGGCCTGGAACCAGCAATTGCGTTTCGCGCTTCGGCGACGCTTCCGGCTTCGGCGACGGAATAGGTTTTCAACGCGCGGGCCATTCCGTACCGCGCGGCTTCTTCATCATCCACGATTAAAATTTTTGCTTCGGACATAAAACCTCGCTTCAGAAAATTCACAACGGCAAGGTCACAACAAACTTTGTGCCACGATTGTCGCCATTCGGGCTGACTATGGAAACTTCCCCGCCGAGTTCGCGCACCCGCCTAGCGACAATAGCCAACCCCAACCCAGTTCCGCGCTGTTTGGTGGTGAAAAACGGCTCGAAGATTTTTTCCTGCTTGTCCGCCGAAATCCCTTCGCCGTCATCAGTGATAGTGATTCGCAATTTGCCGTCGGCAGTTTGGCTTTCGATTCGAACTTTGCCTTCAAGGTGGATCGCCTGAATGGCGTTGAGCGTCAGATTCAGCAGCACTTCTTTCAGTGCCGAAGTCCGTTCGCCGTCGAATTGCGGATTGGCGTTCAAATCAACGCTGACGTTCACCAAACGCTGCTCGGCTTCGCCACGCGTGAGGGTCAAAATGCCTTCGACAATTTCACTTAAAGCCGCAGGCGTCGCGGCGACCGCGGACGGACGCGAAAAACTCAGTAACTGAGAAACGCTGCGGTTCAGCCGGTCAACTTCGCCGGTAATCAAATCCAGATCGCGTCCGTATTCGCGGCTGACAGCTTCGTCTTCACGCATGACTTGAGTGATGGATTTGATCGCTGACAGCGGATTTTTGACTTCGTGCGCGACTGTCGCAGCCATTTGTCCCAAGCTGGCCATGCGTTCGCGTTCGGCGAGCTCGCGTTCCAGCTTCACTTTCTCTTCCAGCAATTGACAGTTTTCAACGGCGACCGCGATGTGCCCGGCCAACACCGCCAGCACTTCGCGCTTTTCTGAGGTCAGCAATTGCGCATTGCCGCGCACAATCAACAACCCAACAACCCGGCCTTCGCGCCACAGCGGATAACACGCCAGCGCATGCAACGGTTCCAGCAATGGCATTTGTTCGAGTTCCGTCAACTGCCCGGCTTCGGCGGCGCGGCAAGCCTCGGCTTCGGCAAAGTCTGCCTGATTTACAGGAATAATTTGGACTTCGTTTAGTTCTAGAGCCTCGCGCAAGCGGCGTTCGGCGAATTCGACGAAATGCGCCAGTTCGCCATAACTGGAAGCCGCAGCTCCAACCTGGGCCACCAGATCGCGGTATAAACCGACTTCGGTGGTGAAGAGTTTTTTCAAGTAATGTTCGACGGCTCGGCGCAAAGGTGCAGCCAGCACCAACACCACCAGAATCAACAACGCTTCGATCACGTCGGCTCTCAGTTCGTACCGCGATTGCATCGCCAAAGCCAATCGCCGAATGCCGTACAGGTACACCATCAACACGACGACTGCCAGCACGGCGTACACGAAGCTTTGCCGAATGATCAATTCCAGATAGCGATACCGGTAAATGTAATAGGCTACGATCGCCGTTGGAGCCAACGACGACAGCCGGGCAAGCAGATCAAAATACTTGCCGATCCCTGGCCAATGCCGGGCACCTAACACATACGTCAGCAAAAACAACACACCGATGCCTGCCAACGTGATGCCGAAAACTTCAAAGAACCTTCGTTCGCGTACGGATTCCCAGCAACGAGACAACCGCCAATCAATCAACGCGCATTCGCCGAAAATGGCTACGATCCACAGAATGAACGGCAGCAACATCAACGACAGCTTTTCCATCGGCGGCAGGTAAGGCTCGCTCCAGATTCTGACCACAACCCACGGCAGCGAAATCAACGGCACATAACCCAACACGATTAACGGCCTGAAGATTCGTTTCGGCGCACGTTCATCAAACCAGCCCCATACGCGCAAATGCGCGTGCGCCAGCGTCGGAGGCAAAAACGCCAGCGCGACATACGCCAACGAATCCCAAAACTTCAGCCACCACAAACCGCCACTAACATCCAACAAATCATGGATGGTTGCGGCAAAGTTGCCCAGATGCCAAAGCCCAATGCTGCCTCCCAAGCCCAGTAACGAACGTTCGACCTGCCGAATGCCATACCGGCTCAGAATCATCCAGCACAAATACAAATGCAGCGCGGCTCCGGTGGCAAAGCCGACCAGTTTCAAAATATCGTACGGCAACAAAATGGGCGGCGAGGTGGCAAGCGGAACCAAGGCAAAAAGGAAGTTTAAAGCTATTGGCAATACGATCATGTGCTTGGATTCCGTGAGGGCAACTGGTTAGTTCTCTGCCCCAACGTGACAAAATGCGATCGCTCAGGGCGTCGCATTGAGAAAGTTCCCCAGCCCCAACGGGGCAAAATGCGATAGCTCAGGGCGATGCCTTGAGCTATCGCATTTTGCGCCTTTGGCGCGGAAAAATAAGAGAGAGCCTTCTCCTATTTCCGCTCCGACTTTTCATATTCGCTCTTCAGCAAGTTCATCATTTCTTCACGCCGATCATAAAGCCGTTTCAATTTTCGAGGCTCGTGTTTGGCCATCGCGTAAGCCGTGATCAGCGGCAGAGCTACGGTTGAATCCACATAACACACCACAGTGCCCGGCAATTGATCAGGATCAATTTTGCCCCAGCTGACCGCTTCGCTCGGAGTAGCTCCGCTTAATCCACCCGTGTCAGGCCGGGCGTCCGTGATCTGCAAAAAGAAGTCGTGGCCTTTTTCTTCAATGCCGAGTACTTCCTGGATTTGCGGTTCGGTTTGCAGCGCGAAGTTTTTGGGGCTGCCGCCTCCGCAAATGAAGATCGCGGATTTGCCTCCACCTCGTTTGGCGGAAAGAACTACAGCAGCGGTTTCGTTCACATCGGCGGAAGGGTTCAAGCGCAGTTTGCCACCTTGCAATTCCATTGCGGCGACGTTCATGCCGATGGAGCTGTCTCCGGGGGACGAGGTGTACACGGGCACTCCGTGGGCGTAAGCAGCCGACAAGACCGATTGATTTTTCAGCCCCAGCACGCGTTCGCGTTCGGCGACATACTTGCCGCAAAGGTAGTGAAATTCGGCGGTGGACATTTCGCGCTGGAACTCTTCGGCGCGAATGATTTCGCGGAAGAACGCATCGGTCGAAAGCAACACTTCGTAATCGAAAAAGATGTCGTAAATGCGAACGACTCCTTCGTCACGCAACACAACGTCGCTGGTCTGAGCGTTGCCACGATGCATTGCCAAGCCTAAACCGAAATGCGTGTCGTGATACAGATTGGCTCCGGTGGAGATGATCCAGTCCACGAAGCCTGCTTCGATCAGCGGAATGATTGTCGAAATTCCCAAGCCCGCAGGCGTCAACGCGCCGGTCAGTGTCAACCCAACGGTCACGTCATCGCCCAGCATGCGTTCGGCGAACAACTGAGCGCCTTCACGCAAACGCGCGGCGTTGTAAGCCTGAAAGGTCGTTTCGATCAGTTGTACCAGCGTGGTGTCTTTGGTAATTGGCGTGGGGGCAATGCGTTTGCCCTGCAAAAATCTGCTCTTGTTCATCGAGTCTCCGAAAGTACGTTTGATGTATGACAACAGATGCGAAGTGTATTGGCCAAAAGGTTGAAACTCAAAGGCGCGTGATATACTGCCATTGCTTTTCCCACAGAAAGTGAAATTAATGTTTCAACAGGAGGTATCTCATCGCTCGAGCGGATGTGGCTTGGCCAGCGATGAATAGAAAAGCTATGCGAAAAATATTGGCAGTTATTACATTGGCAGTTTTGTTGGCGAGCGCAGCTTTGGCTGACACGCTTTATCTGAAAAACGGCAGCGTGCTGAAAGGCACATTCATCGGATATGAAAATGGGCAATTCATCTTCGAACTTCCCAACGGCAATCGTCCACGGTTTCGTCCCACGGAAGTAGATCGGTTGGTAATTGACCGCGATACGGTCGGCGATAATCGGCCCGACCCCAGTCGCCCTGATCCGCCTTCACGTGATCCGCGCCCCGGAAGTGGTGGGACCGGCAGCACAAATGCGGGGTGGAATTCTTTTCCTGCATTCAACGTCCAACTGGAAGAAAAATGGGTCCGCTCCACCGTTCAAGTCACTCGCGGCCAGCGAATCCGAGTTGAAGCGACGGGAACCGTCACGCTGGAAGGTCGCACTCAAACCGGCCCGGACGGATTAAGCGGCCGTCGTGACCCGGATGCTCCGATGCCTGACGCCAACGACGGCGCGTTGATCGCTGCCATCGGCCAGGATCAAAACTCTCCGCCGATTTTCATCGGGCGCGGAGTCGAATTCATCGCCGAAAACGATGGTTTGTTGTATTTCACCGTCAACCATTGGGAGGTCACAAACGCTCGCGGAGCATTTCGTGTGACGGTGTCGATTGACCGCAACTATCGCGGAGATGTTGGGGGAAGCACCGGCGGGCAACCGACTCAAGGAAAAGAAAAAACCGTGCTGGTGTACGCCAATCAGCAATGGACTGACACGGGCATTGACGTCGAACCGAACATGACGTTTGAAATTACCGCGGAAGGCGAAGTCGAAATCGGAAACCGCAATTATGCCCGGCCAGAAGGCAATCAGAACGCGAAGGTCAGAGGATCAAACTACCCGATGCCCGATGCGGGAGTCGGCGCATTGATCGGCAAGATTCGGTATCGCGACGGCAGAGATTCCAATTTGGTTCTGGTCGGCTCTCAAGGTTCGCCTTCGAGCGAAGCCGGCGAATATGGCAGGCTGTTTCTGGGCATCAATGACGATTATATCAAAGACAATAAAGGGTCGTTCAAGGTAGTGATTCGCTGGTAGCCCATTCAGGATAGAGGGGTAGAGGGATAGAGGGACTAAGCAACGGGATCTCTCCTTCTCTCCTTCTCTCCTTCTCTCAATCGCTCTATCGAACAGCCGCTTCATCAATCTTCAAAGCCCCGCGCTCAGCATCAAGCGTCGCCATCACTCCAAGCGGCAAAGTGAGATTCCCAACCGGACTGTGGCCGCTGGGTAATCCGAACATTACAGGCACATTCAAATCCGCAGTGCATTCAGCCAGCACATCTTGAATCGAATACCCTTGTTCAACGTGCTGCACACAATCGGTCATCTCTCCGAACACAATTCCGCGAACTTCGTCGAACTTCCCTGCCAGTCGCAATTGCTGCAACATTCGATCAATCGCGTAAGGCCGAGTGCCAGTGTCTTCCAAAAACAAAATCGAACCGCGCATGTCTAATTCACCCGGCGTTCCCATCATCGCGGCAATCAAACTCAAACATCCGCCAAGCAATCGCCCGCTAACTGCTTGGCCCGAACCGTAATGCAGCATCTCCGTTTTCGTTGAACTGATTTCGCCCATCGGTTGGGTTTGAGTTATCGCTGTCAGCAGAGTTTCGCGATCGTAATGCTCCGTTCCTGACGCCAAATCTTTTGCGGCCATCGGGCCATGAAAACTCACCCAGCCGAATTGCCGGTACAGATAAAGATGCAGCGCCGTCATATCGCTGTAGCCAATGAAGACTTTCGGATTGGCTCGCAGCAGGTTTTCATCCAGCAACTTCAAAATCCGCATCACTCCGTAACCTCCGCGCGCAGCCCAGACAGCTTTGACTTCCGGGTCGGCGAAAGCTTCCATCAATTCTTCGGCGCGGCGCTGGTCACTTCCGGCGGTGTAACGCCCTTTGTCCAGAATGTCCGGGCGGTGTTTGACGCGAAATCCCAATCGTTCCAACTCTGCGACACCACGAGCCAGATAATCACTTTTCAGATTGCTGGCCGGGGCGACCACAGACACCAGATCGCCAGTTTCCAGCGCGGCGGGTTTGATGATTTGATTCGGAGTCATATTGGCGATTATAAGCAGGATGGCAGAATTATGAACCCACGAATCGTCGTCATTGCGGGAACCTCGTCAAACTCAGGAAAGACAACCCTGGTGTGCGACCTGCTGCGCCAACTTTCTGTGAGCGAACGTTGGGAAGCGATCAAGTTGACGCGCGGGCATTATCGTTCGTGCGGCAAAGACCCTGAAGCTTGCTGCGTCGGCCATCTTTTGGGAGAAAAGCCGACGATACGTTCGGGGCGCGAAGCGACTTATACCGTTGGCAAAGACACGGCCCGGTATTGGGATGCCGGAGCCGCCAACGTGCATTGGGTGATTGCGACGGATGCCCAGGTCGAAGTTGGCATCAGTGAAGCTCTGAGAAACGTGGCGACTTCAAATGTGCTGATCGAAGGAACCAGCTTATTGCAATTCGTCAAAGCCGATTTGGCAATTCTGTCGGTTGGCTCTGATTTGTCGAAGCCAAAAGCTTCGGTGCGCCGTGCGTTGATTGAACAAAAAATCCACTCGCTTTACATCCCTGCTGAAAACAACAAAGAGGCAAAAAGCGACGAACTCATTGCCTCTTTGTTGACCATCAGCCCGGCAATTGATCGAGGCTGGCTCAACGGCCTTCCTGTAGTTCTATCTGACAATCTACCGCAGCTTGTCGCGTTGATTGATCGCGTGCCGGTTCATCCAATCGAGCCTATTTGAACATCAATCTGACGAGGTTTGCCTTCTTGCCGCCAACGGTCAAAACCACGTCTACCTCGCCGCGCCCAATCAAACTTTTCGGAACCAGAACGTTGACTTGATCAAGGCCAAGATACCCAGGTGTTAACCCTGCGTAGAGCGGATCACCAAAGACTCCGCCAATTTCCACCGCTACCGAACTGAGCGAGTTGCGATAGCGAATTCCAGTGCCATAAAAAATCAAGTACACCTGTTCTCCGGGGATCGTCAAATCAATCGGTTTAGCCTTGAACGTTCCGGAAACCGAATCGTATTGCGCTACTGGTTCGTAAACCTGCTGGCCGTTGGCTTTGACTCGCAAAGCCAGCGCCGTTGCGATTCCTTGCCCGCTGGAGTTGGCGGAAAATAACGCTGGCGCGACTTGAGCAATCTCCACACTTCCAACCGAGGTGTGACCGCTACCGCTTTCGATCATCACTGTCGCTTTGCCCAGCGCCACGCCTTCCGGCATCAAGTAATTGACCTGTCCCTGTGAAACAAAAAACAGTTGCGCTTGATGCTCTTTGCCCGTGGCATCCGTTATCGTCACCGTTGTCCCGGCAAGCTCAGTCGGCAACGGCTGCAGATCGGCAATCTTCAACTCTGTAGCCAGATCAATTCCGAAAGCCGAGACCAGCGAAGCCGGCGCTAACGCATCGCCGTTGAAACTCGCCGATGAAACGTTGGCGATCGCACCATACACCATGAACTGTTCGGAGTTGGTTTCATCGGCACTGTTTGGTTTGGCAACTGTTACATCATTTGCCCCTTCGTCTGTGACGTCACTGGCCGGAATCGTCGCAACCAAAGTTGAACCATTGACGAACGCCGTCTGGCGATCTTCTCCGTTCCAACGAACCTTGCAGCCGTTGACAAAGTTCGCTCCTTTAACTGTCATCTGAAACTCTTTCGCTCCTTTGGCGGCAAAGCCCGGACTGAGGTCGGTGATCCACATTGCCTCTGCCCCATTGACTCCAACCTGGTTCACCAGAAACATTTTGCCCGCGATCAATATAGAGCCTGTTCGCGGCACGCCCGCATTTGGCAAGACTTTCAGTTTTACCGGACCACTGCCGGAACTGACTGAACCACTCAGCACTGTAATGAATGGAGAAAGGCTGGTTGCTGTCCAGGCACAAAAATTAGATGTCCCCACCCCAACATTTAATTCGCCCCCATTGACGCCAACTTGCGCGCTGGATGGATTGACGGTAAAAGTGCAATTACTGTTCGCAGCCTGATTGATAGTCGCAACCTTATTGCCAATCGTGATGGTCGCGATACGTTTTGCTCCTGTATTCGGCTCGAGAGAAAAATAAAGCATGCCGCTGCCACTCGAAGGCTTACTGGTTATCTTTACCCACGAATCGCTAATCTTCAGCGACCATGGGCAGGAATCTCCGGCCGTTATCTGAATTCCGCCTTGGCTACTGCCCGCCTGAAAATTGAAAATCGAAGGGCTAAGCGTGAAGTCGCAGCCTCCGGCTTGATTGATGGTCGCAACCTTATTGCCAATTTTAATCGTTGTTGTGCGCGCCGCTCCGGAATTGCGATCCACGGTAAACTTGACCACTGCGCTGCCCAACATTCTGGGTGGAGTCAATCCTCCGCCAAGGCTTATCCAAGAGGCACTGGCTTCCGGAGACCAAGAACACGAGTCGGACGATGCCGTTACTTGAATCGACCCAAAAGCAATTACTGGCTGAAAATTCATGACCGAAGGGCTAATCGTATATGTGCATCCTTCTGCCTGTGTCACAGTCAGCGTCGCATTGCCCATCGTAATTTTGCCTGTGCGCTCTGCACCATTGTTGCTGGCAACAAAATAAGTGATTTGCGTGGTGTGATTATTGATGATGGTCAGCCAGTTTGAATTCGATGTTGCGGTCAATGAGCATCCTGGCTGTGTAATCACAAAAAAAGAGCCGTTTCCGCCAGTCTCTGAAAAATGAGCGGACGTTTTGTCGAACGAATAAGAACAAGCCATGGCATTCACAGCCGTTCCTGATTCGCCAACTGCGTCAATGTTTTTTGCAGCGATTCCGATTGCGATGCTGAGCCATAAGAAGACCGTCAGCAATACCATGCCAAGTGTTCGCATTCGATTGATGTTTAACAAATTCATGAGTTCCTCCCTCTCTTCGTTCTGTGTTGATATGACTGACGCAACTGAACCCCGTCCCGTCAGCTCCGACGCACAGCGATCTTTTGTCGCTCATCAGGACAGGCGAGAAACGATGACGAATTTAGTCACAGTGAGTCGAGTTTTTTGGTGATTCTTTGGTAACAGAATGGTGAGAGCAATTTTCCTGCGTGTAGGCCGGGTAAAAAACGAGCCAGCCGGCCTTACGCGTAGAAGCGAAAACCGGCTGGCTTGTTGTGCTTATTACTTTGCGAACTGGAAACGCTATTTCGTCCAAATGGCAGCAAAGCGATCCGAATCAGAATAGCCCTGAATTCGGTAGAGGCGATAACCCTGTGCCCTGTAATCTTCAAAAGCACTTTGGTATTCCTGCGGCGTCAGGTTGTATTCCATCGCCCAGGTTCCGGAGACTTTGCGCCAAATGCCGCTATATGAACGTCCGCCATCAATTTCTTCGATATTGATGTTGGTTTGCTTGTAGCCTTGCGCTTTCAGCGGGGCCAGCAGCGAATTGAAAATGGGAGAAGTTAGATAATGCAATTCGGCGGTAACGGGTTTCGGCGAACTGACGAAAATGCCAGCGTGACGCGCGCCACCGTTCGTGTCATAAGCCACGTGTTCTTCGACAACCATTCCGCCGTTGGTCACGTGCTCCGTCCACTTCTGCGACCATTCGGCATCGGTCAATCCGAAATGTGTGTAATAGCCTTCACCGTTGCGCTTCTTCCAGATGACATTGAATCGCGGATTGCCTGAACCATCGCGAGTGACAGAAATTTCGCGTGGCCTCAGTCCTTGATCATGATATTCGTCGAACCAGTACTGGAAGTCTGCGCTGGTCATATAGAACCGGGCTTTCCATTGGGAAGGCAGGTTTCTCTGGAACGAACCGGAAGCGAGCAAGTCATTTCCGTTGTGGTGAACGCTGAGTGTCTGCAACGCGTACCCCATTCCCGGATAGTAACCAAAATATTTCGACACCACGCTGGCCGGCACATTGTGAAAATTCGAATAGAACGGAGCGAACAAGCGAACATACGGGGTGTCATCCAGCAAATCGTAACAACCGCCGTTTGTGTCGGCTTCGGCATACACTCCGTACGGGTCAATCTGTACCCAATCGTTCGGATACGCCGGACGCGGATCAGGCACTGTGGTCATCAAGTGCAAATGGTTATTCGCCTTCGCTTTGTTGGTCACATTGCCATTATTGTCCAGTCCCCAGCCCGCACCGCCGTATCCAGTGTTGCCACTCCAGGCAATTTGCTGACCAGCGTAAACGGTTTCACCAACTTCAACTTTGATCTTTTGATTGTCTGTTCCCCAATACAACGGATCGTGAGTAGCTTTGTGAGCAAACAGGTAATATTTGTACTGGCGCGAGTAATTGCCGTCGTCGTCTTTGCTCGTGTCTCCGGCTGGGATGGCTTTGGCATTCGCCACGTCATTCGTAAAGCCATTGCGCAAGTGCATGTAAGTCGTGCGGTAGCGGTCGCCATTGGGAGCAACATGTTCGATGATGACGACGTTGCCCATCAAATTGTCCCAAAGTTTTGAAACCACAGTTCCATCGGCCACGGAATAAACGCCGAAAGTTGCGTCTACACCTTCCTGAGCGTTGTCGCGCGAATAATCAATCGCGCCGTGAAAGTTACCGCCGTCATACAACCAGCCTCCTCCGGGATAAACGTGACTGTTTTTATATGGCAAAAACATAGGCATGCTGGCCCGGACGCTGGCGGCAAAATCGCGCGCGGCCTGTTCGCGTTGAGTATTCGTTCCCATCGTGAATACGTGATAAGGCTGGCGATACCAAACGTTCTGACTATTTTCCTGATCGTTGATTTTGTAACTGCAACAGCCTGAATTGGGGATCGTAATATCCGGTACAGTGCAAACATTTTGCCCGTTGAAAACGACAGACAGTGGATTGCCTGTCACGCTGAGCGATCTTTGAGACTCTGCGCCAACCAAGTTAGTAGAAACGCCGCTGTTTTGGCTTTCTGATAAATCTATCGCCAGTTGATCGGCGCTTGCGGCGCGACCAGCGGGAGAATTCCAATGAGGGGCTTCAGCAGACTCGCGAAGCTGCTGTGGCAGCGTAATGTCAGCCTGATTCTCTGCATTTGCGGCTTCGACGCCAACGTTTTCACCTCCGTCGCGCGTATGGTCGTGCATCCTCGCTGCTCGGTTGTAACGTGCCTGGTAATGTAATTCAGACGGATTTCCCTGCTCTTCGTCAATCACACGCTCCGGCGCGCGGCGTCGCACACTCTGAGCCTGCATCGGAGCCAGGTTTGAAAAAGCAACCAAAGCTGCCAGGAAAATGGCCAGTACTCGTTTGAACTGCGGATACTTTGATTTCATATCTTTTCTCGATCTCCTTCTCAAACAAAACTTCTTTTTTTGAATCACGGCAAGAACACAACGATTCCAACGTTGGTTCCTGCGTCCTTTGCCGCTCACTGACATAAGCGAAAAAAGACAGAGAAACCTCTAACTGGAATGGTGATGTTTTGGTGATGGAATGGTGAGGCTAAAAACCCGAACGGTTTTCAGAAAAACAAGCTGGATCAGATGAGTCGCGGCGAACTGGCTGGCTAGTTCGACAAGTGCTTATCAATCATCTTCTTCAATTCATCAAACTCGATTGGCTTGCTGATGAAATCAGTTCCGCCGCAGGCCTTGATATTGTCTATGGTTTCTTGCTGGTCATATCCGGTGACAAAAATAATCGGCAGGTGTTGAAACGCTGCGTCGTGACGAAGTTCGCGCGTGGCTTCCAACCCATCAACAACTGGCAGCGACAGATCCATCAATACCAAATCGGGGTGTTCCCGACGAACACTTTCTATGGCTTCGTGACCGTCGCGGGCTTCGATGACAGCAAACTTGCTCAGTTTAAGAATCAGCTTCAGAGCAGTGCGCTGTTCGTCATCGTCTTCAGCAATCAAAATTCGGCGTAAGTGTTCAGTCATAACGGGGTATAACGTTGTCAGCGGTAAGTATCAATATCGCAAAGAGATAGATGGATTTTAGTGATTTGCAATTCTGGCTGCAAACTGGTTCGGCCTGCTCCACCAAATTCTAGCCATCCATAAATCGCCGTGGAAGTTTTCGGGAATCACTTCACCTGCCAGAATCAAAGACTGATCCTGGTTGAGCATCATTGTGTGAAAGTTGCCGTAATGCGGAACTCGTGCTGGCGCGTTAATGCCATCGCCGATCAGCGGAAACACAACTCGTTCAGTCGAACGAACCAGCCGCATCGTTTTCTGATCCACCAACGCCATATACAGCGGTGCACGCCAACGCATAACATTCGCGTTCTCTGTCGCCTTTCGCATGTAAACCAGATACAGGCCATCGGAATGCTTCAACCAGTGCTGTTGAGTCGTGGACATTTCCAGCGCTTCGCCGTTGTCCCACGTCCACGATTGAGGTTCAGCCCAGTTCAAACCGTCGCTGGAAACGGCGACGTATCCGCGATTGTCTTCGGCGCGAATCGTCAGATAAAACTTGTTGCCGAACTGAATCACAGAAGGTTCCAGCAACCCACGTTTCGTTGTGTTGCGAAGTTCGTTGCCCAAGCGTTTGATCTTTAGTTCGCGGCCATCAAACCCACACAACGCGACAGCGACAGAGTTATTAATTCGTTCTTTCGGCGCGAACGACAGCGGCAGCAAAATGTCTCCGTTCGGCAACGTCACACGTTCAGCGCAACCAGCGACATAAATCCGGCTGGCTCGCGGGTCATCCCAAATCAGTTTCTGCGACGCGGACCAATCGCCATTGGCACCACGCACCGAATACACCACGTGGCGCGGAGGCTGGTCGGTGAAAAACCTGCCGCCTTTGTAAAACAGCGTCTGCCCAATGGCGAGCACAGTGTTGGTCTTGGAGTGATATTCCGGCACAACATCCGAAACGGCCTGCTCGACGCCGCCTTCCAGTTTTTGCCTGCCCCAACCCGGCACATCGCGAATTTCGCTCCAGGTTTTGCCGAGGTCTGTCGATTCCCGCCATTTGACCGGCCCGTAATAATCCGATCCACCGATTTCCTGTAGCGTCATCAAAATCTTCGCGCCTTTCGCCGAAGGCAAAACCGTTGTGCGCGGCAAAAACCAAGTGATCTGGCTATCACTCCATTTATGAAGCATGACTCGTTCAATGGATTTAACCAGGCCTTTTGATTCGGCGCCCCAAGATACGCAAAAGCCCGCTGCGATAAAGAGCGCAACAAAAATGAAAAAGATGCTTTTGAGTCTCATCATTATGCCAGCACCTTGCTCACCAACTCTCCGTGAACATCCGTGAGTCGAAAATCTCTGCCCTGGAACCGGTATGTCAGGCGTTTGTGGTCAATGCCGAGCAGATGCAGGATCGTTGCTTGCAGGTCGTAGACCGGAACCGGGTCGCTGACGATGTTGTAACTATAATCGTCGGTTTCGCCCAAGCTGAAACCTTTCTTCAACCCACCGCCCGCCATCCACATGGCAAAGTTGCGAGGGTGATGATCGCGCCCGTAATTCGCGTCGGTCAGTTTGCCCTGGCAATACACCGTGCGCCCGAATTCTCCGCCCCAAACGATCAAGGTGTCATCCAGCATGCCTCGCTGTTTTAAGTCAGCGACCAAAGCCGCTGTCGGTTGATCGGTTCCACGACATTGCAAGGCCAGGTCGCGCGGCAGGTCGTTATGCTGGTCCCAGCCGCGATGATAAAGCTGCACGAAACGCACTCCGCGTTCAACCAACCGCCGAGCCAGCAGACAGTTTGCGGCGTACGTTCCGGGTTTGCGCGATTCGGGGCCGTACATTTCAAAGGTCTTGTCAGATTCTTTCGACAAATCCATCAAGTCGGGCACGCTGGTTTGCATGCGATACGCCATCTCGTATTGCGAAATACGCGTTTCGATTTCGGGGTCGCCGTAATCGTCGTGCTTCATTTTGTTAAGCTTGGACACAGCATCCAACATCTGGCGGCGCGAAGTTTTATTCACTCCTGGCGGGTCGTCCAGATATAGCACCGGCGTCGCTCCGCCACGAAGCCGCACGCCTTGATAGCTGGAAGGGAGAAATCCGCTCGACCACAGACGCGAAAACAGCGGCTGGTCGGTATTCAAAGCGTGTGCTGTCGAAAGCAGCACAATGTACGCTGGCAGGTTTTGGTTTTCGCTGCCCAAACCATAACTGACCCACGAACCGAAACTTGGCCGTCCTGGTTGCTGGAATCCGGTTTGAATGAACGTGATCGCCGGATCGTGATTGATGGCGTCCGTGTACATGGATTTGATGATTGTCAGTTCATCCACGACTTTGGCTGTGTGTGGCAACAATTCGCTGACCCAGGTTCCCGATTTGCCGTGCTGGGCGAATTTGAACATGGATTTGACGCACGGAAACGCGCTCTGCCCGCTGGTCATTCCAGTAATGCGCTGGCCGTTGCGGATTGAATCTGGCAGTTCCGTGCCGTGCAGCTTTTCAAGCGAAGGTTTGTAATCGAAGGTTTCAAGCTGTGAAGGCCCACCCGATTGATGCAGGAAAATCACGCGTTTCACTTTCGGCGCGAAGTGCGGCAATCCAGTCAAGCCGCCGGTTTTCGGGTCGCGTTCCCCACCGCTGACGGCCAGCCCGTCCTGCTTCATCAACGAAGCCAGCGCAGCAACGCCGATGCCTTTTGCGCCCAGCCCGAACAGTTGGCGACGTGTCAGATGTTTTTCAAATTCCAGATTCAGATTCATTTCGATTGCTCCAATTCTCTGCTGTGTCTTGTTCCAAAGTTATTCCCAACAACGCTTGATGACATCCAACCCGCATAACTCGATTTCGGGCGATAGATAATCCTGCCGAGGCCGCTCTTCTCGAAGCAAATCAGTGCTCAGGTATTTTTTGTTGCTGTCGGGAAAAACTGTCGCGACAACCGCGTCGTCGCCCAATTGATCCTGTAGCATTACTGCTCCGGCGAAATTGGCGCCCGAAGAAATCCCGACTGCCAATCCAAGCTGCGCCGCCAGTTTTTGCGCCATCAGAATCGCGTCGCCATCGTGAACGCTAACCACTTCATCCAGATCGTCCATATGAACGATGGCCGGAATGAATTCATCGGAAATTCCCTGAATGCGGTGATGCCCGACTTTGTGACCAGTGGACAACGTAGGCGATTCGGCGGGCTGCAATGGATGAATGCGCACCGCCGGATTCTTTTCTTTCAGGTAACGTCCAACGCCCATAACCGTTCCGCCGGTTCCGACTCCGGCGACAAAAGCGTCGGGGTTCAATCCGCGTGAGCGCAATTGCTCCCAGATTTCCGGCCCGGTAGTCGTCGCGTGGGCTTCGACATTGGCGTCATTGGAAAACTGGCGTGGCAGAAACACATTCGGCTGTGTGTTCGCCATTTCTTCCGTCAGCCGAATGCTTCCCACAAAGCCGCCTTGTTCCCGCGCGACAGGAATAATCGAAGCGCCCATACAGCGAATGATTTCAACTCGTTCGCGGCTCATCCAATCTGGCATGAAAATCGTCACCGAATGTCCCATCGCCCGGCCAATCGCCGAAAACGAAATGCCCGTGTTGCCGCTGGTCGCTTCGGCAATCGTGTCGCCAGGTTTGATTCGACCTTCGCGATACGCACGATTCAGAATGTACAGCGCCATGCGATCTTTGATGCTGCCAGTCATGTTGAAATGCTCTGCCTTGGCATAAATCACTCGCTGGCGACCGCGAAACCTGTAGCTGATGCCCATCAGCGGAGTGTTTCCCACCAGATGCTGCAATCCATGGCAATGATGCTCTATTTGTTGAGTCGCTGAAGTCATGGTTCTTGCCTGATCATTATTCCTTCGAGATGGTTTCGTCCAGATTCAGAATTGCACTCATCACCATCGTCCACGCAGCCAGTTCGGATTGATCCAGTTTGGCGTCAGGCGTCAATGTGCCATTCTTCAAAAAATCCGCGGCGGATTTTTTATCGCTGCGGTATTGAGCAAGTTGCAGAGTCAGCAATTCTCGCAAGACTTTCGTTTCCGCTACCGTGGGTTTACGGGCCGTCGCCCAACGGAAGGCATAAGCAATCTTCGCATTCACATCTTTGCCGCCTTCCAGCAACGCCCGTTCAGCCAGTTTGCGCGAAGCTTCGACGTAAGTCGGATCGTTCATCAGCACCAAAGCTTGCAGCGGGGTGTTGGTTGTGGCGCGGCGAGCGACGCACTTTTCGCGGTCTGGTGCGTCGAAAACAGACATTTGCGCGGGTGGCACTGTGCGCTTCCAGAACGTGTACATCGAACGGCGATAGAGGTCTTTGCCCTTGCTTTGAACGTATTCCTGTTCGCTGAAACCGTCGCCGAAGGCCATTTCTTCCCACAAGCCTGCGGGGTGATAGGGTTTGACGCTCTTGCCCCCGATGCGGTCATCCAACAATCCACTGACGGCCAGCGCGTTGTCGCGAACCAGTTCGGCTTGCAAACGATAACGCGGTCCGCGAGCCAGCAACCGATTCTCCGGGTCTTTTTCAATCAACTGAGGAGTAGCCTTGGAAGCTTGGCGATACGTTGACGAAGTAACAATTTGCCGCAACATCGCTTTGACATCCCAACCACTACGGACAAACTCCGTCGCCAGCCAGTCCAGCAACTCAGGGTGAACAGGCCGCTCACCCTGGACGCCGAAATCTTCGACGGTTTTGACGATGCCGTAACCAAACAGCATCTGCCAATACCGGTTCACCGCAACGCGAGCCGTCAGCGGATGATTGCCATCCACCAACCATTTGGCCAAGGTCAAACGGTTTGCCGTATCGGCTTTAGGCAACGGCGGCAACACAGCCGGAACACTGGCAAACACCTTTTCGGTTTTGTTGCGGTAATCGCCGCGAGCCAGCACAAAAGTGTCACGTGGTTTGCCGAGTTCCATCATCACCATCACGTTCAAAATGGATTTGTCCAGGTCGGCTTTTTGCTTCTTCAGGTCTTTCAAGTCGGCATATTGCCGCTTGATCTGATCCGAAGCGATTTCCGTCAGGAAGTATTCGCGCAAGCGTTCGCTTTCTTCTTTGGTGCGTTTGCCGCTGATGCCGGAAAGTGTTGTCTGAATCGGATAGCGTAACCCGAGTTGATCAATTTGTTCTGCCGTCAGCGTGCAATCGTACAAGCGCAAATCGTCAATGGCTCCGCTGTAAGCGCGGCCAGTCGCTTTGCTGCCGATAATCAACTCGGCTTCGTTTTTGATTGAACCGGTCAGGTTATCTTTCTGAATTTCGATTGCGACGGCTTTGCCGTTGAAGAAAACTTTGATGCCGGAGGCTTTGCCAGACCCGTCATACGTGATCGCCAGATGTTTCCATTCGCTGTTGTTGAAAGAGTCTTTGGTGCGAACCTGAATCAGATCATTTGGCCAACTCGCCGTTAAACGAATGGTCAACGGAGCTCCCCAGCGTTGAATGTCAATCAAGTGAGTCTGTTCAAACAACAGTTCAAAACCGCGCCGTGTTTCTTCATCGCTGATTTTCTGAAAGGCATAGTTGCCGACTTTGCCCAAGCCCGGTCGCAACCAGGCGGCGAAGCTAAACGCTTGCCGTGTATCGAATGCGCCAACATTGCCAAAACTGAGTTGCGTTTGTCCGTCCAACGAAACGGCTCGGCTGACAATTCCGCCGCCGAATGTCGGATCGCCATTGAGTGTTCTTCCCTGCTGATAGCGCCCGGAAGAATCAGCCAGACTGCCGTCCAGTTCGTAATGCGCCACGATGTTTTTGGTTGTGGCAATCGCGGTTTTGCCCAGCAACGGTTTTTCCCAGGCTTCCTGCAATGGCGCGATGTTTTTGTCAGCAAGCGCGTCTTCCAGATCGCGAATGGCTTTGGCCAGCGATTCCTGTTTGGCTTTTTGGTCGTCTGTCGGCAGCGGCATGAACGGAATGGCGTTGCCACGGTTTCCGTCCAAGCCTTTTTCCGGCACGGAGTTGAAGAAAGCGTAAAATTGATAGAACTCTTTTTGCGATAGAGGATCAAATTTGTGACTGTGGCAGCGAGCACAGCCCATCGTTAATCCCATCCAGGTCGTCGAAGTCGTCTCGACGCGGTCAATCAGATATTCGTTCAGATACTCTTCGGGAACCGCGCCACCTTCGAAATTGATCATATGATTGCGGTTGAAGCCGGAAGCAATCTTTTGCTCTGTCGTGGAATTCGGCAGCAAATCTCCCGCAAGCTGTTCAATCGTGAATTGATCAAAGCGTTTGTTGTCGTTGAACGATTTGATGACCCAATCACGCCACGGCCACATGTCGCGATGACTGTCGATGTGATACCCGTGCGTGTCGGCATATCGCGCCAAATCCAGCCAATGCAGCGCCATCTTTTCGCCATAGCGAGGCGAAGCCAACAACCGATCGACAACCTTTTCGTAAGCATCCGGCGATTTGTCACCCAGAAACGCGTCCACGTCAGCGGGCGTCGGCGGCAGGCCTGTCAAATCCAGCGAGATGCGACGAATCAATGTCGCGCGGTCGGCTTCAGGCGAAGGCTTCAAACCTTCTTTTTCCAGTCGCGCCAGAATGAACGCGTCTATCGGATTTTTGCCCCAGGCTTTGTTTGTCACCGCCGGAAGTTCCGGATGCTTGGGCGCAATGAATGCCCAGTGTTCGTTCCATTGTGCGCCTTCATCAATCCATCGTTTCAGCAACTCTATCTGCTTGTCAGTCAGTTTATGGCCGGAAGTCGTGGGCGGCATGACGGCGTTCGGGTCTTTCGACGTGATGCGTTTGATCAATCGCGATTCGGCGGATTTGCCCGCGACGATGACTCCGGGTTTGGCGAACGCGCCATCCTTGGTGTCCAGCCGCAGCTTTGCCTTTCGCTGTTGTTCGTCAGGGCCGTGGCAAGCAAAACAGGTGTCGGAAAGAATCGGGCGAATTTCACGACTGAAATCCACTGTCGCCAGTTTCTGTTGAGCCGAGCCATCGGCGGAAACTCCAGCCAAAAATAAATTCAGACAGAAAGCGGCGAACGCAGCGACGACGGCGAAAAGAGTAAACTTCCGCTTCACGTGTGGTGACCTCCGGCGTAAGTGCAGTTGATGATTGTTGATGACTCCAAAAAATGCAGGCGAAACGGCTGGCAATGCCAGCCGCCAAAAATATACGCCGAGTCAGCCACATTGACCAGACTCGGCGTCATGAAAAAATTTGGAATGATGCAGTTGCCCGCACTCCAACGCTTATTTAATCGAAAGCGTAACGGTGTTTGCTGTCCGGGTTCCGACTGTCAGCACAACGTTGACCGAGCCTCGCCCGATGACGCTGCGCGGAATGCGAACGTTGGCTTGATCCAAGCCGACGTAATCCCCCTGAGGTCCGGCGTACAACACCTCAGAATTTACGCCGCCAATCGTAGAGGAAAGTGGCAAGCCTGTGTTGTTGCGGAAAGCAGTACCAAACAACAGCACGATGACCTGATCGCTTTCCGGCCCCAGATCAATCGGAACCGGAACCAATTGCCCAAGCGCAGAATCGAATCGAACGACGGGCTCATAGATGGTCGAACCGTCGGCTTTCAGCCGGAAGACCGTCGCCGCCGCGATTCCCGTCCCGCTGGAATTGGCAGTAAACAATCCCGGCGCAACCGTCACAATATTGACCGTGCCGACGGAAATGGATCCGTCGCTGCTGGTAATCGTGACCGTGGCTGCTCCGTTGGAAGTGCCTGCCGGAATCAAATAATTGACCTGTGAGGGCGCAACGAAAAAGAGCGGAGCCAGCCGGTTGACGCCGTTATTGTCACGAATCCTGACTGTCGTACCGACAAGTTCGGTCGGTAACGGAATCGTCGTGGCAATCTGAGTCCCTGTCGCCAGATTCGTTCCAAACGCTGCCACGATTTGTTCTGCGGACAAATCGCCGCTGGCAAAGCTGGCAGCAGAAACGCTGGCCACAGAGCGAGCGACCGTGATCGTTCCCGCATTCCACGCCACAGATAACGTGTCCGCATTGGAATTCACAACTTCGCGCGAAATCGGCTGATCGCCAAACGTAATCGGCGTGGAGTTCGTTGTCCCATTGGCCGGGACACTGAAAGTCAACGAAATCAGTTTTTTCCCGGTGCCAGCGGGCAAGGTTTGCCCGGTGGGCAAAATCAACGCAAATCCCAATTTGCCGTTGGCGACTTGAGCCGTATTGACGTTGAGCGTTGCCGACGAAACGTCACTGCCCAAGCTGGAACTTACATAGGTCAAATTCGCCGTATCAAAATTGAGGCTGAACCCAAATCCGTTTTCGTTGCCCTGGGCATCAAGTTCGACAAAGGTGGTGAATTGCGTGCCGCGTTGCGTGGTCAGATTCGTAACACGCGCCGCGCGTGCCTGGGAAGCTTCGCCCGGTTCAGCAAAAGTCGCGTCAACGGATGTCGCCAACGCCGATGCCGTCGGACCGCCTGCCGGAACCAGCGGATCAAGCCCGGAAGCGTAACGGCCTGTTTGCACCCAGTCCGAAATCGTAATCGCTCCATTGCCTAGGGTTGAACGCGGCGAAGTGTCCGCGCGCTGAAATTCGCTGCCACTGGCGGCTGTGTCGAATCCGGCGGCAAATCGTCCGGTTTGCACCCAGTCGGAAATCGTCACGGTTCCATTGCTGCCATTCGGCCGCGGAGCAACATCGCCTTCATACCCCGTCGAAACTGAAACAGCTCCGTTGGTGTAATTCGCGCTAAGCGAGTTGTTGTTGACGTCGGCAACGCGTCGAACTGTCGGTGAATCGCCAAAGACGACTGTCGAACCGGCAGCGCCAACAACAACTGCTGACATGACCAGCACTTGCCGGGTTCCCGTCGTAAATTTCTGATTCGCAGGCAAGTTTATGGTGAAGCCGTATGTTCCAGAAGGGCCGCTCGTCGTGTTAAGCGAAGCTCCGGCAGAAGCGGCGTCGGCGCCCAGCGTGAATTGCGGACTGAGCAGTGCCGTGCTGTCAATTGCAATGCTGAATGCCAGGCGGTTTTCATCTCCCTGGGAAATCAGGTTGAACGGCACAGTCGCAAGCCCGCCGGAGACGGCCTGCACGTTAGCGGCGTTGATGAATCGGTTGGACGCAATGACATTCACCGACGCAGTCGCTGTGGCTCCGCCCTGCGCCTGCGGCAACGAAGCTGTGATCGTCACAGGACCTCCGATGGCAACTCCTGTCGCAGGAAAGGTCGCCGTCGTCGCATTCGCCTGAATCGTCACGGTCGCAGGCACCGTGACAAAGCTCGTGTTCGATGAAAGCAGCGAAACGTTGACTGCCTGATTTTGTGCCGCGCTGATGGTTACAGTCATCGTCGCCGAAGACCCGGCAGACAACTCCAACGACGAAGGCGTCAACGCTATCGACGCTTCCGAGATCAGCTTGGCGACGAACACGTCTGTGCCTCCGCCATAAGCCAGCAATGGAAACTGAATGTTGAAATTCGGTGATGCCGTCGCGCCGGCCACGTACGCAGTTCCCGCGGCATCAACCGCTACGCCAGAGCCTTGGTCGCTACCGCTGCCGCCCAGGTAAGTCGAGTAAATAAATGCCGAACCTTGCTGGTTCAACTTGCTGATAAACACTTCGTTCCCGCCTCGATTGTCCTGCTGGATCGGATTGCGCGTTGGGAAGTTGGTCGAAGACGTCAGTCCGGTCACATACGCGTTGCCAAGCGCATCCACGGCCAACGCATTTCCGACTTCGTTCAAGGAACCGCCCAGATAGGTCGAATACACCAGCGCTGAACCGGTCGAATTCATCTTGGTGACAAAGGCGTCCACGTCAGCTCCGCCGTAAGTGGCCTGCAACGGCGATTGCAGCGGGAAATTGTTCGACGCCGTCGAACCCGTAATGTAAACATTGTTGGCTTGATCCACGGCGATGGCATTGCCCAGATCGGCGCGCTGTCCGCCTAAATAAGTCGAATACACCAAAGCGCTTCCTTCCGGCGAAACTTTGGTAATGAAGACATCTTGCTGACCGCGATTATTGGCTTGCAGCGGATTTTTGGTGTTGAAATCGGTGGACGAGGTGTTTCCAACAACATAGGCGTTGCCCGCCGTATCGATCGCCACGTCAGCGGCTTCGTCAGTGTTTCCACCGCCCAGAAAACTGGAATAGTTCAGGGCGCTTCCCGCCGAATTAATGCGCGCAATGAAAGCATCGCCCAATCCGCGATTGGTCGGCTGGAACGCTGAGGCAACGGGAAAGTCGTTGGAAAAAGTTCCGCCCGCAACCCATGCATTGCCCGCGCCATCAACCGCAATGCCTCTGGCTACGTCGCCAAACTGACCTCCCAGATAAGTGGAATAAACGATGTTCGTCCCCAGAGAGTTGAATTTGGCGATGAACATATCCAAGCCGCCTCGATTGCTCGCTTGAATCGGATTGCGCGTCGGAAAGTTGGTCGAAGTCGTGGCGCCGGCCACATAACAATTGCCGCCCGTGTCGACGGCAATGGCGTTGCCCGTGTCGGATCCGTTGCCGCCAAAGTATGTGTTGAAAGCAATGCTGGAAGCGTCGGCAAAAATCTTGGTTACGAACACTTCCAGGCCGCCTCGACTGGTCGCCTGAATCGGACTGATCGTCGCGTAATCGTTCGAACTGGTGTACCCCGTGATGTACGCGTTGCCCGCCGTATCCAAGGCGATGGCCGAAGCCAGGTCTTCACCGCTGCCGCCCAGATACGTCGAATACGTTAAATCGCTGCCTGCGGAATTGATCTTGGTAACAAACGCATCCAGTCCACCGCGATTGGATGCTTGCAATGGAGTGCGTATGTTGAAATCCGTCGAAAGCGTGTCGCCCGTGACGTACACTGACCCGGTGGTATCAATCGCAACGCCATAAGCCAGGTCATCTGACGTGCCGCCAAGATAAGTCGAATACACCAACTGATTTCCGTTGATGTTCAGCTTGGAAACGAATGCATCCACGCCGCCATTGTTCGTCGCTTGCAGAGGATTTTTGGTGTTGAAATCTGTCGAAGCCGTTCGTCCAATGACTACCGGCTGAGAACCTGAGTCAATTACGATGCCGCGCCCAAAATCACCCAAGGCTCCACCGAGATATGTCGAATAAACCAGCGCGGTTCCAGTCACATTGAACCGCGAGACAAAAGCGTCTGCGTTGCCTTTGTTGGTCGCCTGCAATGGATTCTGGGTGGGAAAGTTGGTTGAGAATGTGTGGCCCGTCACGTAAGCATTCAGATTGGCGTCAACTGCCACGCCGTACGCCACGTCAACGCCTGTGCCTCCAAAATAGGTTGAGTACACGAACGTCGCGCCATTCGCGCTGAGCTTGGTCAGAAACCCGTCCGCGCCGCCTCCGGCGTTGTTCGCCTGGAAAGCGTTTTGGATGTTGAAATCGGTCGAGGCCGTCGTTCCGACCAGATACACATTTCCGCCAGAATCCAGCGCCACGCCGTACGCTTCATCAAACCCGGTGCCGCCCAGATAAGTGGAATATACCAACTGTGTTCCGTCGCCTTTGATTCGACTGACAAATACATCCGTGTTGGCGCGGTAGGAATTTTGCAGCGGATTTTTCAGCGGAAAGTTTGTTGAAGAAGTTGAACCTGTGACCACAGCATCGCCATTTGTATCCAGTGCAATCGCAAATGCCTGATCAATATTGCTGCCGCCAAGGTAGGTGGAAAACAGCAAATCGGTTCCATCCGCATTGACCTTGGTGACGAACGCGTCTTCGGTCAGACCGGTGATGATCGGTTGCAAGGCATTGCGCGTATTGAAATCCTGCGAATTCGTGATGCCCGCGATGTAAGCTTCGCCTGCGGAATTCACCGCAATGCCGTGGCCGGAATCTTCGTTGCTGCCGCCCAGATACGTCGAATAGACAATCGCCGACCCCGCTGCGTTGATCTTGGTCACAAACGCGTCGTATTTGCCTCCGCGATTGATGGTTTGCAAGGGAGCAAAGGTGTTGAAGTTGTTTGAATACGTCGTGCCAGTAACATACGCCGCGCCCGTTGAATCCACGGCGATGGCATAACCTTCGTCCGACCCAATGCCGCCAAAGAAAGTCGAAAAATCAATCACCGGATCAATCACCAACGACTTTTGTTTGTCATAGCTCGGCACCTCAAAGCCAATGCTCATTTCCCCCTTCAGCACGTACCGGCTGGTGACTGGAAGCCGCTTGCCACCAACAGTTTGATAACTTACGGGCGCGCGGTGATAGACCGTTTGCCCCCCGATGCGCATCAGCAGATCGCCGTTTTCGTCGACTTCGATTTTGTCCGCGCCTTCGACGGCAAGTGTAATGCTTGACGGATCAACACCAGGCGCAACCAGGAAATCATATTCCAGCGCCCGCTGCGTTCCGTAAAACGCCATCTTCACTCCGGGATAAACTTCGTTGTATTCGACTCGTGAATAATTGGGAATGTTCGTGCGCCAGCGGCTGGAGTCATCGCCAATCAGATAATTGCTTTTTCCCGGCAACAAGCCGGAGCCGGAGATGGAGGAATCCAAACGAGCGTCTTGGAGCTTGAATCGCAACACGTTTGATTGCGCACTGCGGATCGCGGATTGCGGATTGTCTTTTTCCGCCCGATCCTGGCTTTGCAATATCAGAACTGCTTCGCTGTTGGTCAAAAACACCTGATAGCCATGCCCGCGCGAGGTGAACTTTACGGCGTCCTCGGCTTGCCCTTGATTGGCCTCGAAACTCATAGGCAATCGGCCATAAGCCTGTTTCATCTTTTCCTGCTGCGATTGGCTAGTTCCCGTAACTTCAGACGTCTGGTCAAAAGCCGCACGAACAGATTGCCCAGGCTGAAAAAAGATTACACTGAAAATAGCAATGAAAAGGATGGCGCTGGCCAGACCTATGACACGATTTTTGGAAAACATTGGATGCAAATCCTCCGGTAGAAAATGACGATGTCTTTTGATTTTGGAGAGAACGATGAGGCACGTGCAGAAATGGGAGACGTAATTTGTGCAACTTCAGGCAAGTCACAAGATGGTGAGGCGACCGAATGTGTTGCCTTTGTGTTTGGGGGGAAGAAGGTTAAATCTCTCGTTTGAGAGCTAACCTGTCAAGCGTAAGCATTTTATGAAGTGAACTCACTTAGAACAAGTCCTTTGGAATGAGGAAACGCATGCGCCCCAGCCTGCCCAATTAGTGATAGGCAGACAGGAGTTCCGAGGCACATGCGCCCCTCCAATCAAAATGTCAGCACAACGCGGCCCACCAAATTGCCGCTTTGCATTTCATTCAGCACAGCGTCGGCTTCATTAAAAGGCCGTTCCTGAATGCGACAGCGCACTTTGCCTTCAGAGGCGAGTTGAAGCACTTCGCGCAAATCCTGGCGCGTGCCGACAGCAGAAGCGACGATGCGGTATTCGCCGGAAACCATCGCCACGGTCGAAAGACTGATTGGCTCCGGAGCCATACCGACGATGGACAGCGTTCCGCCTTTTCGCAAACTCCGCAGCGCGGTTTCATACGCGGCTTTCGACCCCGAAGTCACCATCACAACGTGAGCGCCACCCAATTTTTTGATTTCCTTGTACGCCTGCGTCGTTGCGGCATTCACGACATGGTCGGCTCCGCATTCGCGCGCCAATGCCAGCTTTTCGTCGGTAACATCCACGGCGATGACTTCCGCGCCGCGCGCTTTGGCCAGTTGAACCGCCAAATGGCCAAGTCCGCCAATCCCGAAAATGGCAACGCGCTGAGCGCCCACAACTCCGGAATCGTTCAAGGCTCTATGAACCGTCAATCCCGCGCACAACAGCGGAGCGGCTTCGGCAAAGCTCAGATTGTCCGGCAGCTTGGCGGTGTGGCTGGCTTTGGCCTTGATGAATTCGGCAAAACCGCCATCCACGGTGCAACCTGTAACCTGCTGTTTGGGGCACAAAGTTTCGCGGCCCGCTCTGCAGTATTCACATTCGCCGCATGTGTAGTGCAGCCAAGGAACTCCGACGCGGTCGCCAATGGCAAATCCTTCGACCTGGTCGCCGATGGAGGCAATAGTCCCGGCGACTTCGTGGCCTGGAATCAGCGGCAACTTGGTAATCGGTTTGAGCAAATCCCATTCGCCGCGCACCAAATGCAGATCGGAATGGCACACGCCGCAGGCTGCGACTTTGATCACCACTTCCCCCGCTCCGGCCTCTGGCGCAGCGACTTCTTCAACCGCCAAAGGCGTAGCCAATGCATGCAACACAGCAGCTTTCATCTTGTTATCTCCTAGAGTGTTATCCGAAAGGTTTGAGTCAGAAATGAACTATCGCGGCTGCAAACGTGGTGAGTCAAGCTGGCAGGAAAACCGTTGAGGGTAAAAGATTGACAGTCATGTAACGCTCGCGTAGATTCCCTCTCCGTTAGTCCACCCCTGACACTTACCAAGAAACAAAAACTTTTTCAGAGACAGACTCAATCCAGCAAATTCGACATGGAAAAGTGCAGCTTCAAGACTTCCCCAGCATCAATTCATGCCTTTTCTTTTCTACCGAATTCGCTTTTTCACTCAATAGGAGCTTTACAAGAATATGAATCCCGTTGGTATTCTAGCTACTCTCCGGACATTCAAATATCGGCCTCTGGTTCTGATCATCGGAGGTTTCCTGATCATCGCTTCGGCAACCTTGCTACTGGCAAAACAGGCAGGAGCATTTCAACAACCCGGCAGGTCGCAAACCACCAGTCGGCAACAAAACGTCGCTCGGCCTGAACGCGGCAACGAGCAATCCCCCAAAGCCGCGGCCAAAGAGAAAGAAGAGGCAGACGAAGATGACCCGGATATGCCGCCATTTGCTCGCGGCCTGATTGAAAAAGATCAGTACCTGAATAAGCGGCAGGAGCATATTAATTTGCTGCGCGGCTTGCCGTACGACCGTGTGGATCAACGCATCTCAGCGATCCGCGAAATGGAACGGCAGTATCAAATCAATCGCCCATTGATTAACCTGACAACCTGGACGGAAATCGGCCCGTCGCCAATTCCCAACGGCCAGACCGAAGGAGTCACCACAGCCGTCAGCGGGCGTGTGACCTCCATCGCGATTCATCCGACGAATCCGAACACTGTTTATGTTGGCACGGCTCAAGGAGGGGTGTACCGCACATTGAACGGCGGAACCAGTTGGACGGCGATTTTTGATTCGGCGCTTTCATTAGCCATTGGTTCAATTGCCATTGCTCCTTCTGATCCGACAATCGTTTACGTCGGAACCGGCGAACCAAACAGCTCCTGCGATAGCTTTTTCGGCGTGGGCATCTATCGAATCAACAACGCCGACACCTCACCTGTCTTGAACGGGCCGTTTAATTCCAACGGATCGAGCGATGTTTTCACCGGTCGTTCGGTCAGCAAGATCGTCGTTCACCCGACAAACCCAGACATCATCTTTGCTGGCACCGCGTCGGGGATTGGCGGGTTGGGTTGCGAGGCGTTACCCACCGTGCCCAATCGCGGACTGTTTCGCTCGACCAACGCGACCACAACCTGCACTTTCACCCAAATGACCACGTCGGGAATCAACTCCAGTCATAACGACGTGGCAATGGATCCCAATAACCCCAGCCGGGTTTTGGTTACGGTCAACGCAGCGTCTGGCAGCGGTGGGGGCATTTACGTTTCGACTGACGCGTTGGTCGCCACTCCAACGTTTACTCGCACGCTGACACTGGCCAGCGTCCGCGCGAATCTAACGCTGCATTCTTCCGGCGGAACCGTCACGGTTTATGAAGCAGATGGCATAGGCAATGGTAACTTGCGCAAATCCGTAGATGGCGGCGCAACCTGGTCAGCACTTCTGTCAGCAGCCACGGGATTCTGCGGAAGCCAATGTTTTTACAACATTGCGCTGGCCGTTGCGCCCGACAACGTCAACACAGTGTTGATCGGCGGTAACGTCACCAGTGGAAGCGCGAGACTGATCGCCCGTTCGACAAACGGCGGCACGGCATTTACCAACGGCGCCAGCGGAGTTCACGCGGACAACCACGTGGCGGTGTTTGCCCCTTCCGATTCAAACATCGCCTGGATGGGAACTGACGGCGGTGTGTACAAATCCACCAACAACGGAGCTTCCTGGACAAGCCAGAACATCGCAGGCTTTGCGGCCACGCAGTTCATGAGCTTGGACATGCATCCGACCGACCCGCGCTTCACCATCGGTGGAACCCAAGACAACGGAACCAACTTTCTGCAACCGAACGATACCTGGACGCGGGCAGATTTCGGCGACGGCGGATATGCCTTGATTGACAAGAATGCTGCTAACACAACCAACGTGACGATGTACCACACATACTTCAACCAGACGAACGCGATGGGGTACGCGCGTGTCACCAATACGGCGAACGCTGTGGATAATGGCTGGACATTTTTTGGATGCGGATTCGGTGGCTCGACACCCAATGGCATGACCTGTGCGGCCACGGCAATTCAGTTTTACGCGCCCATGACGTTGGGGCCAGGCAATCCTAACACCATGTATTTCGGCTCTGACGTGCTTTACCGGTCGTCCAACAGCGGCACGACAATGACCAAAGTCAGCCAGGAACCAATTGTCCCTGGCCAGTCAATTTCGGCGATTGCCATTGCTCCGTCCAACGACAACGTGCGCATCGTTGGAATGAAAAACGGCACGGTTTGGAGAACAACAACCGGTTCCAGCACATTGGCCAACGTGACAGGCGCTGGTATGCCAGCGCGCTTCGTCGGTCGAGCAATCATTCATCCGAATACTCCGGACATAGCGTACGTTGCCTTTACCGGTTTCGGAGTCGCCGCCGGGCAGCACATTTGGAAAACCACCAACCTGAGCAACGCCACTCCAACCTGGACGGCGGCAGGCAGCGGCATCCCGGATGTTCCGGTCAATGCGTTGGCAATTGATCCGGCTAATCCGACGCACGTTTATGCCGGAACGGACATCGGCGTGTATCGCTCTACAGACAGTGGCGCGACTTGGTTGCCTTTCGGAACCGGTCTACCTCGCGTGGCGGTTTTTGACATGAAAATTCAAAACGCCAATCGCATTTTGCGAATTGCCACGCACGGACGCGGCTTGTGGGAGATTCAACTCGATTGCGGAATCGTCATCACTCCAACGACACTAACGGCGGGAACGTCCGGAACGCCATATCCGACCACGACGCTGATGCCCAGCGGCGGAGTCGCTCCTTATAGCTTTACGATTCCTGTTGGGTCGTTGCCTTCTGGTATGAACCTGTCCTCAGGCGGGGTGTTGGACGGCACACCTACTGCGAACGGCACTTTCAACTTCACCGTCAGAGCCACCGACAATGGCGGAGTGTGTTTTGGCGAACAAGCGTATTCTCTGGTCATCAACCCAGGTTGTTTACCCATTACCGTCAATCCGGCAACGTTGCCTAATGGATTTGTCAACACGCTCTACACGCAAGCGCTGAGCGCCACTGGTGGAACTCCCAATTACACATTTACTGTCAGTGCAGGGACTTTGCCTAACGGGTTGAACATTGTCGGGACAAACCTGACCGGAACACCGACGACCACCGGCGTGTTCAACTTCACTCTCAAGGCGACGGACAACCAAGGCTGCATGGGCACGCGAGCTTATACTGTCGTCATCAGCGGCACGGGTTTGCAGTTTTACCCGCTGGCGCATCCGATTCGCCTGGTGGATACGCGAGTCGGCACTCCGTGTAACGCGACGGCAACTCAAATTACAGGAGGCACTTCGCTGACCGTTCCCGCTCGTGGAACTTGCGATGGAGTGACGATTCCCGCAAACGCGGCAGCCGTCATCGGCAACGTCACGTCTGTCGGTCCCACAAGCAATGGCTTTTTGACGATTTATCCCAGCAGTGCGGCAAACCCTGGGGTGTCAAATTCCAATTACCAAACAGGACAGACCTTGAACAACGTGTTCACCGTAGGCTTGGGCGCGGCGGATGGCGCATTCAATGTGTTTTCGCTGCAAACGACTCATATTGTCGTAGACCTTACAGGTTACTTTGCGCCGCCGGGAGCGGGGGGCTTGTTCTTCCATCCGCTGTCTGCGCCAGTTCGCCTGCTTGATACACGCGCTTCGGCAACCGCCTGCACGACTCCTGGGGCAGTGATATCGGCTTCGACAGAAATCCTCCAACAAGGCAATGCCATCTGCGGCATTCCCGCGACCGCATTGGCGCTGGTAGGCAATGCAACAACGGTCGGGCCTGCCG
>DAOMFR010000057.1:0-39809 GCA_035429885.1 Blastocatellia bacterium
CTCATGAGTGTTTATGACAGCAAAGATTTGATGAGCTACAAAGCCGCCGCGCGCGAATTCGACGTGCCGGTGATGACGCTGGAACTGGCCGTGGCCAGTGGCTCGCTTCGATCCATTGACCAGGATGGCGCGAAATGGTTGCAGCGCCCCAATGTAGAGCAATTCGTCAAACGCACCATCAAACAAGGTGCAGGCAACAAAGTCGTAACGCGAATCAGCCGCTGAAGTAACACAAACAATCAGAGTCATTTTAGTGGTTCGTGGTCAGGCGCTAGATATTGATCTAAATGGAGAGAGCTCCAATCTCATCACAGGATTTTTATGCTTCACATACCCATTCTTCGCAAAGGCAATCCATACAAAAGCGTTGACGTTTCTCGTGTGCCGCATTTTCGGACGCGGGAAACCTTTGTCGAAGTCAGTCTGGCAAATGCCGGATTGATTCGGCGGGATTTGCTCGACTTGGATGCCGCGCAAGCGACGCTGGCAGCGTTTAAGACCGAGCAATTGATCGCGATGTGCCGTCAAGCGGCGGATTATTTTATGAACGACACTTTGCCGGTCGGCGATGAGTCGCAATCGCCAGATGATTACGTTCGGCAGTTGTCTGCGACAACCGGAATGCCGCATGTGCTGGTTCGCAAGAACATGGCCAAGATCAGCGGCGTGATGGCGGAAATGAAATCGGTGCTCGATGGATTAACACGCGGGCTTGATCTGAAAATTCTGGACGACGGTTTCGGCACGCACGAAGGTCACGCGGTTAGTTTCTTTCCGCGTACGAATTCGTTAGGAGTGATTTTGCCAAGCAACTCGCCGGGCGTTCACAGCTTGTGGATTCCAGCGATTGCGATGAAAGTGCCGCTGGTCCTGAAACCCGGCAGCAGCGAGCCTTGGTCGCCGTATCGGATTGCGCAAGCTCTGATCAAAGCCGGAGTGCCGAAAGAAGCGTTCGGGTATTACGCTGCGGATCACGGTGGCGCGGGCGCAATTCTGCAATCGTGCGGGCGCGGAATGTTTTTTGGCGATTCCTCGACGGTTGGAAAATACGCCAGCGATTCGCGCGTCGAGCTGCACGGAACAGGTTACAGCAAAGTCGTGCTGGGCGATGACGTGGTTGACGATTGGGAAAAATATCTGGATGTCATCGTCGCTTCGATCACTGAAAACGGCGGACGTTCATGCATCAACGCTTCGGGCGTGTGGGTGACTCGCCACGGCAAAGAAATTGCGCAAGCGATTGCCGAACGCGTTGCCAAGATCGTTCCGCGTGACGCCGAAGACCCTGAAGCTTTACTGGCTCCATTTGCCAATGCCGATATTGCCAAGCGTATTTCCGGAATTGTGGATTCCGGGTTGCGCGAATCGGGCGCGACGGATGTTTCGGCAAAAGTTCGCGGCGACCGTTTGGTGAACGTTGATGGCGCGACGTATTTGCTGCCAACCATCGTTCACGTTGAAAGCCCTGAACATCCATTGGCCAATCGGGAATTTCTGTTTCCGTTCGCCAGCGTCGTCGAAGTTAAGCCAGAAGACATGCCGGAAGCGTTTGGGCCTTCGCTGGTCGTGACGGCGATCACCAACGATCTGAAATTGATCAACCGGCTGGTAGCTTCTCCGCACGTAGACCGGTTGAACATCGGCGCGATTCCGACGATGAAAATCGCCTGGGATCAGCCGCACGAAGGCAATCTGTTCGAGCATCTGTATGCGCGCCGCGCGTTTCAACGTGCCGCGGCAGCCTAACTGAAATGCTGAAGTCGGAATGGTGAATGGTGAATTTCTCCTTCATTCATTATTCCGACTTCAGCATTCATCGTTTATGAAGATTCTCTACATCACAGCCGGAGCCGCAGGAATGTATTGCGGCAGTTGTTTGCGGGACAACGCGCTTGCTTCGGAATTACTGAAGCAGGGGCACGAGGTCACGTTGCAGCCGCTGTACACTCCGCCGCTGACAGACGAACCCAGCGTTAGCAGCGAGAAAGTGTTCTTCGGTGGGATCAGCGTATATCTCGAACAGCACTCGGCCATTTTTCGGCACACGCCGCGCTGGCTGGATAAGTTGTGGGATTCGGGCTTTGCGTTGCGAGCGGCTTCGAAGCGATCAATTCCTGTTGATCCAGATTCGCTGTGTGAGCTGACGCTTTCCATTTTGAAAGGCGAGCACGGGCATCAGAGCAAAGAAATAGACAAGTTTATTGATTGGCTGAAGATTGAGTCAAAGTCGCCTCACGGTTTTGAAGTCGTGGATATGCAAAATTCCATGTTGATCGGGTTGGCCAAGCCGATCAAAGAGGCCACGGGCTTACCGATTTGCTGCACGTTGCAAGGCGAAGATTTGTTTCTGGACGGAATGCGCGAACCTTACCACAGCCAGGCAATTGAGTTGATTCGTCAGCACGCCGAATATGTGGATGCCTTTATTGCCGTCAGCGCTTATTACGCGGATTTTATGGCGGGCTACCTGGGCATTCCGCGCAGCAAAATTCACATCGTTCCGCTGGGCATCAACCTAAAAGATTATGAAGCGCAGTCGCCTAGAAAGTCGCGTGAGCGCGAACCATTTACGGTAGGGTATTTTGCTCGTGTTGCGCCGGAAAAAGGCTTGCATGTGCTGGCCGAAGCGTACCGACTGTTGCGGCAGCGGGACGATTTTCCGCCAGCCAAGTTGGAAGCCGCCGGATACATCGCGCCGGAACACAAACCTTATCTGCAAGAAATCGAAACCAAGTTGGACGCCGCAGGCTTGGCCAAAGAGTTTCATTACCATGGCGCAGTCGAACGCGACGCCAAGTTGCAGTTCTTTCAAAATGTTGACGTGCTGTCCGTTCCGACGACCTATGCCGAAGCGAAAGGTTTGTCGGTGATCGAAGCCATGGCCAGCGGAGTGCCTGTGATTCAACCCCGCCACGGGTCGTTCACGGAAATCATCGAACGCACACAAGGCGGGTTGCTGTTTGAACCGAATGACGCCGCCGGATTGGCCGATGCGATTTATTCACTCTGGAAAAATTCCGAAATGGCGGACGATCTCGGACGGCGCGGAGCAACAGCCGTCCGGCAACATTATGGCGTGAAGCTGATGGCTGAACGCGCGCTTGAAGTTTATTCCCACCTCATAAACTAACCTCTTGACCCGAAAACGCCGGTCGGGTAATTTTCGTTGCACGTCTGAAACGCGGGTACAACATTCACTGTGCGGGCAAAACTGTCGGAGATTTTGTGTATGCCAAATGCCAACACGCACGATGCCATCACCTTTGCTTTGACGCCGTTTACGTATTTAGGCGCGGAAATGTACTGGGGCGGAGATCATGCGATATCCATTATTTCTACTTTGGCGATGCTGTTTGCCGGGTTGATGTTCGGGCCTGACCTGGATTTGCAAAGCCGCCCGTATAGTCGCTGGGGGCCGTTTCGATTTATCTGGAAGCCATATCAAGTTGCGATGCCGCATCGGTCAACACTGTCGCACGGGCCTGTGCTGGGAACGGCAATTCGAGTGATTTACTTTGCGTTGATGTTTTCTTTGGTCGCGGCCACGTTGCTCTACTTGCGCCACACCTACCTTCGAGGAATGCAGACAACCTGGTCGTCGGAATTCAATTTGGTCAAAGGCGATATGTTTTCGCTTGTGGGCCAGACGGACAAGAATTATTTGTGGGCTGGATTTATTGGGCTATGTTTGGGTGCGCTATCCCACACGGCGGCAGACTTGATCTGGTCAACGATTAAATCAACGGTCAGAGGCGGAAAGGGAAGAAGCAGGCGTCGGCGATAGGACAGAATAAGGATTCATCCACGAAGCGACACGACGTGTCGCTTCGTGGATGGGACAATGTTGGTTAGAAGATCACGTCGAAATCCAATCGGAAGAATCGGCGATAGTTGCCAAAGAAGATCCCGGTTTGTGGATCGGCGATGTTGCGGTGAACATCCAGCGGATTGAAATGGTTGGTCAGATTGAAACCGCTCACCGAAAAGCGGAAAGCGTATTTCGGGCTGACCTGAAAATCACGCGAAACTTTGCTGTCAAACGAGAAAAATTTCGGGAAGCGCAGACTGTTGGCTTCGCCGACGTATTGCTGTTTGGCATTCAATGACGAATATGGAAACCCGCTTCGGAATTCGACGATCGGCGAATAGTGAAGCTTCCAAGGCAATTGGAACGTTCCCCAACCTAAAAAACGATGCGGGAGATCGGCACTTAGCCGGACATTCTGATCCGGTCGCACCACTGGAAATGGGAAGTTTCCGATGTAGGTATTGAATTCGTTGATATTGCCGCGCGTGCGGCTGTGGACATAAGACAGAAATAGATTCTGTTTTTGTTCGCCCCAGTTCAGTTTGCCGGTGATTTCAAATTGGCGGTAACGGGATTGGCCATTTCCATTCAAAATCAGGGAGTCTTTGCCCTGAATCATTCCGGGTTGAACCGTCACCACGCCTTCTGAATTGCTATTCAAATAATTGACGCGCAGTTTTAGGTAGCGCGCAAAGGCATGCTCTAGTTCCACATTCCAGGTGGCGCTGTAAGGTGAAAAGTTGCCGATGTTTGAACCATTGGACAAAAACAGATTGTTGTTTACGGCACGACTGGTGACGTTGGCAAAACGGCGCGGGCCATCCAGGATGCTGCCGTTCGCTGCGTAACTGGTAATAATTTGTTCGGGGTATTTATCGAAGGCGTACACGCCCAGCGGCACGCGGTCGTAAAAGAATCCGGCTCCGGCACGGAAAACGGTTTTCTGATTGTTGAATGGGGTCCAGGCCATACCGACGCGTGGAGCAAAACGCAAGGTGTCTGCAATGCTCTGTCGTTCGAATCGCAGTCCAATGTCCACTGCCATTTTCGGACTGATGTTCCAATGATCCTGGCCGAAGAAGTGGGTTTCATAATCGGTCAAATCGAACAGGGAACCGCGTGCAAATTCTATCCGTTGCAACAGATTGTCATTCGCGTCGCGGATGTTGACCGGGCGAGCAATAAATTCTCCCTGATTGGTCGTGCGCGAAATGATGCTGCCGAATTTCAGGTTGTGCGAACCGATATTCCGGATCGGTTCAAGTGACAGCGTTTCAGTCCATTCGGCGCGCGTGGCCTGGCGATTTTGTTGGCTGAAATAATTGCCGCGATTGCCTGTCGGTGTCAGCGTCATTTCTGCAACGCCCTGCCCCCAAACGGCGGCAGTGTAATCTTTGACCGAAACCAGGCTTTCCAGCAGGTTCGCGCCCAGCGTCAGCCGATCAATCAGCGTTCCGGTGTAATCCTTGCCGCTGAAATTCGGTGTGACTTCGCGGCGGTTGAAAAAATCCAGATTGTGGAATTTGTCTTTGCGCGGAGCGAGGTGGAACGTGCCGGTGATCGTGTGCGTGGCGGACGCGATGTAATCCAATTGCGTGAAAGAATTGACTGACTCCGAAATCGTTTCTTTGTTCGGATATTCCAGCGTTTGCACCGCGCGTTTGGCGATGGTGTATTCGGTTCCTTCGGACAGAAACAGCTTGTCTTTGATCAGCGGGCCGTTGAACACGATGCGCGGTGTGGCGTCGCGCAATCCGCGCAGGTGGCCATTCAAATAGCGGAATTCCGGAAAAGGATCATTCAATTCGAAGTTCCATTTGTTGCCGCCGCGCCGGGTTTCCACTGAAACGACTCCGGCCGTGAAGCGACCGTACTGGGCCAGATACGGAGTTTTGAACACATTGATGGTTTCGACGCTGTCGACGGGAACGGTCATGCCGAATTGTCCCGTTGCCGGATCTGTCACGTCGGCGGAATTGACGATGAAGGCGCTGCGGTTTTCGCCGGTGCCTGAAATTTTGATTTCGCCCTGTTGCGAACGAACCACGCCGGGCAGCAGCGGCAAAACATCTTTCACGGAATTGGTTGGCGTAGGCAATTCGCGCATCGTGACGCGTTGTAATTCCAACGATGTCGAAGACGATTGTTCCGGTGGATTGCCCGCCGTGTTTGCCGTGACGTTGACTTCGTCTTTGACGGAAATCTGAGCGATCATCACAAACTTGATGTCCACTTCCATTCCAGTGCTCAACTCGACCTTGCTTTGGGTGCGAGACTGAAACCCTTCTTTTGAGACCGTGATTTCGTATGTGCCGGGCGGAAAGTTTGCGGCTGAAGCTTCGCCTTTTTCGTCACTGATGATGGTGGAAAAAATCTCGTTTTTAAGTTTGACCTGTACCGCGACGCCGGCAACAGGCTTCCCAGTTTCATCCTGAGTCGTCACACGAATTTGCGTGCGGATTTGGGGTTGTTGGCCCAAAATCTCCAGGGAAAAAATGCAAAACAGTAGCGAAACCATTGCGCTACGCAACCAAAAATTATCCCACGAGCTAAAAACTGAAATCTCCAAACTCCTTCTTCTCATTTGTTACCTCATAATTATGTCTGCTTGGGAGCGATCAATAAGCTACACGTTTGAACACAGCTTTTCCAGCCGGCTAATGCCAGCTTGGGCATAGATTGATGCGTTGTTGCGATGGCGAATAGGTGCTGAGGGCAGAGGCGGTGGTGGGGTACAGGAAGCCATCGCAACCTGTACCACGGAATTTAGTTGGAGGCCGCGAGTTTGGTGACGGTGGCTTTGCGTTCGAGCTTTCCCCAGCCGACGATGACTCCGCGTGCAGCCGTCCAAACGGATTTGACCATCACGTAATACATCACCTGCCGGTAACAGAACCGTTGCAGGAACAAGCTCCACAGCAGGCTCCACTGTTCGCGGCGTTCTAGCGCAAACGCAAAGGCCGCCGCCAGCCAGTCCACGGCCAGAAACAGCGCGTAATAAAACAGGACTTGTTGCAGGTTTGTTACCGAATATTCCTGCGGATGTTCCAGGCGTTCGATGCCGTTGGAAACCAGCGTCCAGAGAAACAACAAATCCATCAGCGGAGAAATCAGCGGAAACAGAATTTGAAACAGCCACGTGTTGGGCATTGCCAAAAATCCCAAGGCTCCAAACCGTGGGCGGAACAACGCATCCCGATGTTTCCACATGCATTGCAGTGTGCCGAACGACCAGCGGAATCGTTGTTTCGCCAACCCGCGCAAATTGTCCGGAGCTTCCGTCCAGCCAATGGCGTCTTCGGCGTATTCGATTTTGTAACCGAGCTTGCGTACTTTCAGTGTCAGGTCCTGATCTTCGGCCAGCGTGTCTGACGCGAAACCGCCGATTTGATCCAGCAACGCGCGCCGCCAGGCTCCCACGGCGCCGGGCACAACGGTGATGCCGTTGAGCAGGGCAAATGCACGCCGTTCCATATTTTGCGCAGTGATGTATTCCAGAGCTTGCCAGCGAGTCACCAGATTGATGCGATTGCCGACCTTGGCATTACCGGCGACCGCGCCGACACGCGGATTCGTGAAATGCGCCGCCAGCGCCCCGATGGTGTGCGGAGGAAAAAGCGTGTCGGCGTCCAGCGCAACGACGATGTCGCCCGTGGCGTGAACCAATCCGTAATTCAGCGCCTGCGCTTTGCCTTTGTTGGGTTGCGTGAACAGCCGCACGCGGGATTCTTCGCCAAATAGCGAACGCACCACCGGACTGGTGCCATCCGCCGAACCGTCGTCCACGACGATGATTTCAAAGTTCGGATACTCCGACGCCAGCAGGCTGTTCAGCGTTTGGGCAATGACTTTTTCTTCGTTGAACGCGGCGATGATGATGGAAACGGTTGGTGATTCAGACGCCGACTGACTCGGCGATTGAGCCAAAGCGCGCCGCGTTTTCAACCACTGGGCAAATGCCAGCGCGCCGATGAACAGCATGCGCGCCAATCCCAATACGATGCCAATCAAAAACATCCAGCGGATCAACCAGCCGCCGATGGCAAAGGTATAAAACGTCAATTTGTCTGCGCGCGCCATCCAACCTTGTTCAGCGGGCAGCGCTGGCATGGTTTGCGCTTGCGACAATCCGGCGAGTTCCGAAACGGTGGCGAATTGAAATCCTTGCGCGCGCAATTCGCGAATCAGACGCGGCAATGCGGCCACGGTTTGTGCGCGATTGCCTCCTCCGTCGTGCAGCAACACGATCTGACCGCGTTCGTCCGGATTCGGATTCGACAACCCGGCTTCGGTTCGTTTGACGATTTCGTCCGCGCCGGGCAGCGCCCAATCGTCCGGGTCCACGCGCAGCCCAACGATGATGTATCCCAGCCGATTGGCAATTGCGGCTGGTTCGACTTCGTCGGCGGTTTGCGGTTCGGCATCGCCAAAATACGGCGCGCGAAACAGTCGCGTGGAATGTCCGGTCAAGGCTTCGACTAAACGCTGCGTGGCGTTTAATTCCAGTTCGGTGAGTTTGCCAGGAATTTCTCCCAGGTTTGGATGTGTGAACGAATGATTGCCGATGTCGTGCCCTTCGGCGATGATGCGTTTAACCAGTTGCGGATGCGCCTGCCCGTTTTGGCCGATGATGAAAAACGTGGCGGGCACATGTTCGCGCTTGAGAATATCCAGAATCTGCGGTGTCCAGGTTGCGTCTGGGCCATCGTCAAAGGTCAGCGCGACTTTGCCCGTTTGCCATCCCGTGCGGCGCAACACATACGACGACGGAATGCTCAGGTATTGCGAATTGGTGATCAGTCCTGTGCTCAAATCCATCTGGATGGAACGATGGCCTTCTTTCGGCGCAGCCTCGAATTGCAGGATTTCGCCCATGCCTTCAAAGTCCACATCGTATCCGTACACAATCTTTTCCAGACTGATGGGCGCGGCGTCCATTTGTTCGCGACCAAACACGTTCCACAGCGAAGGGTCTTCGGAGCCCATGCGCCACAGCGCAAATCCCGCAGGATGAAATTGCCGCGCGGACCGCATCTGGTTAAACGCCGTCGCAGCGTCCAGAAACCAAACGGTGTGTTTGGAGCCATCTTCATCTTCGTACCGGAAAAACGGATTGCGCGTTGTGGGATCAAATTCAATTTTGGCTTCGCTGTCGCGCGCGGCCAGCACAGCTTCCTGAAACGTCAGCTCTTCCGTTTCGCGGCCCTTGCTCCACCCGTATCCATACCCGCCAATGCACACAATGGTTTTGTCGCCATCGAGTTCGCGCATGCGCCTGGCCAGCGTCGCTTCAAACCACGGCTGGCCTGCGATGCTGCCAGCGTCGCTTTCCGCCCAGTGTTCGTCATACGCCATCAGCATCAAATAATCGTTGGCTTGGGCAAAGGCGGAATAATCCCAGGCTTCATCGTCAAAGGGCACGGCTTGCATCACTTTCCAGTTGTGAGCGTTGAACGCGGCGTGCAATTGCTGCATGAACGCGAGCACGCGCTTTTGCGATCCGGCGGGCACTTCTTCAAAGTCAATGCACACTCCTTGGAAATGTTGTTCGCCCACAAACTTCGTCAATGCATTCACCAACCGCGTGCGCGCCGCTTCGTCAGCAATTTGCGCCGCCAGGGTTTGCGGTTCCCATTTGCCGTCTTTGGAATTGTGAATCATCGGGAAGATGGGCAAGTCCGGGCGCTCGCGATGAATCAGTTCCAACGCGTGTGCGTCGAGTTCCGGCACGATCGGTTCCGCGCCCGCTTGCAATCGCAACCATTCCGGCGCGAGTTGATCAAGTTGCTGCAAATGGCGTTTGAGCGATTGGTAACTGGAATCATCCCAATTGACGTAAAAGCCAATGGCTTGCGGACGCGCTGTGTTGACCGTCGAGCCTGACGTAGCGACTTTTGTTTGGTGGTTCCGCTCTGCGCGGGCTTTGCGAATGGCTCGGCGTAGTTCGGTTTGTGCCTGCACGGATCGCGCTTCGCGGCGCGTAACGACAAGTTGAGGGACTGGCAATTGCGGCACGGGGGATTTGGCATCTGCTGTAAGAGGCAACGCTGACGTTTGCCGCAAACTTAAATGCGGCAACACTGGATTGACGAAGACGCTGGTGATGAACAAGCCCGCCAAAATTGTGAAGCCAACAGCCAATAACACACTTGTGTGGCGCACATATCGTTGCCGACGTGTGGTCGGGTCATAAAAGACCGGACGAGAGTTTCTATCTTGCATCCTGTTTGGCCTCCTCATTCTGCTGGGAGTAACAACTGACTCCCATCAACTCGCGCAAGGCTGTTTATCTCAGCGCAACGCAATCACACCAAGCTAACAACCGATGTGCCACAAAGCCCAGCAGTCTGATTTCGCTTTCTTTGTTATAGAAAGGTGAAAGAGCCGGTGGAGGCTTCACCCAAAGTGTGTGGCGGTTTGGTCTGCGCTCCCAATCGGCAAGCACAATTGTCACATCAGCAAAGGCGTCAACACCGTCCTGACAGCGAAAAAGCGAAGAAAACACACGAGTTGCCTTGGGAGCATTTGTGGCACATCCATTGCCGATTAGTTCAGTGCGAAGAGTAACGCTTGCTCATCGCAGCTACGGCATTTGGATTGGGGCCGTAGTTTCATCGTCACCGATCCACAGACGGAAACCCGGCTGGCTGACATTCGACGAGTTCAGCTTTAGTATGTTGTCTGTTGGTCAGTCGGGGAAATTTAAATGCTCAATCAAAAGGACCCTTAACTATGAACCGAATGAAAACTCTATTGTCCGGCGCAGCTCTTCTGGGACTGTTGTCTTTTGCCGCCGTAGCACAAACACCGGCTCCGGCCGCCAAACAAGCCAAACCCGCAGCCGCGAAAACGGCGAAACCCGTCAAAAGCGATGCTGACATCCAGGCCGACATTCAAAAACGATTGTCTGAAGCTCCGAAACTGAAATCCGAAAGCATCACCGTCGCTGTGGCGAATGGCGTCGCAACCTTCACCGGCACGGTCAAAAATTCCGGCAGCAAAGGTGGCGTCACCAGCTTGGCCAAAGCCGCTGGCGCGAAATCCGTTGTTAACAACATCACGGTTGAAAAGCCCGCGAAACCGGCCAAACCAGCGCCTGCGCCGAAACCGGCTCCGGCTGCGAAACCAGCCGCTCCGGCGAAAAAGCCATAACATCCGCTAACTCAACTAATAAAACTTTCGGCGCGTCGCAGCGATTTGTTCGTTGCGATGCGCTTTTCTTTTGGACACACCATGTCATTGATCACTCATCTGTTCTCAGGCTCGGCGCAAGATATGTTTGTTCTGACATTGCCTGTCATTGAAAAAATACTGCGACCCATCATCGTGTATGTCGCCTTAGTGGTGGCCTTGCGCCTGTTTGGCAAACGCGAACTGGCACAACTCAATCCGTTCGATTTGGTGGTGCTGCTTTCGCTTTCGAACACCGTGCAAAACGCCATCATCGGCGAAGACAATTCCGTCACCGGCGGACTGATTGGCGCATTCACGTTGCTGACGGTCAACTATTTGGTGGTGCGTTTTCTTTTCCGGCATCGCCGACTGGATCAATTGTTTGAAGGGAAACCCACGACGTTGATCGAACACGGCAGGCTGAATCATCGGGCGCTCGGAAAGGAACTACTGACAGAAAACGAATTGCGCATCGTTGCAAACCGGCAAGGGATTGAGCACTTGCACGATATTGAACACTGCGTGCTGGAACCGGGCGGCACATTTTTGATTGAGTCGAAAACCCCGAAGGATGCCGACCGGCAGCACGCAGAGTTGCTGGCACAGTTGGAGCAGATCAAGAAGCAGCTTGACCAGCTTGCCAGCCGTTGAGAGGCAAAGACGGCAGCGAAAACAAAAGGGCTTCGTTGAATCGAAATTCAACGAAGCCCCGAATTTTTACAGCAATTTCTGCCAGTGATTGTTATTGCGATGGCAGAACGACGAAGTTGGTGTGACCGTTGCGATTGACCAGCAGCACGACAGGTTTGCCTGCAACTTGTTTTATCGCTTGCTCGAATTCGCTGACATTGGCGATGGGTTGACGACTGACTTGTTGAATCACGTCGCCTTGCCGCAAGCCAGCCTCATCTGCTCGGCTTCCATCTTGAACATCGGTGACAACCACGCCGCTGACTTTGGCAGACAGATTTAATTGGCGGGCAATTTGCGGCGTTAAATCTTCCACCGCCAGCCCGTACGGCGAATTGTTTTCCGATTTGTCGTTGTTCGCCGCAACCTCTTTCTCGGTCGGCAGTTCGCCGAGTGTAATGTTGACGTCGCGCGGATTGCCGTCTCGTATGACTTTCAATTTGATTGCCGAGCCGGGAGCAAGCTGGCTGATTTTCAGCCGAAGCTCGCGGTTGTCATCCACGCGAACGCCATTAAGTTCACTGATCACGTCGCCTTGAGCCAAACCAGCTTTGGCAGCCGGGCCGTTGGGAGTGACCTCGCCAACCAAAGCGCCGCTTGTGTTTGGCAGGTTAAAGGCTTTTGCGAGTTCCTGCGTCAACGGCTGAATCATCACGCCCATATAACCGCGCACGACTTTCCCGTTTTTCAGCAATTGATTCATGACCGTTTTCGCCAAGTTGGCGGGCACCGCAAATCCTACGCCCTGGTTGCCACCTGCGCGGGATAGAATTGCCGTATTGATGCCGATCAGTTCACCGTTTGCGTTGATCAACGCACCTCCGGAATTGCCGGGATTGATAGCGGCGTCGGTTTGAATGAAATCTTCGTAGTCTTCAATTCCCAGATTCCCGCGTCCTGTTGCACTGATGATGCCCATCGTGACGGTTTGGCCCACGCCAAAGGGATTCCCGATGGCCAAGGCAATGTCGCCAACCTGAACTTCGGACGAATCGGCGAAAGGCAACGTCGGCAGATTTTGAGCTTCGACTTTGATTACGGCGACGTCGGTATTGGGATCGGCGCCGATGATTCGAGCTTTCAATTCGCGTTTGTCAGCGGTGTAGACCTTGATGTCACTTGCGCCATCAATAACGTGATTGTTGGTCAGAATGTAACCGTCCGCGGCGACGATTACGCCAGAACCCAGGCCTTGTTCGCGCTGTTCACGCGGTTTCCCCTGAGGCGCTCTTTGACCAAAGAATTGGCGAAAGGCCGGATCGTCGAAAAACGGCGATAACCCTTCGTCACCATTGTTGGCTTTGACGACTTTGGTTGCCGCAATGCTGACGACGGCAGGCTGAGCCTGTTTGACGATAGGTGCGAAGCTGGTAACCAGCGTCGCACCATTGATGTTGGTTTTGGCCGGTTCGCGTGTGATGGCGCGATTTGCTGAATTGTCAGTCAAGCTTTGAGCATGACTTTGGTGTGTGGATAAAACCGCGCCAGTCAACAGACAGAACATCAGACTAGCCACGGCAAGGGTCAGTTTTACGTCGCGCTGGTCTCGCAGGCGACGCATCAGATTTACAAGATTGTTTTTCATAAGCCTCCTTCTTTTGGGCGGTTATTGGTGCCACCCGTCAGGCAATGGCAAAGCCTATGCCAGCAAGTGATGAACGGTAAGTTGCGGAAAACGTGCAGTTGAAGACGCTGGATGGCAAGAATGTAATAAGTGGGGTGTGGCAATTTGGCGGCCGCCGCGTGGCGATTGCAACCTCGCCACACACCAGCCACAGAGAAGGCGATTGAGCGTGGCAACCGAATCGCGGAATTGCCTGGTTGGGATTGTGCAAAAGGGAAGCCGCTGCTATCTTCCGCGCGTCTTAGCCGATTTCAGTTTTACCAAATTTTGCAACGCCACGGGATTCGCCATCCTCTCGAAGCATCTAGCGTAGTCTTAATTCGGGTGCGCTCTTTGGCAGGCGAACGTCTCGTATGGAGATAACCATGCCGAAAAACATTGTTCTGTTGTCTGATGGAACCGGGAATAGCGCCAGCAAATTGTTCAAGACCAACGTTTGGCGTCTTTACCAAGCCCTGGATCTTTCCGGGGCCGACTCAACCAAAAAACAGATTGCGTATTACGACGATGGCGTAGGCACCGCTTCGTTCAAGCCGCTGGCGATTTTGGGCGGAGCTTTCGGTTGGGGATTGAAACGAAACGTGCTGGATTTGTACACGGCTCTCTGCCGTCATTACGAACCAGGCGACGACATTTACTGTTTCGGATTCAGCCGCGGCGCGTTCACCATTCGCGTGCTGACCGGGTTGATCAACAATCAGGGATTGGTGAAACCGAAAGGAATGGGCGAAGCTGAGTTGCGCCGTCTGGCAGCGGAGGCTTTTCGCGATTACCGAGAAAATCGTTATCACAAATGGTTTCTTTGGCCGTTTCGCGCGCTGCGAAATTTATTGCTTGCGCTGTGGTATTTTTTGCCGCCTCGTCGCAAGCCGTACGATTCCTCAAAGAACAATCGTAATGTGAAGATTACCTTCCTGGGGTTGTGGGACACCGTGGCCGCTTACGGGCTTCCGCTGGATGAACTAACCCGCGCCTGGGACGCCGTTTTCCCGCTTTCATTTCCAGATCGTAACTTGAGCGACATCGTCCAGCGCGCTTGTCATGCGCTGGCTTTGGATGACGAGCGGCATTCTTTTCACCCGGAGCTTTGGAACGAAGATGGCGAAACTGACCCGAATCGGCTAACCCAAGTCTGGTTTGCGGGAATGCACACCAATGTCGGTGGTGGTTATCCGGACGATGCTTTGTCGCACGTTCCGTTGAACTGGATGATGACTGAAGCCAATGACGCTGGATTGCAGTTTCGGCAGGATGAATGGAATCGGCTGAAAGCTGCGGCGGACGTCAACGGGAAGATGTACGATTCGCGCGGAGGCGTGGGCGGCGCGTACCGGTACTTGCCTCGCAAGCTGAAAGATTTGACGAATAACAACATTGACGATCGGCAAAAATACGTCGTTTGTGACCTGCCGAAAATTCACGAAAGCGTTTTCCAGCGGATTAGAAACCGCACGGAAGGCTATGCTCCGATTGGGTTGCCCGGCGATTATGTCGTTTATAAGACGGACCGTAATCTTGTCGGTTTGTCCGATCCGGAAGCGAAACAGCTTGGCTTTGTCGAGCATCCAACGCAGGCGAAGAATCGAGCGAACTTGCAGGAAAATGTCTGGAACCTGGTTTGGTGGAAGCGAATCGTTTACTTCCTTTCGGTATTTGTGTTCTCCGTACTGGCTGTTTTTCCGCTTTACAACAAACCTCGGCACGGCTGGGAAGAGGCGCTGGGATTCGTCTCGAATGGTGTTGAGCTGGTGAGCGGCTTTTTGCCCGGCTTTCTGGGAACCTGGATCGCGGCGTATGAAAAACATCCCGGCCTGTTTAGCATTCTGGCGTTGCTGCTGATCCTGCTGATCTCTTTTGGCAGCAAGCTGCAACTGCGACTTTTTGATGTGATGCGGGGGCTATGGAAGCCGGCAGCCTCTTGGCCAATAGAACTGGATTCCGAGGCGGGCTTGCCGCAAGACACTGTGTTTAAGTTTCGCACCAATTCGGCTTATTTGTGGCTGTATAAAGCCGTTCGGGAAAAACTTCTTCCCGTGGTGGCTGGCGTCGCTGCAGTGTTGTTTTTGATGGTAGGAGTTGCGCGAATCGTATACAAAACCGCTGACTCGTTCGGAGTTTTCTGCAGTCAGGAAACCGTTGATAAGACAGTGTTTCGCACCAACAATCCATGCTGGGCCAGCGGCGTTCACGTCGAAGAGGGCAAACGGTACAAAATCACTCTTGTCGTGGATACAAGCGAAGAATGGAGCGATGGCGGCATTCAGCATGTTAGTCTTCGCGGCTTCGGACGAGAGCGAATGGTTCCGTTGATGTATTTGGCCTTGCCGCTGCGTCGCCAATTCAGCGCGCCATGGTTCCAACCCGTCGCCAGAATCGGGAAGCTCGGCAATGACGAGTACCTGTTGTCAGGCGAAATGCCTGATGACAAAACTCTGGTTTCGGTGATTGAAGCGCGTCACAGCGGCGAGCTGTTTCTGTATGTGAATGACGCCGTCTCGATTTTTCCGTGGACGCGGTATTACGTTAGGAATTATGGGAAAGCGAACGTCAAAGTAGAACCAGTGAATTGAGCACCGTCAATCACTTTTGCTCCAGCATCCGCGCACGTTCGGCAGCCAGTCGCTCCGGCGGCTGCGCGCCGAAATAAAACGCCAGCCGGTAAGCGTGCGCGGTTGCTGAAGCAAATGGTTTGAACTTGATGTTGAGCAGCGAAGAGAAGTCTTTCATTTCCACTTCCGCTGTTTCAGTTTCGGCTTCTCGCCAAAACACTCCAAAGCTGTTTTGCTCGTCCAACGGCGCAGCCAACCAGCCGCCACTCAGCGTGCGAGTTTTTGTCGCCGCAAAGTCGAACGCGCCAGTCGCCGTGACAAACTTCTTGGATGAACTGTTCGGGTCGCCAATGACGATGGAACCCGCCGACCAAAAGGCCTGTTTTCCATCGGCAACTTTTGGCGTCACGCGGTAATCCACAGTGAAAAATTCTTCGTTGGCTTTCAGTGTGATTGTGCGTTCAATGTGCGCGCCTGCCGGGTAAACATCTGGCGCGTCATACGCAAGTTTCAGCACGGATTGAGCGCCCATTCCTGACACGATTTCCGCCGAATATGCACGGTTGAAAGTACCGTAAGCCCCGCGCTTTCGTTTGGGGGTGCGCGTCGGATCCGCCGGATCGAGTTCGACGAACTTGTCGCGCAAACCGCCTATGCTGGTGAACACGTTTGCGCCGGTTTGTTTGTTGATCAGTGCAAAGGCACGCGCTCCGGCATTGGGCGAAACGATCAGTCGCAAAAACTCATTTTCCAGCACGTAATCGTCAAAGCCATCGCGATCCATGTCGTAAGCGTAAGCCACCGCTTCGCCTTTTCGCAGCGCCAGAAAATTGATCCTCACCGTTTCGGTCGCAACTCCATCGCTGAGCGTGACGTTGAATGGATGCAGCGCCGATTTGGTTCCGGGCGGAAAGTTGAACGTGAAGGTGCTCTGCATTTCTTCGTCGGGCGACAGGCTCAATGGCGGAGCATTCAGCAACAAGGCATCGCGTTTCAGGGTGATTCGCTGGCCGGTGTTGTTGCCAATTCGCAAGCTGAATTGCGCCGAAGTTGCGTTGATGTCCGACGGCAGCAGCAATGGCGGATCAATCGCCAGCTGAGTATCTGCGCGAAGCTGGACAGCGGTTTGCGGGAATACTCGCCAGGAAAAGCGCGGCAGGATTTCAGCGGTTGCTGTTGGCGCATTGAATTGCCGGGAACTGGTCGTCAGCGTCGCTCGCAAAATGGCTTGATCTTCAACCACGGCTTGCTTGCCGACGGGCACGGCGAAGGTAAAAGTTTTGGTCGTTTGCGGCGCAAGCTCGATTTCCTGTGTGAACTGTTCCAGCCGAAACAGGTGAGCAACCGTCAGTTGCAACTTTCCACGCACGGCTGCGGCAGCCGTGCGGTTAGTGATTTCAACCGCCACCTGATTGGTTTCGCCGATGATCAGCTTCGCCGTCTTGATCGCCAATTCCGGCAAGCCACGTTCGTAGATCACTTCAACATCTAGTTCGTGCTGGCGGCGTCCGGCGAGTTCGTTTTCGTCATCTGATCTGGCTCTACGACGAGCTTCGATCAATTTGATGGTCAATCGTTTGCTGGCAGTGTCGTAGCTGGAAACCGCTGGCTGACCATCAATCGTCACCGCTCCCGCCGGAGCGTGCGGCAAATACAGCACGGCTTCGGCGGTGTCGGGGGCGTAAAACCGCATCGAGATTTTGCCGTTCGCCAATTCGCGTTTGGTTAATTCCGCCGTGGCGTAAATCAATTCTTCGCCACCAGACCCAAGCGGCAATCGCAAGGGCAGCATCAAGGCATCGCGCGCTCGCAAATTGAGTTCGGGCAATTCCAGCCTGCCTGTTGAGGCCGGATCAGCCACGTTCAAATTGACGCGCATCGCTCGTTTGTCGTCGAAGTTCACCAAATTGACGAAGCCGTAAGTTTGTTTGGCGTCATCGGCGACCAACTGAGTCGCCACCAAATCCGGCTCAACGCTTGCGCCTGCGGAAGCTGCAGCAATTGTTCGGTCACCGGCTTTTACGACGCGCGCTTTGACGCGGCGATTGATGCCCAGCCGGGACAATCGGCTAACGAATTCAACCGTCGCCGACTGCACGCTGGCTATCAATTCATCGCGCTTCGCTTTGCCGGGTTCAATCGGAATGGTGCGCCAAAAATCCGGCACAACGATCACGCGCGAAGCCAACGGTTCGGTTTTCAATTCGCTTAACGCTTCACCGGTCGGCAGCACAGGCGTGCAAACCAACAACCCGCCAGCTTTTACGAATTCAACCAATTTCTTTTGCGCCTCCAAGGACAAAACCAGCTTCTCCCCCAGTTTTCCTGTCGCACCGTCGGCCCGTCGCTCTTCGTTCGCGGCAGTAATTTCCTCTCGCCCGGTCGCGGCGGATTTCTTCAGGGCTTCATCGTCAAACACAGGCAACACAATCGCTTTGTGACGTTTGAGCAATTCCAGCGGTTGAAATTCCAAATCCAAGTATTCGACTGAAAGCTGATTGAGTTGGCAGAATTGTTGAATCTGAAGCTGCGCGCGGGAGATTTTCAGAATGTTTTCGCGCGTCAGTTTGGGTTGATCGAAGGAACTGATCGGATAGATCAAACCCAAGTCGGCGGCTTTGTGTGAGGCTGCGAGTTCGTGTCCAATTCCGGCAAACAGGCGTCCGTTGCGATGCACGGCGGCGGCGCGAGGACGCTCTTCGCGTTCCAGGTTCAGCGCCGATTCCCAGGTGTAGTAATGATTCGACCACGGAACTTCCCAGCCCGCCGGGTAAAGCGTGTCTTGAACAGGGAAGTAGTTCAGCCCGTGTAAGCCGTGGCCGATCATCACCCGTGACGAAAGCAGCGTATTCGTCGGATCGGCAGTTTTGGCGTAACTATCCTCTCCGTTTCCGTACCAACCGGCTTGGTATTCGATGACCATCGGTGGGAAGCGAGGCTGGGTTTTCAGCGTCTCGGTGTAAAACTGCAAAGTCGCCGTGTCCTCCCAGCGCAGAGTCGAATCGGTTCCGAAGTTGAAATACCATTGCCCCATCGCACCAATGTTGTGCGGTGTTCCGGCGGCGGAAACTCGCATGTCAGTGGGATTGATATAGACCGGAACGGTCGCTCCGGCTTCGCGCAAGAACCCAGCCAGCGCGCTCATGTATTTCCAAAACACCGGGCCGTTGTAATTTGTGCGATTGATGGCTTGATCGTCATCGAGCTGGATCGCAATGATGTTGCCGCCATTTGTGGCTTGTCTGGGTTTCAGAACCTCGCGCATGACATCGGCGAACCATTTCCGTGTGTAGCGCAGGTGTGTTTCGTTGGCCATCCATTGCTTGCTGGCTTCTTCGGAATTGGAGGCGCTGACTCCGGAAAGCGGCGGGTAATGTCCATCCAGCCGAGCAGCTTCGTGCATCTTGAATTCCGGTTTGGCCAGCAACCAGTCCGGATATCCACCGTTCCGCCATTCATTCAAAATTACCGGGCCAGGCCGGACAATGACGGCAAATCCCATTTCAGCAACCATCCTCAACAACGTGTTCACATCGCGCCGCGGATTGGAATGGCCGTCAAAGTCCAGTTGGCTTTCTTCGGGCTCGTGCCAGTTCCAGGCAATGTATAAATCCACCGTGTTGATTCCCATCTCCTTCAGTTTAACCAAGGACGCCGCCCACTCATCACGAGGTATGCGGTTGTAAAAAAACGCTGTGCTGTGCGCGAAAAACGGCTGGCCGTGCAATTGAAATTGCGGATAACCGTTTACCAATTGCACCGGTTGATTGGGTTGGGCTGGTTGTCCGAGCACAATATGAGGTTGGGACAATTGCTTGAGCAGCAGAATAACGGACACGATGGAAAGCAGACAGATAAACAAAGGTTTTCGCATACGTTTGTCAGGGGCTACTTTTGATTCAGGCGAGAAGTAATTCGATAAACCCCGGCCAGAGCGCCAGCCGTTCCCAGCACAATTCCTGTGATGATTAGCCAGGGACCAGTTCCCAGCCATTTGTCCAACAGATAGCCGACGATGATTCCGCCAATAATGTTTGACGACATCACGCCGCCCAACGTCATTGCCAGAGCCAACTTCGATTGTTCAGGGTTTTCAGTCTTCATAATATCAATGGAATGGAGCAGGAGTGATTTTGGGACCAAACCTTCCGCATCAGTTTTACAAAATGTCAGAGCATCAACGTATAGATTAAGAACTCTGGTTTTCTTATGCGGAAAATTTTCCTCTTCCTTGATCAAAGCGAGCGCTTGGGCATTTTGCTATTTAGCTAAATTTAGTATCCTTAGCGCGCCACCTCGATCAGCGACGCAATTGTGAGTGAGTTACCTAAACAGAACAAGTAGTTTCTGAGCATTGGGTAGAACATTACCATTTCGACCGAAGGGGGCGAAAACAATTTTGTTTAACTACTTTGCTCAGCAGAAGGTTTTATTGTTGTTTGGTTGTTTTATTGCACACAACGTCGGAACAACTGGCTACCAGTGAAAGTCACTGTTCCGGCAAAGATTGATAACTCATACGATATGAATATATTCCCCACTTTGAGAGCCAATGTATAAGATCTTAATTGCAGATGATCATGCTGTGGTGCGACGCGGGTTGCGACAAATCATCAATGATGAACAGGATTTCGAGGTTGTCGCGGAAGCGAAAAATGGCCAGGAAGTCCTGGAGTTGATTGAAAAGAATGGGTGCGACGTGGTGGTGTTGGACATCACCATGCCGGATAAAAATGGCTTGGCGGTTTTACAGGAAGCAAAGCAAGCCCATCCCAAATTACCGATTTTGATTTTGAGTATGCACCCCGAAGACCAGTTTGCGCTGCGGGCGTTGAAGCTCGGCGCCGCCGGATACCTGACTAAAGAAAGCGCGCCTGAAGAATTAGTTGGTGCTTTGCGCAAAGTCATCAATGGCGGCAAATACATCAGTTCAACCCTGGCCGAACAATTGGTCGCGGAAATCGGTTCGGACTCTCCGCGTCCGTCACCAGAACGGTTGTCAGAACGTGAATTTCAAGTTCTGAGAAAAATTGCTCAAGGAAAAACCATCGGCCATATTGCCGAAGAAATGACTTTGAGCGTCAAAACCGTCAGTACTTACCGAACCCGCTTGCTGCTGAAAATGAAGATGAAGACCAATGCTGAGTTGGTGCGTTACGCGGTTCAACACGGGTTGGTAGATTTTGGCGAGTGAGACTTAACTTCTAGCAGCGGCGTGACCGTTGTCCCTCACAACTTCATTAAGCTTCTGGTTGCTTGGTTCCGGGCTTTGTCTGGCCGCTTGCCTTATAGTCATTGCTGGGAACAGTGGGCTGCTGTTTCCAGCAATTAGGCTTTTTAGTTTGCGCGAATCCTCTCTTTAGAATGATTGAAAACCTAATTTCACCAGCAGATTTCTACTGGCGCCGAGTCACAACTTGAGTTATTTCTCGGCCAAGCTTTGCCGCGGGTCATCTGAGCCATCAGCGTTGGTGAACGTCATTACGGGCAAGGCGATTCCTAAACACAACAATAGTTCATTTGAAATTCAGTGCGTTGCTTGCCGACCGAACAGTACATGCTTATCGTGTGAGCAAATGCCCTAAACACTGTCTGGTTAATTCTTTGCCCCGAATTGTTTTTATCAAGGAGGCTTTCATGATCCGGATTGCACACAGGTGTATTCACCTTTTTTTCAGCGTGGCGTTCGCCGCCGCGTTACTGGCTCCGAGCACGATTGCTGCGGGCAATTCCGCAGCGGGTGAGAATGGTCTTGACGCGTATTACTTCTCGCTGAAAACGAACACGCCTTTACCCGCGTCGCCTTATAGCTTACTGATTCAGTCGCCGATTTTCTTCAACGTTCCGGCTGGAGCAGTGCTGTCTGTTCACTTGATGCGTGGCGACGCGTTGGTCGCGACCAGCACATTGACGTTCCAGCAAGCCTATCAAAAAGACTTACAGTTGCCTGCTGTGCCCATCGCATCGTTTGTTCCTCCGGGGAATTCGACCAATGGGGGGCAGCCGCTGCCGAACACTTCGTTGACGGTTGGTATTGCCGACCTGACCAGAGTGGTTCAGGAACCCACGGCGTACAAATTTCTCTGGATGTTATCTTCCGGTGTCATCAGCACACCGCGCAGTGCAATCATCACCGGCCAACCGGCGGGATTTGTGGTGGTGGATCTGGATTTGCTGGCCGTAGCAGCTGCGGCGGTTGTTGGTGATTCAAAACCCGGTTCGGTTCTGTTTTTCAACCGGTACACGTCTAGTGCCAGCAATCCGGCGCGCGAAAATTCGACGATCAACATTACCAATACCAGCTCGACCACGACGGCTTACGTCCGGCTGTTTCTGGTCAGCGGCACGACTTGTCAAACAACCGAACTTCAACTTTGTCTGGCCGCGCAGGAAACCGCCAGTTTTTTGATGAGCGATTTTGATCCTGGAGTGAAAGGATATGCGATGGCCGTTGCCACGGATTCGCAAGGGCATCCAACTCAATTCAACTGGCTGACCGGAAATGTCGTTGTCAAACAAACTGCCAGCAACACCCCAGGGTCGTATTCTTCGGTGTTGAGCGCGATTGCTTTGGCCAAGCGAAAAGACGGCGCGATTGCCAACGTCGGCGGCGTGGCCGAGATGGTTTTTGATGATGTGAATTACGATCGTTTGCCAGGACAGATTGCGTTCGATAGCGTGCCCAGCCAGGTTGCAGCGGCAAATTTGACGGTGCTTTCGGTGTATCGTCCGCTGGCGGATTTTTCAGCAATTCCTAGCGCTGCAGTGCAAATTTCCGGCTGGAGCAAGAACAGTTCCGGGGTTGTCGCCACTTCTGCCGGGAATTTGAATTCAACCTGTTTCAGCGATGTGCAGATGTCCACTTTCCGGTTGCAACCGACTGTGATCAATCAGTTTGTTCCTTCGGGGTCAACAGCCTGGTTTGCCGCCTCATCGAATGATTTGCAACCGCTGATGGGCGCGCAATTCAATTCCGGTGAGTTCAACACCGGCGGCAATGCTCGCCCGCTCAGCTTCAGTTCGGAATACAAAATCCGAGTGCCGATGATGGCGGTGACTTGCCAATAACTGTCGTGTTGAAAGAAACAGAAACTTCACGCGAATGCGCGAAGAAAGAAAGCCGGAAAGGGGCTGTTACGCAACAGGCTCTTTCCGGCTTTTAGGTTCTTGTTGGCTTCGCGTTAAGTTTATCGAGGCAAACGCCAAGCGTGCCGTCTCATTTCTTGTCTTCGTCGTGATGGTGATACATCTCTCGCCAGGCGGAAAGATAAGGCGAATGGCCATTTTCGGATTCGCGCAGCTGTTTGATGACAGGTTGGGTGAATTTGTTGACGATGGCATTGAGCATAACGCGCAAAGCTTCTTCCTGTTGTTCGCTTAAATCGCCCAGCCGTTTTCGGCTGCGCTCCAATTCGGCGAACGCCAGCGCGCCCGCCTGCTGGCGAAAATTTCCGATGACAGTGTTGATGTCGCCTTCGGCCAATACTTCGATGAATCGTTGGGATTCTTCGGCAATGATGATTTCTGCGCGTTGGGCTTCGCGCTGACGTTCGGCCAGATTGGATTCGGCGATGGATTGCAGGTCATCCACGTCGAAGACAAAAGCGTTGTCCAACTGGTTGATCGCCGGATCCACGTTGCGCGGCACCGAAATGTCCACAATCAACATTGGGCGATTGTGGCGGGCTGCCAATGCTCGTTTGACCTGAGCCGGGTGAAGCAGGTAATTGGGCGAGCCAGTCGAGCAAATGACCACTTCGGCTTCGACCATTCGCCGTTCGAAATCTTCAAAGCGCACGGCTTCGCCGTTTAACTCTTCAGCCAACCTGACAGCGTTTTCATACGTTCGATTGGCGATCAGGACTTTGCTCGCTCCGCAATTCAGCAAATGTTTGGCTGCCAATTCCGCCATTTCGCCTGCGCCAATCAACATCACTGTCGAACCGTTCAGGGTTTCGAACACCTTGCGCGCCAGTTCAACCGCGACAAAGCTGATGGACACAGCGTTGGAGCCGATGCCGGTTTCGTTGCGGACTCGTTTTGCGACGGAAAAGGCGCGATTCATCAAACGAGTCAGCGTGTGTCCGACGCTGCCGTGTTCCTGAGCCAATTGAAAAGCGTCTTTGACCTGACCGGTAATTTGCGGTTCGCCGACGACCATGGAATCCAGCGACGATGTGACGCGGAAAATATGGCTGATGGCGGATAAATCGGCGTGGCCGTAACAATGGTTGGTCAGCGTCGCCGATTCACAACCGTGAAATTCCCGCAGAAATTCGCGGAGATGAGAAATCAACTGTTCGCCATCAGTTTGGGACTTGGCTGCCGCAATAAGCTCGACTCGGTTGCAGGTTGAAACGATGACGGCTTCGCTGATCGTTTGCCCATCAGCCAACGTCCGCAAAGCTTCTGGCAGTCGTGATTCTGCAAACGCCAACTGTTCGCGGACCTCAACCGGCGCTGTTTTATGATTTATTCCGACGACGACGATACTCATAAGTTGGAATTTTGGATGTTAGATTTTGGATGTTGAATCAATGAATCAAATGGCAATTCAAAATCCAAACTTCAATATTTATCCAAAAACGTGATATCCGCCCATGGCACGCGCGCCGAGCCAGGTCAGCATCACAACGGCGAAACCTAAAATGGACAGCCACGCCACGCGGCGACCGCGCCAGCCGGCCATCAACCGATAATGCATAATGAACAGGTACACCAGCCACGTCACTAATGCCATGACTTCTTTGGGGTCGTTGTGCCAATAACGCCCATCGCGTTGGTTGTTCCAGGCAATGCCAGTGACAACGCCCAGCGTCAGCAAGACAAACCCAATCGAAAGCGAGCGGTAGCCGATTTCGTCGCAAGTGTTCAATGCCGGCATTCGCTGAAACGCCGCGCCGAATCGTTTGGCCTTCAGTTCGCGCTCCTGGATCAGGTACATCACGCCGCACACAAACGTCACGACAAACGCGGCGTACGAAAAAATGACCAGCGCCACGTGAATCGGAAAAATGATTTTGGTGAATGAATTGGCCGTGATGGCGCCTTCCAAAGAATCCGGCAACGGTTCGGTGGAATCGGGCAGAATCATCGAAACCAGCGCGAACAAATACACCAACGGCAACAGAAACACCGGCAGCGCTCGAATCTGGTAACGCTTGCTGGTCAACAAAAAGTACCCAACGATGGCCCAGCTGATGAACGAACTGACTTCGCGCGGATTGACGATTGGAAAATGACCCGCTTGACGCCAGCCGATCAAAATCGCGATTGTGTGGATGATGAATCCTGCCCAGACAATCAGTTGAAGCTCACGGTTGGGCCGAACGGCTTTGGTCGCAAAGATAAAAAACGAATACAGCATCGCGCCAAGATAAAATGTCAGAGCAGTAACCTGAAGAATCCCCATAAGTTCGCCTCGTGTGTGAATGCGGCGCAATCATAGCGTGGATTATCCATTGTGTCAGTGGGAGGATGAGCTTCTGAGCGTTGACAAAATCATCGCCGCAAAGGTAAAAACCGCTTGGGCATAGATCAAAGATAGTAAATCGAATACTTAACGTGCATTGGGAAATTTACCAGACCACTCCTACCCCACATCCAAGTGGTCTTGAAAGTGTAATTTCCTGAGCAGGTGTTTCTCTTTCCTTTTTCGTTACACCAGCCAGTATCACCAACAACAGGAGCATTGTGATGAGCAACGGAACGAAGCGTAAGAAGATCGCTATTCTGGGAGGCGGTGCAGGTGCCATGTCTGCCGCCTTTGGTTTGACCGAACGTCCCAATTGGCAGGACGAATACGAGATTACCGTTTATCAAATGGGGTGGCGACTGGGAGGCAAAGGTGCCAGCGGACGGAATCTGAAGCTGGGAAGCCGAATCGAAGAGCATGGTTTGCACATCTGGGGTGGTTCCTATGAAAACGCGTTTCGTATGATTCGCAAGGTGTATGACGAGTTGGGGCGTGATCCTGACGCTCCGCTCGCCACCTGGCGCGATGCGTTCAAACCGCACAGCTTTTATACCCAGATGGAAAAGTTTGACGAGAAGTGGGTTCCCTGGAACGTTGATTCATTCACCAACAAGGAAATTCCCGGCGACGGCGGGATTTATCTGACCCCGTTGGATTATCTGCGACTGCTGATTGATTCGATGGTGAAACTGTTTGAACAAACCCAGGGCAAAAAAGCACCGGAAGAACATTCCAGTGTATTGACCGGCCCGTTCCAATGGCTGAAAGATTTTATACGCGATCCGAACGACACGCTGATTCATACCGTTCAGCGGCTGGTCAACGACATCCGCGAACATACGTCTGACGAACACGGCGTGATCGTTTCGATGTTGGAAGCGTTTATGGCCTGGATTTTTGGCTGGACCGAAAGCGAGTTCGAAGCCGACGCCGATGCCAGAGTGGCCGTGCAGCAACTCAACCTGTTTTACGCCACGGCTCGCGGAATTCTCGCCGACGGAGTGCTGACCAAAGGCTTTGCCGCGATTGATCACCTGGAATGGCGCGAATGGCTTCGCCAGAACGGCGCTTGGGAAGATACGATGAATTCGCCCTTGGTGCGTGGCACTTATGATTACATGTTCAGTTTTGCCAGAGGCCACGTTCACGACGGACAGATTGCCGCCGGAGCTTGCACGCACATCATGCTGCGGCTGCTGTTTACCTCGAAAGGCGCTGTTTTCTGGAAGATGCAGGCTGGAATGGGCGACACCATCTTCGCGCCGATTTACGAAGTGTTGAAACGCCAGGGAGTCAAATTCCGGTTCTTTCATCGCGTTGAAAACCTGGGATTGTCAGCCGACAAAAACTCCATTGAAACCATCAAGATCAGCCGTCAGGTCAATCTGAAGGCGCAAGCGAACGATCCAAACGCGGAGTATGCGCCGCTGGTGGACGTGTTGAAACTGCCTTGCTGGCCGTCCGAACCTTTGTACGACCAAATTGTCGAAGGCGATGAACTGCAAGCGCAAAACATCAATCTGGAATCTTCGTGGACGCCCTGGAAAGACACTGGCGGGGAGCTGACCTTGCGCGCCGGGGAAGATTTTGACCTGGTGATTCTGGGAATTTCGCTCGGCGCGTTCAAATACATCTGCCCGGAACTGGTCGAAGCCAATCAGCAATGGAGCGATATGGTGGAAAACATCACCACCGTTCAGACGCAAGCCATGCAGCTTTGGCTGCGCCCGGACGCGGCGGGGTTGGGATGGCCGTACAAGCCTACGATTCTGACATCGTACGTCGAACCGATGGACACCTGGGGAGATATGAGCCATTTGATTCCACGCGAAAGTTGGCCTGCGGATCAACAACCGGGCAGCATCGCTTATTTCTGTGGCCCGTTGAAAGATGACGCCGAAATTCCTCCGCCGTTTACCGATCCGGACTTTCCGCAACGCGAAGCTGATCGCGTCAAAAAAGTCTGTCTCGACTGGCTGAACAACGATCCCGGACCAATTTGGCCGGACGCAGTAAAGCCTAATTCGCCAGAGTTGAACTACGATTTGCTGATTGACCCGGCAGGCGGCGAAGGCCAAAACCGGTTTGACAGCCAATACTGGCGCGCCAACATCAATCCATCCGACCGTTATGTGCTGAGCGAACCAGGTACAACCATTTATCGGTTACCGCCCGGCCAATCCGGGTTCAGCAATCTGTATCTGGCGGGCGATTGGGTAAAGACGCACATCAACGCCGGTTGTGTAGAAGCGGCGGTGATGGGTGGGTTGATGGCTTCACAGGCAATCTGTGGGTATCCGGAAGAAATCATTGGCTGAAGTTTCAACACAATGACACCTGCTATGACTCCTGAACGCTACAAACAAATTGAGCGGCTCTATCACTCGGCGTATGACTTGACGCCGAATGAGAGAGCCGCGTTTTTGGCGGCAGCTTGCGGAGAAGATGTGGCGCTTCGGCGAGAGGTCGAAGAGTTGTTATCGAAAATTGTCGAAGCCGGAGACTTTCTGGATTCTCCTGCCGCCGAAAATATTACCCGAATGTTGCCGGAAAAATCGGAGCTGACGCTGGTCGGCAAACGCATCTCGCATTACAAAATTGAATCGCGGCTGGGCGCGGGTGGAATGGGGGAAGTGTATTTGGCAGCCGATACCCGGCTGGAACGCAAAGTCGCGCTGAAGGTTTTGCCCAAAGGATTCACCACCGATCCTGACCGCGTTCGACGATTTATTCAGGAAGCGAAAGCGGCTTCGGCCCTAAATCACCCCAACATCGTCACCATTCACGACATCGGCGAATCAGAAGCCGGGCGTTACATCGCCATGGAGCATGTGCGCGGAAAAACTCTCCGAGCGATGTATGCGGACATAGTTTCAGTGACGAAAGCGGCCAAGCTGATGACTCAGGTGGCACAGGCGCTGTCCGTAGCTCACGCAGCGGGAATTGTTCATCGCGACATCAAACCGGACAACATTATGGTGCGCGATGATGGGTACGTGAAGGTGTTGGATTTCGGCCTGGCGCGACTGACGCAATCTGCCGATGCGATTTTTGCCGAAGACGCCCAAACTCAACCTGCGGCTCACACTTCGCCGGGAATGATTCTGGGAACGCCGCGATATATGTCTCCCGAACAGGCTCGCGGAGAAGTCGCCGAGAGTGCTTCCGACATTTTTTCCCTGGGCATACTGCTGTACGAACTGACGACGGGTGAACATCCGTTCACGGCGGAAACGCAGATTGGATTTTTGCACGCGATCATTTCGCAAATCGTGTTGCCGCCAGCGCGGTTGAATCCGGAGATTTCAGAAAGCCTGCAATCGCTGATTTTGCGCATGCTGGAAAAAGACGGACGGCTTCGCCCCACCGCTAACGAAGTCGTTCAGGCACTGGAACAATCTGCCGATCCAAATCTGAGTTTCAGCGGTCAAACCCAGTCGCCCGAACCCAGGCGGCGTTTGGTTGGCAGAGAAAAAGAGTTAAACGCAATTCGTTTGTGGTTTGATGCTGCTGCGACAACTAGCGGATTGCTGGTGGGCATCGCTGGAGAACCGGGCCTGGGCAAAACGACTTTGGTCGAAGGCTTCCTGGCCAATTTGAAATCCAGCGGCCAGGTTTGCGGAATCGGACGCGGGCGGTGTTCGGAACGACTGGCTGGAGCCAACGCGTATCTGCCCTTTCTGGAATCGCTGGGAAGTTTGCTGAGCGATCACACCATGCCTTATGCGCGGTTGATGAAAACGCTAGCGCCGACCTGGTACGCGCAAGTCGCTTCGCTGCAACCGGCGGATTCTTCGGACAATCGCTTGTTGTCCGACATCAAAGCCGTTTCGCAGGAACGGTTAAAACGCGAGCTGACCATTTTTCTTCAGGAAGCGTCTCGCACTCGTCCGCTGATTCTGTTTCTGGACGATTTGCATTGGGCGGATGAATCCACAACCGATCTGCTGTCTTATCTGGCCGGCCAGTTCAAAGACCTGCGCTTACTGATTTTGGCAACGTACCGGCTTTCGGAACTGTTGTTGGAAGAACATCCGTTCCAGCAACTCAAGCTGGAACTGCAAGGGCGCGGGCTGTGCCATGAATTGCAGCCAAACTTTTTGGGCAACGAAGAAATTGAAAAATATTTGGCGCAAGAATTCCCCGCGCATCGCTTCCCAGCGGATTTCACCGAAATGATTTTGACGCGGACGGAAGGCAATCCGCTGTTTATGACCGATCTGGTTCGGTACCTGCGCGATTGCAAAGTCATTGCAGAAGAGCAGGGGCAATGGACGCTAACCCAGGAAGTCGAAGCGATTCAAAACGATTTGCCTGAATCCGTGCGCAGCATGGTGCAGCGCAAAATTGACCAATTGGAAGACGAAGACCGCAAATTGCTGGTCGGTGCCAGTGTCCAGGGATATGAGTTTGATGCGGCGGTTGTGGCGCAAGCCCTGAATCTGGATGCCGCCGATGTCGAAGACAAACTGGACGAACTGGAAAAGGCTTATGGCCTTGTGCAAATGGTTGGTGAAAAGGAGTTCCCCGACCGAACGTTGACGCTGCGGTATCGGTTCGTTCACGCGCTTTATCAAAACGCGCTTTACAGTTCGCTGAAACCGACGCGCCGCGCTTCGATAAACAAAGCCGTCGCCGAATCGCTGCTCGGATTTTACCGCGACAAGGTTGCGCCGATTGCCACTCGTTTGGCGCTGCTGTTTGAAGCGGCGCGCGATTTTGCTCCAGCGGCGGAGTATTGCGTGATGGCGGCGAAAAATTCCATGCAGATCGCGGCCTTCAAAGAAAGTTTGTCGCTTGCCAGACGCGGGGTGGAATTGCTGAAAGCGTTACCCGAAAGTGAGGAGCGCGCGCAAAAAGAAATGACGCTTCAGCATTTGATAGGTGCTTCAGTGGTGGCCGTGAAATCGGGAGCCGCGCCGGAAATTCTGCCTGCCTTTCTGCGCGCTCGCGAATTGGCTGAACAGCTCGGCGATCATCGAATGCGGTTCAAAATCGAATATAGTCTGGTGTGGACGTACTTTTCACGCGGCGACGTGAATAAGGCGCTGGCGCAATCCGACATCGCGGTGCAGCTTTCCGATGAACTGCAAGATTCGATGTTCATGATCCAGGCTCGATACGTGAAAGGGTGTTTGGCCGGACGGCGAGGGGAATTGCGACTGGCGCGCGAACAATTCGAACAGGCAATTTCGTTTTTCGACCAAAGCCAACACATTGCCAATGCGTTCATTTTCGGTTCCGACGGTGGCAGCCACAGCTTTTCGCAACTGGCGCGCGTGTTGTGGTTGTTGGGGTACCCCGATCAAGCGTTGGTTCAGTTGGACAAGGCATTTGAAATCGCGGAGCTGAATCCGCATCCGATAGCGAAATCCCACGTGCTGGTGGATTCCTTCAGCGTGTACAGTCATTACGACTGTCCGCAAAAAATTCTGGAATTGACGGATCGGATGATTACCTTGTGCCAGGAAAAAGGCCTGGCGATGGTGGTTTACGCTGTTTTTACGCGCGGTGTTGCACTCGCAAAATTGGGCAAACAGCAAGAAGGAATTGCCATCATGCGACAGGGAATGGCTTCGCTGAAATCGGCTGGATTGTTGTTGACCTTGCCCAGTCTGGCGGTCGCGTTTGCCGAAGCTTTGACCGAAGCCGGGCAGCCCGAAGAAGCCGTCAGCGTCGCGGATGAATCCCTGAAAATCATCAATATGATCGGCGAACGCACGCCCGAAGCAGAGCTTTGCCGATTGAAAGGTGACGCGTTGATGGCGTTAGCCAGCCTGGAAGCTGATGCCGACGCCGCGAAGGCAAAAGAAGCCGAAGCGGAAGCCTGCTTTCACCAAGCCCTGGATGTCGCTCGCCAACAGGAAGCAAAGTCATTTGAACTGCTGGCCGCGATGAGTCTTTACCGGCTGGGACGAAAACGCGGCCAACCAGACGAAGCCCGAAAACTGCTCAGCGAGATTTACAGTTCCTTCACTGAAGGTTTTGACACTCCAGACCTGAAATTGGCGAAGTCGTATTTGGATTCTTCACTCGGAGACAATGACAATGAACCCCCAACCAAACCCCTCAAACCAATTGCCCAACCGCTGGACTGATGATTTTCTGAACTCAATGCGCCAGGTGACTGATCCGGTTGCCGACCAGGTTGTCGCGGAATTGTTCAAACAACGCGACGTCGCAGCCGTCAATGACTTGATGATGCATCTGGTCAAAGACGACCAGGTCATTCCCGATCAATTGCCTCCGGTCGTCAAAAATTATCTGAATGCTCAATTCAGCCTGCCGCCTTGGGCGGATCAGCGGAAGCTGCAAATTGCCGAAGAGTTGTTTGCCGATTACGGCATGTTGATTTGCCTGTCGCTGCTTTGCGCTTCGCTGCCGGAATGTTATGCCAACGCGCGCGGAGTTCATGTGTTGCGCTTTACGGCTCGGCTGAAAACCGACACGCAACGCCGCATCGCCGAAACGGCACAGATGGTGATTGACGTCAATTCGCTGGGAGGGTTGGGGCCTGACGGCAACGGCATTCGCACCGTGCAAAAAGTCCGCTTGATGCACGCCACCATTCGCAACTTTTTGACTGGCAACAAAGACTGGAACTCCGATTGGGGCCAGCCGATCAACCAGGAAGACATGGCCATGACGATGATGGCATTTTCCTTCACGGTGATTGAATGCCTGAAAAAATTCGGCATTCAGGTGACGCCCGAACAGGCCGAAGCGTACCTGCATTCGTGGAAAGTCGTCGGGCATCTGCTGGGGCTGCGTGATGAAATGTTGCCGGAAAACATGGATGACGCCGGAGCCTTGCTGGCCGCCATTCATCGTCGCCAATTTGAATTCAGCGACGATGGAAAAGACATGGCGGAGGCGTTGGTCGCGCTGATGGAAAATCAGTTGCCGGGCACATTCTTCGATGGATTCGCTCCGACGCTGATTCGGTACCTGCTCGGTGATGAGATGGGAGATTTGCTGAGGCTGCCTCAGACCGACTGGACGAAAAAGCTGATTGGCCCGTTCCGCGAACTGTGCGGGTTGGAACAGGACGAAGTTGAAGAGTCCGTGGTGATGCGCAAAGTCGTTGACGTAGCCGGCCGCGAATTTTTGAAAGGCCTGGTCTGGTTGGAACGCGGCGGCACTCGCGCCCCGTTCAAGATTCCTCAACATTTGCGTGAACGTTGGCACGTTCCGGTTCCCGCTCGCTTCCGCACCTTGCAATCTTCGTTGCTGGCCACGATTGGGCATGTGTTCAAAAGTCTGCTCACGTTCCTTTTGGGACGTGTGACCTTGGTGATGCTGGTTCCGACGCTGGCGCTGCTGGCGATTTTGCTGTGGATTACATTTCCGCTGATAAACGCAACGGCTCCGCTGGGAATGTTTTCGCTGGAACTGGCGGGAACTGCCGAACAAGCGCAAGCCGTCATTTCTTCGTGGAACGCGCCGAGTCAGCTTCGAGCGATTTTCAGCCTCGGGCTCGGATTCATTCTGTTGCAACTGTTTCCACTAACCATCGGTTTGGCTTGTTTGTGGGCGGCAGAGGGATTGCGCTATTGGCCGCGTTGGCTGGTCAGTGTGGGAACTCGATTGGCGCTGGGACAATTGCTGGTCATTTTGTTGTGGGCGATACAAAGCGCGCTGATGGTTTGTTTGCTGTTGGGAGAAGGAATGAATCTTTGGCCGCAATTGATTTTGTTGCTGGCCACCGGAAAGTATGCGTTGATGACTGCCGGATTGATGTACGCGTTGCTGGGAGGCTTTCAATACATCTCGACTCCAAAAGATCAGGTCAACCAGTAACGCTTAAAAGAATAGAAGGCTAAACCAATCAGACCAAAGACTTTGCACGGCTAATAATTCGATTTTTAGTCGAAGCGTGTGGTAAGTTTCGCTCGTCTTGAAACATTCACTTGGTTGGCTTTTGGAGCTTATGATTTCCAGAAATGTTCTTCTTTACCTCTCGCAACAACATCGCCTCAAAAATGTTCTCGTCAATGTCCCCGGATTCAAACAAGTCACGCGGCGTTTCATCGCGGGCGAAAACATCGAAGACGCCATTGTCGAAATCAAGGCGTTGAACAAGCTCGGCGTCACGGCAACCTTCGATCATCTGGGCGAAAGCACGACTTCGCGAGCCGAAGCGGAGGCCGACGTTGCCGAATATGTTCACGTGCTGGGACGGATTCAGGAAACAGGCGTGGATTCCAATGTCTCGGTCAAACTCACGCAGTTGGGATTGGACATTGACGAAGCGTATTGCCTGGAAAACACCCGCCGCATTGTTGCCGAAGCTCATGCCCGCGGAAATTTCGTCCGCATTGATATGGAAGACACGCCGAAAACCGACGCCACGCTGCGCATTTTCAAACAGCTTTTTCACGAATTCGGCAATGTCGGCATTGTGTTGCAAGCCTACCTGTACCGCACTGAAAAAGACCTGGACGACGTGTTGGCGATGGGCGCTCGCGTGCGACTGTGCAAAGGCGCGTATAACGAACCGGCGGAAGTCGCCTTTCCGGAAAAAGCCGACGTGGACGCAAATTACGTCAAGCTGATGCAGAAGCTGTTAAAGAGCGGCGTGTATCACGGCATGGCGACGCACGATATGCGCATGATTCGCGCGACTCAGGAATTTGCCGCGCGCGAAGGGATCGGCAAGGACAAATTCGAGTTTCAGATGCTGTACGGAGTTCGCCGAGATTTGATGATTCAACTGGCGCAGGAAGGCTTTCGCGTTCGGACGTACGTGCCTTACGGCGAATTCTGGTATCCATACTTCATGCGGCGGCTGGCGGAGCGCCCGGCAAATGTCTGGTTCGTGATGAAGAGTTTGTTCAGGGGATAAACGGGCGCGTTCGCGTGTGCAAGTGCGAACTGATGATGTAGAATCTCTGCTCAATTCACCCAGCATTTCAATTTGTCATCATTTTTCTCAAGGAGATTTTGCGTGTCCACAGTCAGACCTTTTCGCGCTCTGCGTCCCTTGCCGCCTCAAGCCGCAGATGTTTCGGCAGTGCCTTACGATGTTGTCAACACGGAAGAAGCCCGGCAACTGGCCGGTGACAATTCGCTTAGCTTTTTGCGCGTGTCCCGCCCGGAAATCGAAATGCCGGAAGGAACCGACATCTACTCCGACGCTGTGTACGCCAAAGCCGCAGCGAATTTCGACAGGCTGATTGCCTCAGCGCCATTGATTATTGAAGACGAACCGAGCTTTTACGTTTACTCGCTGAAAATGGGGGAACGGGTTCAGACGGGACTGGTTGCTTGCTGTTCGGTGGACGAATACGACAACGACATCATCTTGAAACACGAACGCACTCGGCCCGACAAGGAAAACGACCGCACGCGCCACATGCTGACGATTCGTGCGCAAACCGGTCCGGTCTTTTTGACCTATCGCCCAAACGATGAAGTCAACGGCTTGATCAACGAACTGATTCGCACCCAACCACTATTTGAATTTGTCGCGCCGGATGGTGTTGCGCACACCGTCTGGCACGTTCCGGCCGAACGAAATCAGGAATTCATTGCTGCGTTTGGCGAAGTTCCGAACCTGTACATCGCCGATGGACACCATAGAGCCAAAAGCGCCAGCCGCGCTCGCGCTGATCTTCAAAAGCAAAATCCGAATCACAAAGGCGACGAAGAGTACAATTTTTTCCAGTGCGTGTTGTTTCCTTCCGATCAGGTTCGCATCCTGGCGTACAACCGTGCGGTCAAGGACTTGAACGGATATTCGCCCGAAGATTTTCTGAAAGAAGTCGAGCGCGAATTTGAAATCCGTTTGGATGTTGACCCGATCCCGCGCAAACACAATCGCTTTGCCATGTATTTGGGCGGCCATTGGTATGGCTTGAAGCTGAAAAACGATGTGACGAAACGCTTCAAGGTCACGGACCGTTTGGATGTCAGTGTGTTGCAGGATTTGTTGCTGGCTCCTGTGTTGGGCGTCCAAGATCCGCGCACCGACAAACGGATTGAATTCGTTGGCGGCATTCGCGGCACACGCGAATTGGAACGATTGGTTGACTCTGGGAAGTTCGCCGTCGCCTTTTCGATGTACCCGACTTCGCTCGACGAGTTGATGGAAATTTCCGACGCTGGCGAAATCATGCCGCCGAAATCCACCTGGTTCGAGCCAAAATTGCGGGATGGTTTGCTAAGCCACTTAATCTAGGGAGTCGGGAGGTGGTCATGCAAATCGTTTCTTTCGCCCATCTCCTAGCTCCTAACTTCCAACTCCTATGAAAGTTCTGATCGCTGACAAATTTGAGCAAAGCGGGATTGATGGACTCAAAGCCATTGGCTGTGAAGTCATCAGCAATCCTGACCTGAAGGACGAAGCACTGGCAGCAGCCATCCGCGACACCGAAGCCGATGTGCTGGTGGTTCGTTCAACCAAAGTCAACGAAGCTGCGCTGGACGCGGGCAAGTTGCGCCTGGTGGTTCGTGCCGGAGCCGGGTTCAACACGATTGATGTCAAAGCGGCTTCGGCGCGTGGCATTTATGTTTCCAACTGTCCGGGAAAAAATTCTGTCGCTGTGGCTGAACTGGCGTTCGGCTTGATTCTGGCGTTGGATCGCCGCATTGCCGACAACGTCGCGGAGCTTCGCGCGGGCAAATGGAACAAGAAAGAATTTGGCAAAGCTGCTGGCTTGAAAGGCCGGACGCTGGGATTGATTGGCCTTGGCCAAATTGGCAGCGAGATGATTTCACGCGCCAAAGCCTTCGACCTGGACATTCTTGGCTGGAGCCGAAATCTGACGCCGGAAAAAGCCGAAGAGCTTGGCATTCATTACCGCCAGTCAATTCTGGAAGTTGTCTCTGAAGCCGACATTATCAGTTTGCACGTGGCACTGACGCCAGAAACTCGCGGGGTCATTAACGCCGATGTGTTTGAAATGATGAAACCCGGCGCAATTTTGATCAACACTTCGCGCGCCGAAGTCGTTGACCAGGCTGCGCTGACGCAGGCCATTAAAATCAAAAACATCCGCGCCGGGCTGGACGTGTTTGCCAACGAACCGACGACCGCGACTGGTGAATTCCACGACGAGATTGTCAGTTTGCCGGGCGTGTATGGGACGCATCACATTGGCGCTTCAACCGATCAAGCGCAAGAAGCCATTGCTGCCGAAACCGTGCGCATTGTTCGCGATTTTATGGAAACCGGTTCGGTTCCCAACGTGGTTAACCTGGCTGACCGAACACCGGCGACGCATTTGCTGGTCGTTCGTCACAAAGATCGCCCCGGCGTGCTTTCTCACGTGCTGAACGAAGTCAAAATGGCGAACATCAATGTTCAAAAAATGGAAAACATTGTTTTCGCCGGAGCCGAAGCTGCGATTGCCCGAATTGAACTTGATGGCGCGCTGGAGCCCGAAACGATGGATCGCATCTGTTTTGCCAACGGTGATGTCATCGAAGCAAATCTTCTTTCTTTAACTTGATAACTAACGCCAGAAGGCCGAAGCGCAATCAATTCTTTTATCGCGTCTTTGTGTCTTGGCGACATTCATTAAATCATTTTTCAAGGGAGTGATATTCAAATGTCCGAACGCATTTTTAACTTCAGTGCTGGTCCGGCTGTATTGCCGGAACCAGTTCTGAAACAAGCTCAACGCGACTTGTTCGCTTTGCCTGGCGTAGGCATGTCTGTGCTGGAAATCAGCCACCGCTCGGCGACTTTCGAGCAGATCATTGCCGAAGCCGAAGCCGATCTGCGGAAACTGGTTGGCATCCCAGACAATTACAAGGTGCTTTTCCTGCAAGGCGGCGCTAGTTTGCAGTTCACGACGATTCCGATGAACTTGCTGCCGAAAGGTGCTTCTGCCGACTACATTCTGACCGGCAGTTGGGGACAGGCGGCGATCAAGGAAGCCAAAAAACTCGGCACCGTGCGCGAAGCAGCGACGACCGCCGACACCAACTTTAACCGCTTGCCGAAATCCGAAGAGGTCAAATTCGACCCGAACGCGGCGTATGTTCATTACACCTCGAACGAAACGATCTTCGGCGTGGAATTCAACGATGAACCAAATGTTGGCGACGTTCCGCTGGTCTGCGATATGTCGTCGGATTTCATCAGCCGCCCCATTGATGTCAGCAAGTACGGATTGATTTACGCCGGAGCGCAAAAGAACGCAGGCCCCGCCGGAGCCACCATCGTTATCATCCGCGAAGATTTGCTGAATCGCGTCCCGGAAAATCTTCCGGCGACGCTGGATTACAAGAACCTGGTCAAGAACGGCTCGATGTATAACACGCCGCCGTGCTTCGCGATTTACATCTGCGGTCTGGTGTTCAAATGGGCGCTGAACGACATCGGCGGTCTGGAAAAGGTTCAAGCGATGAACCGGGAAAAAGCTGCGGTTTTGTACAAAGCCATTGATGCTTCGGACAATTACTATCGCGGCCACGCCGAAGCCGATTGCCGCAGCCAGATGAATGTCACGTTCCGTTTGCCCAGCGAAGACCTGGAAAAGAAATTCATCAAGGAAGCCACGGCTGCCGGATTGGATGGATTGAAAGGACACCGCTCGGTGGGCGGATTGCGCGCTTCGATTTACAACGCGTTCCCGAAAGCCGGTGTGGAAAAGCTGGTCGAATTCATGGCCGATTTCCAAAAGAACAATGGTTAGTTGAACTCTTAGGAGTGTCGGCAGTTTTCTCAACTGCTGACACTGTTTAAATGGATATGCAGGGCAGGTTGAAAAATCTGCCCTGCGCTTCTTTATCACTGATGAAAAATCGTATTTCCCGCAAAGCCTCCAGCTTCACCGAATCCGTCATCCGCGAAATGACGCGTCAAGCCAATCTGCATGGCGCAGTCAATTTGTCCCAAGGCTTCCCGGATTTTCCCGCGCCCGCCGACATCAAACGCGCCGCTTGCGAAGCCATCGAAGCCGACATCAATCAATACGCCATCACCTGGGGAGCCAAACGCTTTCGCGACGCGATTGCCGCCAAAACGAAATGGCATCTGAGCTTGGACATTGATCCAGACCGCGAAGTTGTGGTTACCTGCGGTTCGACCGAGTCCATGATTGCGACGATGCTGGCGGTAATTGACCCGGGCGAAGAAGTGATTGTCTTTGAACCGTATTACGAAAATTACGGCCCCGACGCGATCTTGTCAGGAGCCGTGATGCGTTACGTCACCTTGCACGCACCGAATGAAACTTCGCCAGTTTGGCATTTCGACAAAGAAGAGTTGCGCGCCGCCTTCAACGAAAAGACCAAAGCCATCATCATCACGACACCGCACAACCCCACAGGGAAAGTCTTCACTCGCGAAGAACTTCGCTTCATCGCGGACTTGTGCATCGAACATGACGCGCTGGCGCTGACCGACGAAATTTACGAACACATCTTGTATCCAGACTCCGCGCGAGGCATTGAGCATGTTGCGATGGCGACGCTCGATGGCATGCGCGACCGCACTGTGACGATCAACAGCTTGTCAAAGACATACTCGGTGACTGGCTGGCGAGTCGGGTATGCCATTGCCGCGCCCGATCTGATCAACGGCATTCGCCAGGTTCATGATTTTCTGACCGTCGGAGCTGCCGCGCCGCTTCAAGAAGCGGGCGTGTACGCCATGAGTTTGCCGCGCAGCTATTACGACCATCTGCAAAGCGATTACCAGCGGAGACGCGACTTTCTGCTCGGCGTGCTGGAAGAAGTTGGCTTCAAATGCTTCAAGCCTGATGGCGCGTATTACATCATCACCGACATTTCAGCGTTCGGATTTGAAAATGACGTGAAGTTCACTCAGCACCTGATCAAAGAGCTTGGCGTTGCCGTCGTGCCCGGCAGCAGTTTTTACCGTCGCCCCGAACTTGGCGCGCAACAAGTCCGATTCTGTTATTGCAAGAAAGACGAAACGCTGGAAGCTGCTGCTGAAAGATTGAGAAAGTTGAGATAAAGATTTGTTTTTCTGTCCGTTGCTCACCCATTCTTGTTCACTTCCCCTTTTGTTCACGGGCTTATTTTTATCGGCAATCTGAATAAGGTTGCAGGGTAGGATAAGTCTGACGAATAAGTCGGCTTGCCTGGTTTGAGTCGTAAGCGAAAGCATCTTTGTCTTACTCGATGTTACTTTTTTCGCATTATTCTGAATGGAAATATTGACGATTGTTGCATGCGGTTATACTCTCAATTGCGTTATCGGAATGGTGTTGGACTGGCGTTTGATTTGACCGGACAATAGAACCATCCTGAAAAAATCTGATCATCCCCATTAAGCCTTGTTTGCCAAACACCGCTCGTTTTGTTCGTTCCCCTGTGGTTTATCTCATCTGGCAGCTTGTTCGACGATCCGAACATGAATTCACTGCTAGCTATATTATTCAAGCACTAATTGTTGGGCAATTAGTAACACGTTTCTAGCAAATGGCTCTGTGAGTTACTTGCTTAGGAGTAGTATTGCTCAAAGGAGACGGCATGATGAGGAAGTGAGCGGCGGTAAACTCTGGCTACGAAGCA
>DAOMFR010000058.1:0-38003 GCA_035429885.1 Blastocatellia bacterium
GAACCAATCGAACGCTCTATCGAACAGACGTTCCCTTGTTATTACGATCTTTATATTCCGGAAGGCGATACGCTGAAACCGTTGATCATTGCGATGCACGGATACGGCGGAGACAAACGCTCCATGATGAAATTGGCGCGGCGCATCAACGATCAGGATTTCGTGATCGCTGCGTTGCAAGGTCCGCATCAGCATCTGGTCATGCCGACCAAAGAATCGCCGAAGCTCGGGTACGGGTTTGGCTGGCTGAGCAATTTCAAGCCGGAAGATTCCGTCGCGCTGCATCATCGGCTGGTCAATCAGATCATCGATGACCTCGGCGCATCGGGGCAGGTCGACACCCGCCGCGTGTTCCTGATGGGATTTTCGCAAGCCTGCGGCGTGAATTTTCGGTACGCCTTCACGCACGCCGACCGTGTGCGGGGCGTCGTCGCCATTTGCGGAGGCATTCCCGGCGATTGGGACGAGTCGGACGGCAAATACTCCGCGGGCAGCATTGACGTGTTGTACATTGCCGCGGAGCGCGATGAATTTTACACGCCAGACCAAATGCGGGAACGCGCCGACGCGTTGAAACGCCGCGCGCGTTCGGTGAAGTTTCGGCTGTTCGACGCCAAACACGAAGTGCCGCGCGATTCGTATTCGGTGATTAACGAATGGCTTCAACAGACAAATCAGGACCGCGACCGATAAGGAGCGGGTTACTTTCTCAAATTTTCAATTCACGCATGACAATGACAACTCTTGAGACTCAGATCGAAACTTTTTTTGCCACGCCTGCTTCGGACTTGACCGGAGAGTCACGCCAACAGGCGCTGGACGTTTTTTACGCTTTCAAAACCAGCCTGAACGCCGGAGAAATTCGCGCCGCCAGTCGCCGGGACAATGGCGAATGGCAAGTTCACCCTTGGGTCAAGCGCGGCATTCTGCTCGGCTTTCGGTTGGGCGCGATGGTGGATTATTCGATTGACGAAAACTTCCGCTACTTCGACAAAGAAACTTACCCGACCAAACGCCTGACCATCACTGACGGAGTCCGTGTCGTTCCCGGTGGCACAACCGTGCGCGAAGGCGCGTTTCTCGCCAGCGGCGTAACGATCATGCCGCCCGCGTACATCAACGTCGGCGCGTATGTGGACGAAGGCACGATGGTGGATTCGCATGCGCTGGTCGGCAGTTGCGCGCAAGTTGGCAAGCGTTGCCACATCAGCGCCGCAGCGCAGATTGGCGGCGTGCTGGAACCCGTCGGCGCGTTGCCGGTCATCATTGAAGACGAAGTGCTGGTCGGCGGTAATTGTGGCGTGTATGAAGGCACGATTGTTCGCGAAAAAGCGATTTTGGGTTCGGGCGTGATTCTGAATGGTTCGACGCCGATCTTCGACGCCGTCAAAGGCGAAATCTATCGCCGCGAAGGCGACAAGCCTCTGGAAGTTCCCGCCGGAGCCGTCGTCGTTCCCGGTGCGCGCGCGATTACGGTTGGCGCGGCAAAAGATTGGGGCTTGTCGGTGTACGCTCCGATCATCATCAAATATCGCGACGACAAAACCGAAGCTTCGGTCAAACTGGAAGATTTTCTTCGGTAAAAATCTGGACAGGATTCACAAGATTTTCAGGATTACAGAGAGATCGAACAATTTGGATTCAATCCTGTGAATCCTGTCTATTTTTCGGTTGGTTGTGATGCCCAGCGAATTCGATTTCATCAAACAGATTCAACAGAAAGCCGCCGCGCAATCGGCGGCTGATCTTGTTTTGGGCATCGGCGATGACGCCGCCGCATGGCGCGAACAAACAGGCCGCGAATCGCTGATCACGGTGGATTTGCTGGTCGAAGACGTGGATTTCAAACTTGAATACGCTCCGCCGCGCTGGCTTGGCCACAAGGCCTTGGCCGTCAGTTTGAGCGATATTGCCGCGATGGGCGGCACGCCGAAATTTTCGTTGTTGACGTTGAGCATTCCGCGCAATCTCAAATCTGAAACCTTCTGGGAAGAATTTTTTGCCGGATACTTTGAACTGGCGGCAAAGCATGGCGTGGCGTTGATTGGCGGCGACATTTCGTCTTCGCCGGATCGGTTGGCGATTGATTCAGTTGTCATTGGCCATTGCCAGGCTGGGAAAGCCGTTCGGCGCGACGGCGCGAAAGTCGGCGACGCAGTTTATGTGACTGGGTCAATTGGAGCTTCGGCGGCTGGCTTGAAGTTATTGCTTGGCGGCGAACAAGAAAATCAAGAGATAGTTTCTACCGAAGAACTCAGGCAATCTGCAATTCGTGATCATCTAAAACCTGAACCGCGTGTTGAGTTCGGGCAGCGGCTTGGTGAACTAGGTTTTGCGAATTCAATGATTGATGTCAGCGACGGATTGGCTCAAGACCTGGGGCACATTTGTGACGCCAGCGGTGTCGGAGCGGTGATTGATTTTGACGCTGTGCCGGTCGCGGAAGAAGTCAGTTTGATTCTGTCGAACGCTGACGAAGCGTTCGAGTTTGCCGTCAGCGGCGGCGAAGACTTTGAATTGCTGTTTGCCGCCGATCAAAGCCGCGAAACTGAGTTGATGGCCTTGGCCGATGAGTGCCGGTTACGGCTGACGCGGATTGGCCAGATCGTTTCTGTCTCACAAAATAGCCTTCTGCCGGTTGCTGTACTGACTCTCATTGGCGAAGTTAAGCCTCTGTCTGTTCGCGGCTACGATCATTTTGGAGTTTGACCAGCCGCGCAGCCGTAGCCTACTCTTGCGCTTCATCAAATCTGACGGAGAAAGCAATCACTCAAATGCAACAAGGCGAATATCTGCAAAAAATTCTGCTGCGCCGTATGGGCGAAGCCATCCGCGATTTCGGTATGATCGTTAACGGCGACAAAATCATGGTTTGTCTCAGCGGCGGTAAAGACAGTTATTCGCTGCTGAACCTGCTGCTGGAATTGCAACGGCGCGCTCCAGTCGAATTCGAACTGCTGGCAGTCAATCTGGATCAGAAACAACCCAACTTTCCCGCGCACGTGCTGCCCGAATATCTGGAAAGCCTGGGCGTGCCATATCGCATCATCGAACGCGACACTTATTCCATCGTCAAACGGTTGGTTCCCGAAGGCAAAACCTATTGTTCGGTCTGTTCCCGATTGCGCCGAGGCATTTTGTACGACGTGGCCGTTGAAGAAGGCTGCACGAAAATTGCGCTGGGCCATCACGCCGACGACATTTTGCAAACCTTCCTGCTGAACTTTTTGTTCATCGGAACGATGAAGGCCATGCCGCCGATTTTGCGTTCGGACGACGGGCGCAACACCGTCATCCGCCCGATGGCTTACATTTGGGAAAAGGATTTGACGGAATTTGCCGCCACGCAAAACTTCCCGATCATTCCGTGCGACCTGTGCGGTTCGCAGGAAAACCTGAAGCGCAAACGCATGAAGCGATTGATTGACGAATTGCAGCAGGAAATTCCCAAGGTTCGCAAATCCATGCTGACGGCGCTGGGCAATGTGGTGAATACGCATTTGATGGACCCGAACCTGTTCGATTTCAAATCCCTGTCTGCCGGCGTGGGCAATATCGCGGACGAATTGGATGCAGCCATAGGAGTTCACTCCGACGCCGGAGAAGAACTGGCCACGCCTGCCTTGGTTTCGCTGACGCGATAATTCATCCAACATTCCCAAACGCAAATTGCCTCTTTTCAAAAATGGAAAGAGGCAATTTGCGACAAGTCGAGGCATCCTGCCTCAACGGAATCAGGCTAGTCCTTGATGACTGTAGCCAGTTCCAATTCACGTCCGGCGCGCATGACTTTAACCTTGAGCGTGTCGCCTACGCGCAATTGATCCAGTCGGCGTTGCAATGTTTCAAACGCTGCCACGCTGGGGCGAATTGGTTGCCCTAGAATTTCAACGATCACATCGCCTCCAATTAACATTGGTTGGTTTTCCACCACAATATTCAACGAACCTTCCTGCAAACCAAGTCGCGAACCCACTGACCCTTCCGCCACGGATTGCACCAGCATTCCGGCGGGGTGAGGGAGGTTGATCGAAGCCGCCAGCGGGCCTTCGATCATCAAGGCTTCGACGCCCATCCAGATTCGTTTTTCTTCCAACATCAATCTGCGCGCAACGTTTGAAGTGACCGCAAAATTCGGCCCTTTTCCGCCTTCCTGCTTGACCAAGGCGTGGCTGACCAATCCGATGACCTCGCCCTTCAAATTGAAAATCGGGCCACCGGAATTGCCTTCGTAAAGAGCGATATCCACTTGAAACACTTCCAGCGCGGTCAAGTTTTCAAACACGTTCTCTGTTTTGCGGCGAGCGCTCAACCAGCCGACGGCCAGCGAATGTTTGGCTCCGTATGGCGCGCCAACGGCAAAAATCATATCTCCGATTTCCGCATCTCCTGAATCTGCCAGTTTGGCAGCAGATATTCCTGCTGGAACCCGTTCCAGTTGCAACAGCGCCACATCGGCAAAGGGCGCGGCGGTAATGACACGAGCGGAAACCCGTTCGCCGCCTATAAATTCCGCTTCAATTTTGTCTGCCGATTGCACGACGTGCGCTGCGGTCAAAACTTTTCCATCTTCTGAAATCAACAACCCCGAACCCATACTTTCCAGGTTTTCCGTCGCCTCCAATGCGCTCCGCGCGGTCAGGCGTTGTTGAGTGTGAATGACGATGACAGAAGGATTGACGCGCTTGAAAACTTCGCGCAAATCCTGAGCCCTAGTTTCTGACGATGCCATCAAAGCAAACACGATCACCATTACAGTCCAGCCAAATTTCATGTATCCCTCCGATTTCGATAGTTGTTGCCGGGCAATGTCGCCAGAACTTGCCTGGGTTCTTTCATACTTCATTTCCCGGCCTTTCTCTTACTTCTTGAGTGAGAGGAGGAAAGCGTGAGCAAACCTTGTGCCGATCAGGCACGACCTTAAATCTTCGTCGGCTGCAACGGTTTGATAGACGTAGCTTGAGGTGGTGGGCTATCTTTCAACTTACAAATCCGCTAAATCAGAAAATTACCAATCCAACTTTCGTGAGGTGTCCTATGCTCAGCAATACTTTGCGCCGAAGCATTGTGTTCGCGCTTGTTTGTAGTTTGATGTTGTTCACGCCTCTGACTTCCTTGGGTCAGGCAAAACCAAAGTCGCAACTTCCTGGAAAAGCGACTGTCGGAACGTTATTGCCCAACGGTTGGACGCTTACGCCGGAAGGCAAACAGATTCCGGTCAGTGATCTGCCGATGAATATGGTTCTCACCAACGATGGCCGTTATTTGCTGGTGACGACCAACGGCAATGGCGATCAAACAGTGGACATCATTGACCTGAGCGCGGGCCAAAGTGTGCAGACGATCAAGGTGGCGAAATCGTGGTTGGGCATTGCGCTGACGCCGGACAATAAACGCTTTTTTGTTTCGGGCGGAGACGACAACGAAATTCTGGTGTACGACTTTGCGGCTGGCAAAGCGACTGCGGCAGGCAAAATCAATTTGGGGAGCGAGGCCTATCACAAGCTCGATGATCGAGGGCGCGATCAGGCTCGGCGCGCCGGGCGTGGTGAATTTGCGTTTCCTGCAGGCATTGCAGTTTCGCCCGATGGCAAACGGCTGTATGCCGCTGAAAATTTGACGAATAAAGTCGCCGTCGTTGATCTGACGACGCAAAAAGTCGTCACGAAAATTGAAGTTGGCGAATACCCATACGATTGTGAACTGACCCGCGACGGCAAACGACTGTATGTCAGCAATTGGGGATCGCGCAGCCTGGCTGTGATTGATACCGCCAGCAATTCCGTCAGCGCTACGATTCAGGTCGGCGACCATCCGAACGATATTGAACTAACTCGCGACGGCAAAACCTTGTATGTGGCCAACGCCAACAGTAACACGGTTTCAGTCGTGGACACCGCCAAGCTGAAGGAAGTCGAAGCCATCTCAACTGCGATGCATCCGAAATCTCCGGCGGGCAGCACACCAAACGCCGTTGCATTGTCACCGGACGAAAAAACTTTGTTCATTGCCAACGCTGACAACAACAACGTAGCCATCGCGGATGTTGCCAAACGAGGAGCCGCCGAAATCGAAGGCTTCATCCCGACTGGTTGGTATCCGGCTTCGGTCAGAGTCAGCAAAGATGGCAAACGCATTTTCGTCGCCAACGGCAAAGGCACGGCGTCGGCTGCGAATCCCAATGGTCCCAGTCCGCTGAAAGGCCGCACGAACGAATACATCGGCAGTTTGTTGAAAGGGACGATTTCGTTGATTGATTTGCCGGGCAAAGCCAAGCTGGCGCAATTGACCAAACGAACCTATGCCAATTCCCCTTATACCGACGAACTGCTGAAAGCCGCGCGCGCGCCGAAAGAGAAGACGGCAATTCCGGTCAAAATTGGCGAAGCCTCGCCGATCAAACATGTCATTTATGTCATCAAGGAAAACCGCACCTACGATCAGGTGCTGGGTGATATGAAAGAAGGCAACGGCGATCCGAACCTCTGCATTTTTGGCGAAGACATCACGCCGAACCAGCATGCGATTGCGCGCGAGTTCGTGTTGCTGGATAACTTTTACGTGGACGCGGAAGTTTCCGCCGATGGGCACAATTGGTCAACGGCGGCCTATGCCACGGATTACGTCGAAAAAACCTGGCCGACGAATTATTCATCGCGCGGACGCAGTTACGATTACGAAGGCAGCAAGAAAATTTCGCGTCCGACCGGCGGGTACATTTGGGATTACTGCCAGCGCGCCAACGTCAGTTATCGCAGCTACGGCGAATTCGTCGCTTCGCGCGAAGGCAAGCCCGGCGGCGGTGGCGATCTGGGCGGCGATCCCGGCAAATCTTCCAAGGTGAATTACACACAGGAAACTGCGCTGGAAGGTCATTTCAGTCCGACCTTTCCGTCCTGGGATTTGAACATTCCCGATAACGTGCGCATTGATTCCTGGCTGGAAGAGTTTCGCGCTTATGAAAAGAGCGGCAGCTTGCCGCAATTTCAGATGATTCGCATCGGCGGCGATCACACACAGGGAACTCGCGTTGGAGCGCTGACGCCGCGCGCCTATGTCGCCGAAAACGACCTGGCCGTCGGTCGTCTGGTCGAAGCCGTCAGCAACAGCGAACGTTACTGGAAAGATACGGCGATCTTCATCATCGAAGACGACGCTCAAAATGGCTCCGATCACGTTGACGCGCATCGTTCGATTGCCTTTGTCGCCAGCGCGTACACCAAACGCGGAACAGTGGATTCGACGATGTACACGACTTCGGGAATGCTGCGGACCATGGAACTGATTCTGGGATTGCCGCCGATGAGCCAATACGATGCCGGAGCGACGCCGATGTTCAACGCCTTCACGGCCAAAGCAGACCTGAAACCCTTCAAGCATCGTCCGGCTCGAGTTGACCTGACGGAGAAAAATGCGCCGCGTGCGCCGGGTTCCGAGCGGTCTGCGCAAATGGACTTCAGCAAGGAAGACGCCGCTCCCGACGTTGAGTTTAACGAAATCATCTGGAAGTCGGTGAAGGGAGCCAACTCACCCATGCCCGCTCCCGTGCGCAGCGCGTTTGTGCGAGCGGTCGAAGACGACGATGATGAAAAAGAAGGACGAGAAGAAAAAGAAGAACGACGCGAATCCAAACGAAAGGTCAGTCGAAATCGCTGACCGAATTTGGCAAAGGAGTTAGCCAATGAAAGAAATTAACATCGGAGCTGCTGTCGTCAGCGGCAACCAGGAAATTGGGCGAGTCGAGCAAGTCGTTCTGGATTGCGAAGCGTATGAAGCGTCGCATCTGGTTGTCAGGCAGGGAAATGCATTTCAATCTCAATTGCGGTTGATGCCGATTGGCTGGGTTTCCATCGCCGAACATGGCCGGGTTCAAACCGGTCATTCGGAAGCGGAATTGGCCGAGTTGCCGAATTTCGAATTGCAGCATTATGCGAGGCTGGATCAGCTTGATGAAGAACAGTCAGAGCATCCTCGCTCGAAGATCAAACCTTCAGATTGGATCAATTACTTTGTGCCGCTGGTGGCGCATGCGTTGGGCGAACCTTACGATCCGCCAGGAGTTCGCGTGACCGACCAGCTTCTTTCCGCGAATGAAAGCGCCATTGGGCGAGGGTTGGCTGTGGAATCTAGCGACGGAAGCAAAGTCGGCGAAGTTCAGGAAGTTTTATTCAGTGAGCCCGACTGGCGATTGAGCGGAGTGATCATTGCGCGTGGGTTTATTCGAACGCACCCAATGAAAGTTCCCGCCGATTGGATTGTCAGAGTGACGACGGACAAGATTCTGCTCAATCGCACCAAAGCTCAGGTGGAAGAATGGGAAAAACAGCTTGCCTAAGGCGAACTGTCAGGGACGTTCTTCTCTGCTCGACACCGTTTCGGGCGCCAGGGTGCGGCGTTTGATTTCCGGGCGCCGACTGCGGCTGTTCGGGTCGCTATCCGATTTGCCTTTTGATGCTGCTCGGTAACCGTCGCGCGCCCGAACGATCAACCCCTGGTGCTGGCTGGTGGGACTGATGCGAACTTTGATGCGTCGGTACGAACCATCTTGCGCGGCGTTGGTTGGGTAATAACTGATGGCGTATTGTTGGCGGAGTTCCTCGGCGATTTGTTCGAATGCGCGAGTCAGGTTGGAAAGTGAGTATGCCTGATAAAATCGCGCGCCGCTGCGAGTGGCGACATCTTCCATAAACTGCCTGCCTTGAGCGCTGTCAGCGGCTGGCAATCTGCCGCCCCGGCGGTTTTGCCCGGGTATTTGGTAAGTGATAAAGGGCCAGCGGCTGCCCGGTCGTCGAGTTGGCGGAGGCAACGAAATTGGCGGCGTGCCTCCGGGATAACCGATTGGCGGAATTCCTCTGCCGCCTGGACGACCCATTGGCCCACCTTGGCCGTCATAACCCGTGTCGTAATACACCGAATACACCAGGGCGTCTGATTCTTCGACCAATTGCAAAGCTCGGCGGGCGGAATAGCGGCTGGAAGTGTCCACGCCGTCGCTGAATAGCACGATAGCTTTGCGTCCCTGCACCTTGCTTAGCTCGTCGTTGATGATTAGATCAAGCGCGTCATAAAGCCGCGTGCTCCCACCGCGATTGACGCGGTAAATGGCATTGCGCAAGGTTTCTCGCGAATTGGTGAAATCGCACCAAACTTCGATCTGGCTGTCGAACGAAGCAATCATCACTTTGTCGTCGCGGCGCAACAGTTCGACAAATTCAAACGCCGCATTCTGAATATCTTCGTGGCGAAACGCCGTGCTTTCCGAAGTGTCCAGCAACAACACGACATTGAAAGGTTCTTCCACCGGACGCAGATGCTCGATCTCCTGCTTGATGCCGTCTTCGTACAATTCGAAATCTTTCCGCTTCAGCGTCGGAACGAACTTGCCGTCGTGATCAATCACCGTCGCAGGAATGGTCACCATTGTGGTGTCCACCTTCAAGGTTCCGTCTTCGCCAACGGTTACGGGAGTGTTGTCAGCCAGCGGCTTCGACGATTTTCCGGGGTCATCATCGGCATTGGGGTCAATGGTCTTGTGTTTGGGATCGGCGGATTCAGGTTTGGGTTTGCGGCCTGATTGAGCCGCAGCGGACCACAGGCTTGCCCCAAACAAGCCGGCTACGAACAGCAACACGATAAACAGACGCGCGTAATTCATACTTCTCATTGCAATCTCCGTTGTGCTGCGTAAAGGGGTAAACGTAGCGGGTTCGCCAAGCTGAACGCCTGGCAGCCTTAAACTTGCGAAACTTTGGAACTAGGCGGCGGCGCTTCATCCAGTCGTTGGGTGGCTTTCAGCGGCATCCAGCCGGTCCACGATTGCGGAATAATTTGCCGCGCGGACAAATCGGCTCCCATAATCAAAATAAACGACGAGATGAACACCCAGGTCACGAGCGCCATCAGCGAACCAAGTTGTTTGTAACTGCCACCGAAATCCAACACCGGCAGCAATAACCAAAACGCAAACGTCGCCAGCAGCCACAACACAGCCGTCGCCACTGAAGTGAACACCACCTGATTCAGCTTCACTTTTCCGTTGGGCACAAAGTAATAGACGATGAAAAACAACAGCACCAAAAACGGCAGCAACATCACCGGGCCGATAATTTTGAAAAACCATTCGCGGACAGGCGATTGGCCGAAGATGCTGACCAGCACGAAATCGTAAACGCTGCCCAGCGCCACCGGAACTAAAATGATAGCGGAGCACACCAACACCAACAGCATGTACACCAGATACTGTTTGATGAAGTTGCGTTCCGGGAATTTCCAGGCGCGATTCAAGGCGGCTTCCAGCGGTTGGAACACGCCTGACGCCGAAAAGATCATCAAGCCAAACGACACCAAGGTCGCTTTGCCGGCTGGCCCGCGCGTGACTTGGTCCAGGCTGGTTAACAGCATGCCGGATTCCAATGGCATTACTGACCGCATCAATCGGAACAGGGTTTCGTATGCTCGCTGCGAACCGGCGATGTGAATTAGGAAGCTGCCCATCAGCACCACAAACGAAAAGAAGGACAGCATGACGTTGAACGCGATAGCCGACGCGTTGACGTAGGTTTCCGTCGAAGTCAGTTCGTAAATTGTCGGCCACATCTTCTTGAAAAACAGCACACTGCCACGGACATAAAAGCCAATTCCACGGCGAGTTTTTTCCGGCTCGGGCGCGTCTGAAAACGGTGTTGTTGAGTCTAACCGTTGCGCGGTTGTGGGCGGGGCAGGTTGGATTTTTTGGGTTTCGTTCATGGTTGAAGTAGTCAATAGAGTGATCACAACGAGTTTAGTTCTTCATCAATTGCTTCCAATGCTTGTTCCAGCATGTTGCGGTGAGCGTCGGAGCGCGCGGCCTTCCGTTGGTCAAGCAATCGGCTTTTAGTCAGGAGCAAAACTTCGCGGCGCTGCCGATGGTCCAGCGTTTCGGTTGGCGCTGGAATGGCGGCTTGCAACTTGGCGCGCTCGCGCTCTTCCAGTTGATCTTCGACGGATTTGCTTTCCCAACCTCTGGCCATAATTTTGCTCAATGCAGCAGGCAGACAGCGTGACCCAGCACTTGATCTCCATCGCGCAGCGGCGACACGGTCGGTTGCCAACCTTCGGCGATTCTGACCGTCAGCAACTCTTCAGCGCTGGGCCGATGATCCCACACGGCGACCGCCGTGATGGTGCCGTGTCAGGTGGCGCTGAAAATCAAAAACTGATCGCGCCAAACAGAAATGACTTCATGCGTGTATTCGTCCAGCGGGGTTGTGTCCAGCAACAGCGCCGCCGGTTGCTGACGGCTGCCCCAGGCAACAAATTGTTGCAGCGTGCCGAATTCCGGCAAGGCGCACTCTAATTCGCGGATCGCGTCCGCTGAAAGGTTTGCTCGATTGACGATTTGCACGCCGCACAGTGTAGAGCGACGGGAAATCGCAATCAACGCTCGCCAAAAACTGATTTGCCCGGCTACACTGCGCCGCGTGAACCCAACTGAGCGCGACTGGAAATCTCAACTCCTGAATTTCAAATGGCTGATGGTGCTGGCGGCAATTTCGCTGGCGGCATTGCTCTGGTTTGTCTGGCGCAGGCATCAACCGACGCCGGTGTTTGCCCGAATTGCCACGCTGGGGTACGTCCAATCGCCCGCCGAAAAATACTACGAACCCTTCGGGGTAGCGGCGGACGAAGACGGCAACATTTACTTCAGCGAAAGCATTACGGGGCGCATCTTTCGATTAGCGGCGGGGAGTTACGAAAACAATTCATCGCTGGAAATTTCCGTCGTCGGCGAAAACCTGGAAACGCCATCGGCCATCGCTTTTGACCCGGACGGCAATCTGGTTGTCGCCAATACCGGAGCGCACACCATCGTCCGCATTAATCCGAAAACAAAATCCGTCAGCGTCATTGCCGGTCAGCCGGGAATCAGCGGCGATGCCGACGGCAATTCCACTGAAGCTCGATTCAACGGGCCGGTTGGTCTCGCGGTTGACGAAGACGGGATGATTTTTGTCGCCGATACCTACAACGACCGCATTCGTGTAATTTCGCCTGCCGGGCAAGTTCGCACTTTGGCGGGCGGGCGCGAACCGGGTTTGGCCGATGGCGTAGGCGCAGAAGCTCGGTTCGATACTCCGTGCGGAATCGCTGTCACTGACGAAGGCTCGCTGTTGGTGGCCGACACGGGAAATCGTCGCATTCGCAGAGTTGCGCTGAATGGCCAGGTCAAAACATTGGAAGGCATCAGCAAAGTCGAGAACAGCGCCAGCCTTTTGCTTCCCATCGAAATCGGCGAACCGATGGCGATAGCCATCCGTGACGACAGATCGTTTTTCATCGCCGACGCCGCTGGCTCAATCAAGATGGTTTCGCTGGAAGACAAAGCGGTGGTCAAAACCGAATTGCCTGAGGTGCACCTGAACCGACCGACGGGCTTGGCTGTGTTGCCCGATGGAGCGCTCGCGTTTGCCGAAAGCGGTTCCAGCATGATTCGCGCCATGATTCCCGCTGAATCGAAGCTGGGAATTCCGTTCGATCCGGATGCTATTGCCATGTCCGCCGACCGAATGCGCCAGCTTGTCGCGCCGCGTTGGCCATTCGATCCCCCTGAAACGCCAAGAGAAATCGCCGGAACTTTCGGCGAGATCCGTGGTGCAATTTCGACAGACGGCGATGCGTGGTTTCACAATGGCTTGGACATTCCCGGAGCATATGGAGAACTGGCGCGCGCGGTGTTTTCTGAACCGGTGACTCAGCCGCTGGCGGTTGAAAGCGTGGGAACCATTCGCGAACGTGTGCGCTTGCCGCTGTTTGGCTACATTCACGTCAAAATCGGTCGCGACAAAGACGATCAACTGCTGTCGAATTTTGCCAACGGCGCCGTGAGCTTTCGCCGAAACGCCGAAGGACAAATTACCGATGTGCGGTTGCGGCGTGGGACACGGTTCAACGCCGGAGACGCCATCGGCGCGTTGAACCGATTGAATCACGTGCATTTGATTGCCGGACAATGGGGAAACGAATTCAACGCGCTTTCGGTGTTGCGGTTGCCGGGATTGACCGACACCGTTGCGCCAATGATCGAAGCCGTCACCATCGCTGATGAACACGGCATAACCATTTTTGATTCCATGGAAAAGAAAGGCAGGAAGCCAAAAGATTCCGGGCGAGTGTCGCTGGCCGGAAAGTTGAGCATCTTCGTTCGCGCCTACGATCAAGCCGATGGGAACACCAAACACAGGCGGCTGGGTTTGTACCGAATTGGGTATCAGGTGTTGAGCGCCGCCGGAACGCCGCTGCCGAATTTTGACCAGACGCGCCGCAATATTGAATTCGACCGCTTGCCCTGGGATTGGAGCCAGTCCGCGCTGGTTTACGCTGCCGGGAGCCGCTCAGGGTACGAAGGGGCTACGGTGTTCAATTACATCGCCACAAATACTTTGCGCAAAGGCGTAGTTCAGGAAGATTTTTTTGATACTTCGAAACTGGCTCCGAGCGATTACACGCTGCGAATTGTTGTGGCAGACTTTTTCGGCAACGTCACTGAACGCGATGTGCCGATAACGGTCGGCCAGTGAGCTAGTCGCGCGGTTTTACGTTTTCGCGGATGAATTTGATGATGTCTTCAGTGGAAGCGCCCGGCAGAAAGACTTCGCTGACTCCGGCAGCTTTCAGCTTCGGAATGTCGTCGTCGGGAATAATGCCGCCGCCGAACAGCAGCACATCATCCATTCCCTTTTCCTTCATCAGCTCCAATACGCGTGGGAAGATGGTCATATGCGCGCCGGATAAAATGGATAGGCCGACAATGTCTACGTCTTCTTGCAAGGCGGCGTTGACGATTTGTTCGGGCGTTTGGCGCAATCCAGTGTAGATGACTTCCATACCGGCATCGCGCAAGGCGCGAGCGATGACTTTGACTCCGCGGTCGTGGCCGTCCAGACCGGGTTTGGCTAACAGCACTCTGATCTTTGTTTCTGGCATAAAGTTTGGTTTCGTGCGGGAAAAAATACGCTTATACAGCTTTGTTGACGGAATGGATTCTATCAACTCGTCTTCCCTGTAGTAAATCTCCGTCTAACCCTTTCGCCGTAAATTCGTTTGGGGCTGAGCGAACCGATTTTTCGCTTGCGACTGTGCGAGGCACAAGGCTATAGTCAGCCGCGTTTTCACCCGTAGTATGTCTTTTTAATCAGCGTCCCTTTTCACATCAAACAAGTGAGGTTTAGACAGATGCGCGCCAGGTTTTTGCTCAGCATTCGCAGCATCAAATTTGTTGCCATCATCGCTGCCGTCATTGGTGGAACTGTCTTTGTCATGTGGCAATCCGGTCGCACCAGCGCCGCGCGCGTGGGCAATGCCGCTGTTGTCAGCGTCAATGCCGCAAGCTTTGCGGGGCCGCTGGCTCCGGGGTCCATTGCTGCCGCGTTTGGAACGAATCTGGCAACACGGTTGGAATCGGCCCAAATGGTTCCGTTGCCGACCAATTTGGCAGGCACATCCATTCGAGTGATTGACAGCCGCAACGTCGAGTTTTCTGCACAGCTATTTTTTGTTTCGCCGGGACAAATCAACTACTTGATTCCTGAACAGGCAGCTCTGGGGGTGGCGCAAATCGTCATCACCTCCGGCAATGGCGAAACTTCGCGCGGAGAATTGCAGTTGATGACATCGTCTCCGGCAATTTTCACTGTGTCGTACACCGGTCGCGGCTTGCCGGTCGCGTTGACCACGTTTGACGGTGCAAGTTACGACAGCGTCGCCAATGCGGATGGTTCGGCGCGGGCGGTAAATCCCGGCAGCACCTGGCGGCCAAATTATCTGCTGCTATTCGGGACCGGATTGCGAAATGTGAACGGGTTGAAAGTTCGTATCGGCGGAACGGAAATCACACCGCTGTACGTCGGTGCGCAAGGATTTTTTGCCGGACTGGATCAGATCAATTTGATGTTGCCGGCGAATATGCCCGGTGGCGTAACAGACATCACACTGATTGCCGAAGGCCGCGCCAGCAACACCGTGCAGCTGAAAATGTCCGGCGAAGCGGTTCCCTCGCAAAACTCCCTGACCGAAGACGACGTAAAGAAAATCATTTCGCAGGCCGTGGGGCGTGCTCAGCAAATCGGTTTGCCAGTCACGGTCGCCGTCACGGACAAAGAAGGCACTGTGCTTGGGGTGTTCAAAATGAACGGCGCCCGTAATGACATCAAAATCGGTTCGACGAATCTGCAAACCGGCGCTCCGGGAAAACCTGCCGATGCAGATGGGCTCAATGAATTTATCATTCCCCTGCGGAATCCGGATGGCAGCTTTGTTGCTCCGCCAGGTGCGTTGCGGGACGGAGCGGCGCTGGCGGCGATTTCCAAAGCCGGAACTCCCGCGTTCTTCAGCACCCAAGGCAACGCGTTCACCACGCGTACTGCCAGTTTCATCATTCAGGAACACATTCCGCCCAAAGTGAATTTCACGCCGGGCGGGCCGTTGTTTGGCGTGCAGTTTTCCCAGCTTCCTTGTTCAGACGTGAAAATGCCGAACCTGCCGCTGGGGTTGTCGGGCGATCCAGGCAGCGCGCCAATTTATAAAAACGGCGTGGCCGCCGGTGGCGTTGGCATTGAAGGCGACGGATTGTATTCCGTGGATTTAGACGCGTCTGATCAGGATCAGTCACCGGAAGAGATCATTGCGGTTGCAGCCAGTCTGGGTTTTGAAGCTCCGGCGGCAATTCGCGGCGATCAAATTGTGGTGGACGGCGTTCGGTTGCCATTCGTTAACGCATCGCAAACCGGTGGGCCTGCGCCAGCGTTTGCCAGCTTGCCAGGAACTGTGTTGGCCGATTTTCCAATTCGCGCGGCAGCGGCGTCCAAGTTTTCGCCGCTCACGCTTGGCGGAGTTCCGGGGCGAATTGATGCGCGCTACTTTCCGTTCAAAGATGGCGTCGCCGCTGGTTCCCAACTGCTGACCGCCGCCGACGTGACCAAGATCATTACCCAAGCGGCGCAGCAGGCTTATCGAACGCGCGCCGCAATTCGCCAGCCCGTCGGTTCGCCCGCTGAAGTCAATATAGCTGTCGTGGATGTGAACGGAACGGTGATCGGATTGTTCAGCACGCAGGATGCTCCGATTTTCGGATTTGATGTCAGCGCGCAAAAAGGTCGCACGGCGGCTTTCTTTAGCAAAGCCACTGCCGGGGCGGAATTGCGCGCCGCTGAAGCGGGCAAGTTCGCCAAGTTTGTGGACGCCGCTGCGGTTGATGGAATCAAGATGGATGGCGCCATCGCCTTCAGCGACCGCGCCGGTGGTTTTTTAAGCCGTCCGTTTTTCCCGGATGGCATTGACGGCACGGCGAATGGTCCGTTTTCCAAACCGATTAATGTCTGGTCGCCGTTCAACAACGGATTGCAAATTGCGCTGGTCAAATCGGCACTGGTCAGAGTGCTGAGCGGATTGCCCGTGACAAGCTGCACGGCGATTCCCAGTTTGCCGCACGGCATTCAGATTTTCGCGGGCAGCGTGCCGCTGTACAAAAACGGCGTGCTCGTCGGAGCCATCGGCATCAGTGGCGATGGAATTGATCAGGACGACATCATTGCCTCTGCGGGCAGCGTAGGTTTTGAAGCTCCTGACGCGATTCGCGCGGATCAATTTTTTGTGCGCGGCGTTCGTTTGCCCTTCGTGAAATTCCCTCGTCATCCGAACCTGTAAACCATGAAGCGACTGGTCATCATTCTGTTTATTGTCGGCGTTGGCGTCGCATGGCGCGGTTACGACTTCTTGAAAATTGTTAGTGCGCAAAAATCGCGAACTGCCGCGCCATCGAAATTCGCCAGGTTCACGCACAAATCCCACAAAGGCACGGTCAAAAGTCTGATTGCCGCGAACAAGACGGCGGAATTGAATTGTGCCTACTGTCACGGTTCGGTGGCGAAAGACAAACTTGGCAAAGACCAGCACGATCTGGAATCCATCGGTTATCCCAGCCACAAAAACGGAGCGCCCGATGCGTTGACGCATTCCGCCTGCACTGAATGCCACGCGATTACCGGTTCCGCCGCCAAACTGGACATGTGCGGCATCTGCCACACCAAAACCACAATGATGGACAACCGGGAAATGAAAACGAACATTCGCCGGTTTCCGAACCCTGATGGCGGTGGCGTGTCGCAATTTTACGATTACTTTGCGCACAGCAGCCACGTGGATTATTACGATCAGTACGCGACCCAATCTGCATTGAAAGGACAACTCAAGTTTTTCGATGCCAAAGCGACTGATCCGAAAGCCAACAAAGGCTTGGACAAAAACAAATTTGAATGCGCCGCTTGCCATACTGCGAACGCCGCGCCAGTCACGGTCGCCAAAATCAGTTTTGCTGCCGGAGTGAAAATGAGCGCGCCCGGCCACCCCGAATGTTTTGTTTGCCATCTCGATCCGAAAATTGTCACGCCGCCCAAACCCGACAAACCAAATCCAAAAAACACCTTTGCGACGAACTGCACAGGTTGTCACGCGGATGTCGCCAAACCGCCGAAAGACAATCGTCCGGTTTCCGGATCAGAAGCCAACGTTCACTGGTTCGCGCGACAAATCGTCAACACGGAATTGAATCCGCCGAAAACGGGCGCGAAATCGCCTTTGCCCTTCAGCCACAAAACGCACGATGACGCGATTGGCAAATCCGTTTCCGATTGTTTGTCCTGTCACGCGACGGCCAAGACGGCCAACACGCTGAAAGACTTTTACTTGGAAGATCGCAAAACCAAGGAGAAACAACCGACGGCGTTGGGTTGCGTGGAATGCCACAAAAAAGAAATGCAGGCGAAGATCGAAGGCCCTGTGACGATTGAAACGGCGAAGTGCAATTACTGTCACGCACTGACTACGATCAAAGCGTATGGCGCAAAAGGGATTGCGATGCCGCCGCCGAGTCATTTCGGCAAGAAAGCGATTCAACCAGCGCCCGCGCCGGCAACGGCAGCGCCAACGGAACAACCCGTAAAACCTGCGCCGACGCCCACTCCAGCAAAAACGCCCACGCCTGCACCGGTGAAAACGCCAATGCCGCAAGCTCAAACTCCAGTGGTGACTTCGACAACGGCACAGGCTTCGACAACCGTGACAGCGCCAACGTCCGCACCGCCCAAACCTTCTCCAGCGCCGACGCCTGTACCGGCTCAACCGCCGGTTGTTGCCGCTGCCGCCAAACCAGCGCCATCAGGAATCATTCGCCTGGGGGATCCGAAAGAAAGTCCGCATTGGGGGCAGCACGACAAATGGGGCGTGGTCGAAAATTTCAATCATGGAAATCACATCAAGCCAGCCTATTCGCAAAGCTGCCAGGATTGCCACCATACGAACAAAGACGCGCGCGTTGAAGCCGTGTTGAAGTGCATCAGTTGCCATAAAGAAACCGGGCATGCGGATACGGAAAGCAAAGGCGGTGGGGTAGAGGTTAAGGACGCGTATCACGGAATCGCGGGCAGTTCGAACACGAAAAACAAGGCCGGTTGCATTGAATGCCATAAAACGTATCGCGACGAAAAGAACGCTGACACCAAAGCTCCGATTAAAGAATGCATCGCCTGTCATACTGAAAAACAGGCGTGGCTGGATCCGCGAAAACTGAACCCGGCTCGCTCCACGCAGGCCGGCGAAAGCGATCTCGCATTGCGGAAGTGGATGTCTGATTTTCGCGCAAGTGCTCAACGTTGAGCGTCCGTCTATGGCGTCGCATCGTTCGAGCGCATTGAACAATTTCGAATCAACACTAATGAGGATGGAAAAACTAAAACTTACGCTTGTGCTGTGCGGATTGGTCGTTTGTGTGGCGTTGCTGAATCCTTTTGCCGCACGAGGGCAACAGTCCAAACCGTCGCCCACTCCGGCGACGGCGACGCCTGCCACTGCGCCGCCAAATTACGAACGCTTCACGCATCAAACTCATCTTGGTGTCGTCAAAGTGCCAGGCACGTTTCAAGCGCATGAATTGAAATGCGATTCCTGTCACGATCCGCGCGATTTGGCGAAAAGCATCGTGCCGACTGCTGAACGAAACAAACAGCAACGGTTGAAATTTCCCGGCCACAGAGCTTGCGTCGAATGCCACGTCCAGCAACTCACGTCTTTGCCCCAGAAAACCTGCACGATTTGCCACGACACAAAGCAGGGGTTGACGGCGCGTCCGCCGCAACGCGATTTTCCTCGCCGCTATGACTTCAATTCGGTGTTTGATGCCAAACACCACGAAACGCATGACACCTACAAATTGCCTTCAGGTGAAAAACTCAATTGCAATACTTGCCATAAACCAACGGATAAACCTGCGCCGATCGGCGTTGCTGCACATGCGGAATGTTACGTTTGCCATGCGCCAAACAGCGGCGATCAAAAAGCGGCGCAAAAATCCGGCTGCATCGTTTGCCACACGGAACAGCGAACCGATGATGTTGCGGTGTATGGGCGACCAAGCAAAGCCTATGGAGCGTTTTTCACGCACAAAAGCCATGTTGGGTATGTCAGCGGAGATTGCCGCATCTGTCACTCGATCAATGGCGGGTACAATCAGGCTTCGCCTGCAACCTTGAAAATCACCGCGCATGCTTCGCCGGATCAACGCGGCGGGAAGGGGTGTTTCAGTTGCCACGATGGTGGCCAGCATTATGGCCGCACAGTGTTCAGTGGCGAACCCGGCAGTGAAGGCGGCGGTTCCTGTCGCAAATGCCACAACCGCGATGATGGCAAAATTACCCCTTCATCAGGATTGAATTAACCGCGCTTGCTTCCAATTCGGAGAATTCATGAAAACTCTTGCCCTGTTTGTTTCTGTTTCAGTGTTGTCGTGTGCCGCGTTGCTTTCCGGCACGATTCAAACCCCACAAGTCGAACCCGCCGACATCGTTTTCAAAAACGCCAACGTGTACACGGCCAATGACGCTCAGCCAAAAGCCGAAGCCATCGCCATCAAATATGGCCGCATCGTGTTTGTCGGTTCAAATGCAGACGCCAAAAAGTATGAAAGCAAAAAGTCGGCAAATGTCAGGGACTTAAAAGGCGCGACGGTTGTGCCCGGAATGGCCGACGCGCATTACCATTTTTCTGGAGTCGGTTTCCGCGAAATGAACCTGAATCTGGAAGGCACTGTCAGCCTCGACGATTTTCTGGCTAAAGTGAAAGCGCGCGTGGACAAAGCAAAACCCGGCGAATGGATCACAGGTCGCGGCTGGATCGAAACGTTCTGGAAGCCGCAGGCATTTCCAACGCGCTGGGATTTGGACAAGATCGCGCCTGCGAACCCGGTTTTTTTGACGCGTGCCGACGGTCACGGAGCAGTGGTCAACAGTGTCGCGCTTCAGCTTGCGAAGATTGACAAAAACACCGAAAGCCCGTTCGGCGGCGAAATCATGCAGGACAAACAGCGAGGCGAGCCCAATGGGATGTTGCTGGATCGCGCGCAGGCGCTGGTTTCGCGCAACATTCCGTCCGCCACCAAAGCCGAGTTTGAGCAAGCCTTGTTGCTGGCCGATAAACGCAGCACTTCGCTGGGGTGGACGCAGGTGCAGGACGCGGGAGTCGGTTGGGATCAGATCGAACTGGTTAAAAAGCTGTACGGCGAACAGAAACTGAAAATTCGTTTGTACGAAGCCATTCGCGGCCCCGGCGCGGATGCGCAACGCTTGCTGCGCGAAGGCGCTCAAATCGGTTTGTACGACGGAAAGCTGACCATTCGCACCATCAAAGTCAGCATTGACGGTGCGCTGGGGTCGAAAGGCGCGGCGCTGCTGGACAATTACGCCGACCACGACACCAACGGCTTTCTGACTTTCAAAGAAGAGCAGGTTGTGCCGATGCTCGAAGAAGCGTTGAAGAAAACCATTCAGGTGGAAACGCACGCCATTGGTGACCGCGCCAACCGCACCATTCTGGATTGGTATGAAACGGCGTTTAACGACGTGCCGATGATTTTGCGAATGGATCGCAACCCGCCGCGTTGGCGCATTGAACACGCGCAGATTCTTTCACCTGCGGACATTCCGCGCTTTGCCAAATTGGGAGTGATCCCTTCGATGCAACCTTCGCATGCTATTGGCGATTTGCACTTTGCGCCGAGCCGGTTGGGAATGAAGCGCTTGGAAGGCGCGTACGCCTGGCAAACGTTGATCAAATCCGGCGTGGTGATTGCCGGAGGTTCCGACGCGCCGGTCGAACGAGGCGAGCCTATGATTGAATTTTATGCGGCGGTTGCGCGCAAAGACCAAAAAGGATTTTCCGGCGAAGGCTGGCACCCGGAAGAAAAAGTTACGCGTGAACAGGCGCTGAAAATGTTCACAACCTGGGCGGCGTATGCCGCGTTTGAGGAAAAACAACGCGGCACGATTGAACCGAACAAATGGGCTGACCTGACCATTCTGTCAGCGGACATCATGCAAATTCCGGAAGCCGAGATCCTGAAAACCAAATGTGTGATGACCGTCATCGGCGGCGAAATCGTTTTTGACGCGATCGGCAAGAAATAATCTTACTTGGCGATTTCATTCAGCTTGAAGGCGTCGAAAAAGACTTTGCCTGTCAGCAAGCACGGTGGGTCAGGGCACGGCTGGCGCTGAAATCGAACGGTCACCGCTTCGGTTTTGGCTGAAGTGGTGAACTTCAGTTGCTCTTCACGCCAATCGCTGGTGCCGTTGGGCAACGGTTCCTTCGTTGCGCGTAGCTTGCCGGGATCAGCGGCATCAACGGCTTCCAATGTCAGCATGCTCCAGCCACGCAACTCTTCCGTTTTGAATGCATAGCTCAACTGATAGGCGGTCGAAGGTTTGACCATAACAGTTTGGGTGAAAAAGGTTTGCGGGGCGTTTTCTCGCACTTCAAACCCCAATCGTAACGACTGTTTGCCTTTGTTGGGCAACTTGCGGTCGAGCGAAACTTTAAGGCCGCTCATGATCGGGATTCGCCAATTCAGAAACGGCACTTTGGAATCCAGCGAGAGCGGGTTTTCGAAATTTCCGTTTGCCAGCAGGGAATCCGAATCCGGCACAGGGCGATCCGCCATCAACACTGAATTCCAGACTTCGTAAGCTCCGGCCATTTGACCGGCGTAAAAAAACGCTGTGGAAACCTGCTGAGCTTCGGCAATTGTGTGCGTGGGCGTTTCGCGCCAGACGGCCAGCGCATCCTGAGCGCGATTGCGGCCCACCAACAAGGCGATCATTTGCGAACGCGATTCCCCCGACGGAGCCAATGCCGAAGCGATGGCACGCCCGTCACCTTGAAACGCTTCCCAGGCGTAATCAAACACCAGCGGCAACGCCGACGGTCGTCCGGCCAGCGCAATTTTCAGTTGATTAAAAGACCCCTGGCGGTCGCCAGTGCGTAACAAAAGATTCCCCAATGCCCAACGCGGCTCGAAATGTTTGGGAGCCAAGGAGATCGAACGCTCCAATGCCGCTCGTGCTTCGCTGGAAGCTCCACTACGATCCAGCGCGCGACCCAGCGCCAGCCACGCGCGATAATCTTCCGGGCAAAGTTCTGTTGCCGAGTGCAACTCCGCCACTGCCGTCGTTGCTCGATCTTCATTTAACTCTTCATTGGCTGCCGCGATGTAAACCGCACCGCGACCCAGATGTGCCAGCGGATCGCGTTCGGCCAGCCGCACGGCGGCATCCGCACCTTGAAGTCTGGCTTCCTGTGACAAATCCGGGCTTCGTTGCACAAAGGTAATGAAGCTGTCGCCAATCGCTGACCGGCCAATAAACCATGTCAGCCAGCCGATTCCGGCCAGCACCAAAACCAAAAGCAAAAGACGAACTGGAAGTGGACCAAGGGGTATCGTGTTCATGACAACGCGGAGACTACAGAATCCAACGCCACACGACAAGATCAGAAATCGGCTGAACCTCAATAAAGACTTGATGTTAATCAGATTGACAGCTTTCAAGAGCATCGGCGATACTTGCCGTACCCGTTCGGGAAACCATCGCTAAACCTTTGAAATCAAGAATTCCGACAGATTCAGCTTCGATTCCGTTGAGTATTTAATGAGCTTGCAGAATTTGAATCGGCACTGAGTTTGGAAATGGCCTGATTAATGTTCGGAATTTTCAAGTAAAACTCCCCCCAGCGTAAGTCAGATAACATCCAGAACGGGCTGATTGAAAAGGCCAGGAGTCAGTTTTTGAAAATTCCCTTGGCCTGTTGAATGCCGCCGTGGGCAAAAGGGACGTTGGTTGGCGTGATTGAAAGGAAGTTTATGTGGGGTAGAAATTTCAGATCATTGGTTTTTTTCGTTGTTGCCTGTTCGATCGTAACGATTTTTGCTTCGGCGCAAACGCCGATTCCTCCGACACAGCCGTCTGACCCGCAACCTAATAACAAAGCGCCTGTCGTTAGAAACTCCATTCCGGCGGTAACGCAAGGTAAAGATCAAACCTACCGCGTCGGCCCCGGTGATGTGCTTGATGTTCGTGTGTTCAATCAGACCCAGTTAAGCGGAGAGCGTCGCGTCAACGAAGTCGGGCGCATTAGTCTGCCGTTTCTGGAAGAGATTTCGGCTGCCTGTCTGACCGAAGCGGAACTGGCGCGACAGATTGCCGAAAAATACAAAAAGTTTCTGCGTGATCCCCAAGTCAGTGTCTTTGTGAAGGAGTACAAGAGCTTGCCAGTCGCTGTTATTGGCGCGGTGAATCAGCCCGCGCGGTTTCAGTTACAGCGCCGTGTCAGATTGCTTGAATTGCTGTCGCAAGCCGGTGGACCCAGCAATCGAGCTGGAAACTTCATCCACATCATTCACAGCAATGATTACGACTTTTGTCAGACCGATTCCAAAGGTCAATCCTCAGCGCAAGAAGCCAAGCAGCCGGGACAGGAAGAGCAAGCTGATACGATTTCAATTCTCACTGCGCTTTCCACGATTAGTCTGCGCGATTTACTCTCAGGAAAGCTGGACGCCAATCTGTACATCCAGCCGGGCGACATCATCAGTGTTCCGGAAGCCGATCAGATTTATGTCACCGGAGCCGTCAACCGGCCGGGCGCGTACGCTCTGACCACCAAAATTACGCTGACCCAGGCGATCGGCCTTGCCGGTGGCATCAATATGGAAGGCGCAAAAAATCGCGTGCGCCTGATTCGCCAGGACCCGAACTCCGACAATCGCTCAGAAGTGGTTTACAACCTTGGGGACATCACCAAACGAAAAATCGAAGACATCGTGTTGTTGCCGAACGATATTATCGAAGTTCCTAATTCGATGATGCGCGCCGCTTCACGTAATATGCTGGGAGTTAGCATCAGCATGCTCAGCGCGCTGCCATATTTCATCATTCGGTAACACAGAGGATAGAAGGAGGTCGGCTGCCTGAGAGCCTGAAGCAAAACGCCGAGATTGTTTATGCACGAAGAAAACAAAAACAAACTGATAACGACTGAAGAGGCTGCGGCGTTGATGGATTTGCGACGTGATTACGTGTACGGCCGTGGCCTAACCGTTGAAACGGAACAGACTCATTTGCGTGATTATTGGCGAATCATCCGTCGCCGGTTGTGGGTTCCGATTAGCGTCGTCATTGTCGTCGTAACCTTGGCGACTATCTACAATCTTCGCTTGCCGGACATTTTTGAGGGCACAACCCAGGTGATGCTCGAACGCGAAGACCGGATCGTCAATCTGAAAGATTTACAGGTCAACATGTCTGGCGGAGATGATGCGCAGTACGTCAATACTCAGCTGAAAATCATGCAAAGCCCGGAAGTCGCTTTTCTGGTGGCCAAGTCACTTGACCTGGAACACAACAGCGATTTTATTCCTGGGTATCGCCCGGCCAGCCAAAACTCTCTGACGCCTGAAACTCTGGAAGTCACCAATGGCGAAAGCGATGACGAAGCCAGCCAGGCCGATATGCAGCGACTGGAACGATGGACGGATATTTTGCTGGCCAATGTGGATGTAAAGCCGGAGCGAGAAACTCGCTTGGTCAATATTTCCTATCGCCACACAAACAAAGAGTTGGCGCGAAAAATCGCCGATACCTGGGCGGAAGCGTACAAGAGGAACAGTTTCAACAACCGGAAAAAATCCAATAACAGCGCCGGAGCGTTTTTGGAAGAAAACATTGCCGATTACAAATTGAAGCTAAAAGAAGCGGAAGAGAAGTTGTTGAATTATCGCCGCGACAACCAGATTCTGGATTTCGGGGAAAAAGAAAATACGGTTTCTGAACGGTTGGTCGCGCTCAATCAATTGCTGTTGCAAGCCGAAACTGAGCGGAAAAACGCTCAGCTAACTTACGACATGAGCCGAAACGTCGCCGACGTGACCACATTGCCTGAAGTGCAGCGCGACCCTGTCGTGCAGGAACTCAGCAAAAAAATCACCGAACTGCGGCAGCAACGCGAACAATTGTTGGTCGAATTCACACCGGAATGGCCTGACGTGAAAAAGGTCGAACAGCAGCTTGCCCGATTGGAAGGTGAGTTGCGCGCATCCCATCAACGAATCTTGACGACTGTCGAGAACCAGTACCGCACGGCGATGCAAAAAGAAGATTCGCTGCGCAAAGCCTTCGCGCAGCAACGCGCGGAAACCTTGCAGCAGAATGAAGGCGCGATCACGGCAAAAATGCTTCAGCAGGAAATTGACACCAATCGGCATATGCTGGACAACCTGCTGCAAAGTCAGCAAGGCGTCAAAGTTTCTGCCGCCGGCCTGTTGAAGCCGATGGTTCAAATCACCAAAAGCTCTCCGTTGCCGCGCGCTCCGGTTGCGCCAAAACGCGCGCAAAATATTATGCTGGCGGCCTTGCTGGCGTTGTTGGGCGGAGTCGGGTTGGTTCTCTTCCTGGATTACGTCAACAACAAGATCGAATCGGTAGAAGACATTGATCGTTATATGAAGTTGCCTGCGCTGGGAGTTATTCCAGTGTTGCAAGGCGTTGGTAAAGCAAAGCGGTTATTGGGCGGGAAAGCCAGCAAAGAACTGGCCCCTGCTGGAATGAGCAACAACGGTTCTGTGATTTTGACTCAGGTAGATGCCAATTCATCCATCGCCGAAAGCTATCGCCAGCTTCGCACCGCATTGTTGCTGTCTTCGGCGGGACATGCTCCGCGAACCTTGTTGATTACCAGCAGCCAGCCTGCGGAAGGTAAAACCACCACCAGCGTCAATACGGCAATTTCTTTGTCGCAAACCGGAGCGTCAGTGCTGATTGTTGACGCCGATTTGCGGCGCCCGCGTGTTCATAAAGTCTTCGGTCTTAAAAACAATGCAGGCTTAAGCAATTACTTGGCAGGCGACGGCGAACTGGCGTCGCTGATTCAGGTTGCCATGCCCAATTTGTATGTCTTGCCCGTCGGCCCGCTGCCGCCCAACCCTGCGGAATTGCTGGGGTCTGCCAAGATGAAAAATCTGGTCGAAGTGCTTTCGACAAACTTTGATTATCTGGTGATTGATTCGCCGCCGGTGTCTTCGTTTGCCGACAGCTTGATTCTGTCGTCGCTGGTTGAAGGAGTCATCATCGTCGTCAAAGGCGGAGTCACTCCGCGCGAAATGGCGCAACGAACCAAGGCTCATTTGCAATCCGTTGGCGCAAAAATTCTTGGCGTTGTCATCAACCAGGTGAAGTTGCAGCCACACGATTATTATTATTATTCGACTTACTACAGCCGTTATTACTACGGCAACGGCAACGGCGAAGGTGCTGTTGAAGTCGAAAAAGAAACTGTCTGACACTGCTAAGTTGAATCTGCTGGAATTTGGATCGCTATGTTGAAATTCAGGAAGTCTTCTTCAACCGAAGTTTCCGTAATCATACCGGTTCATAACCGATCTCGTGATTTGAACGAATGTTTACAATCGTTGCTGGCTCAGGATTATCCACTCGACAAATTTGAAGTCGTGATTGGTGACGACGGTTCTGATGAAACCATTCTGGATTGCGTGGAGGCAGCGCAAGAGCAGGGGCTCAAGATTACTTACGTTCGCCAGGAATGCGGCGGGCCAGCGTCAGCCAGAAATCTCGCCATACTCCAAACTGCCGGTTCCATTGTCGCAATGACAGACAACGACACTTTGCCGGATCGCGCCTGGCTCAGGCAGTTGCAGTCAGCTTTGTCCGAAGCGCCTGAAGCGGTTGGGGTTGAAGGCAAAGTTTGTGCGCCGAATGATTTGGAGTTTCTGCCGTTGGGAGAAGGCCCGATCAACAACGCCGGGAGCGTGTACCTGACCTGCAATTGCGCCTACCGCCGAACTGCTTTATTTCAAGCTGGCGGGTTTGACGAAAGTTTTCCTTATCCCGCCTACGAAGACACCGATCTCGCTTCTCAAATGATCCGATTTGGCCCGATCCTCTGGCAGCCGAAAGCCGTGATGTATCATCCGCAACGCCCGTTGACGTTGCGCGCGGTGCTGAAAAAACTGACTCATTGGGAATATGTGCTGATCACTGCGTTTCGGTACGGGTATTTTGCCTGGCCACGCTACAAAACGAACTATCCCAGAATTCGCGCAATTCTTTTGTCGGTGATTGCCTTGCCGTTGTCCAAGTTGAAAGATGCGATGAAATGCGCCGTCGCATTTCCGTCTGCCGCCTTGAAGTTGTTTGCCTTCGGAATAATGGAATGCCTCGGAGCCTTGGTGCTGGTGCTGCCAAAAGCTTTATTCAGCGATTATAAATCCAAGGCAATTCGAGGCCGATACTTGAGCTAAACAAGGTCAAAACAGAGCTTTCAACTTATGCCGCTTCAGGATCAGCCATTAGTCTTCATTGTTCTACTCAACTACAAAACGCCGTCTGTGACTCGACGCTGCCTGCTTTCCCTTCAACGCCTGACGTATCCGAACTGCCGCATTCTTGTTGTTGACAACGATTCCGAAGATGGATCGGCCAATGATCTGGCCAAACAGTTTCCACATCTGACTGTGATTCAAACCGGCGCGAATTGGGGGTATTCAGGGGGAAACAACTTGGGAATGGAATATGCCCTTGCCCAGGGAGCCGATTACATCCTGATCCTGAATCCGGACACCATTTTGGCCAATCCTGTGTTTCTCGATGAGATGGTGCATTACCTCCAACGAAATCCGCGCGTTGGCATCGCTGGCCCAAAAGTGTTTTTTCAAAACACCGGCAGAGTTCAAAACACAGTTTTGTTTCCGCCGGGATTTTGGCGGAATGCCGTCAACTGGTTTGCTTACAGAATTGCTCCCGGACGATTTGAGCTTTCTGCCGACAAGGTCGTTGACGCCCAGGTGTTGAACGGAGTTTGTTTGCTGATAAGAGCACAATGCTTGCAGCAAATCGGGCTCTTCGACGAACACATCTTTATGTACATCGAAGACGCAGAGATGGATTACCGCGCGCGACAGTTTGGCTGGCAGGTGCAATACCTGCCCATTGATGGCGTTACTCACCTGCAAAAGCAGGAAGGTTATTCAATGACCGGCGAAGTGAGTTTTCTGCTCAAACGCAATTCGGTTTACTACCTTTGGAAAACTGGTAAACGAATGGACGCAATTGTCACTTCGTTGTCTTTTGTCGTTTTGCTTTTTGTCCGAGGTCTGCTGAAGCGGGATTTTGTGCAACACAGCAAGTTGTGTAAGAGGTTGATTGTCGCGTCTTGCACAATCTTTCGCGGGAAATCTGATCCCGGTTTTGGCCTTCCGTTTACTCGCCGGGAATTCCAATGAAGCCATAAAGTTGCTCGGAACAATTCTGGCAAACTCTGTCGTTATCCGATCGAATTCATTGACCGGAAGGACTGGCGGATCAGCGTATGGCAGAACTTTTCGACAGCAATCATCCAAAGCCGAAACGAACTGGAATGTTTGGGTTGCCGCGTGTCGCTCGACTGGCGATTTACTTGCCGGTCATCGCGGCGGTTTTCTTTTTTGGATTGCGTCGAGTCGAACACTTCATGACGCATCATCCGGTTCGATATTCATCGGGACCGGAATGGACTCCGCCTGTGAATGGCGAAGACGTTTGGATCAATGTCGCCAATGGCGAACGCATTCACGGCTGGTTCCTGAAGTCCAAAACCCAGCCCTCGCTGGCTACGATCCTGCATTGTCACGGCAATGGCGGCAATATCACCAATACAGCTTGGTACGGAGACAAGCTGGCGGATGATGGCTTTGATGTTTTGGTATTCGATTACAGAGGGTACGGGCGCAGCGATGGCGATGTGACAGACGAATGGGCGCTCGATGCCGATGGCGACGCGGCGTACAACTATTTGCTGACCGAACGCAGAGTGAAGCCGGAAAAGTTGGTGCTGTATGGAATGTCGTTGGGCTCGACAGTGGCGATTGATGTGGCTTCGCGAAAGCCGGTGGGCGCGTTGGTGATTGAATCCGGCCTGAGTTCCGCCGACGAAATGGGAGCGCATGCGTTGCCGATCTTGCCGGGGTTTTTGCGAATGCTGGCCAAAAATCGGTTTGAATCTTCGCGCAAAATCGCCAGCGTGCATTGTCCTGTTTTGGTCGTTCACGGCACGAACGACCAAACGATTCCCGTCGAGCAGGGGCGCAAATTGTTTGATTCTGCCAAAGACCCAAAACAGCTAATCATGATCGAAGGTGGCAGCCATAACCTGGCTGGCCCTGGCGGAAATGGCTATCGCAATCAAGTCACTTCTTATATTCGTGCCGCATTGACGGGGAAGCTCAACTGAGCTTTGCGTAAAACTCGACTACTCGAAAGGGGAAATATGGCCACCACGAAAGCCCGCTCAAAGAAACCATCACTCGACACAGGAACAGAACCCAAGGCGGATCGCCCGCACATTCCCGGTTACGGTGTGCCGGAAGGCAAGAAAGGAATGCTTGCTTGGTCGCACGTGACGGAGCGGATGACCGCTGCGCAAAACTATTGGGTCGCCACGGTCAGCCCCGACGGACATCCGCACGCGACTCCGGTGTGGGGAATTTGGCTGGAAAACAAGCTGTATTTTGGCGGAGGGCCCGATACCAAACGCAGCCGCAACTTGCGGCAAACTCCGGTTGCGTGTGTGCATCTGGAAAGCGGCACGGACGTTCTCATTTTGCACGGCGAAGTGCGTTCGATTGCCGGGCTTGCGCCGGAACTGATTGCTCGGCTGATTGATCTGTCGGGAGAGAAATACGGCTACAGACCGAAGCCCGAAGAATACGAAGCGCCGGGAGGATTTGTCTTCACTCCCGGCGTCGTTTTGGCCTGGACGCAATTTCCGAAAGACGCAACACGGTGGCGGTTTACTCCGGAAAATTGATATGAATCTCAGAGTCCCAGACCCGATTGGTTCGCTTCGGATTGGCTGATGCCGGAACTCTGAGCGTAATCTGTGCTTAACGATTTATTGCCACGATAAATCAGTTCTGACCATTTTGAACAAGTTGGGATCAACGGAACGTCAACCCAACACGGACATTAAGAAAATGGGCTGAGCCTTCTTGCAGGAACACGTTGTCGCGAAATTCGACGCGCAAACCGACCCGCGGCTTAAACCAGTAATTGACTCCGCCACCGAAGTTGACGCCGTTGGCGTAACCACTGCGAAAGAATCCTGTGTACCCTCCCGTCACAAACGGCACGAGTTTTTCGGACTTGCCTGATTTCATGTGGTAAGAACCATTGATCGAAAAGGTCCCGAGTCCGTCGCCGAAGTATTCAAATGGAGCGATGTAACCGACTTCCGCACCGATGCCGACTCCGTTTGAGAACACTCCGTCTCCGCCGCCGCCGATGTGCAAGGTTCCTCCGCCGCCGCCTGACGTACCGCCTGGGGCGGCAAAGATGTAACCATAACTGTAACCACGGTCGTTCGTTGGTTGGGTTGTTTTAGAGGATGTGGTCTGAGCCGATCCGACTACAGACAAAGAAATAAAAAGTGCTAGAACAAGTGTGATTTGACGCATAACGTTCTCCTTTTCAGGGAATAAGTGGATAAAAGGATTGGTATGTGCCGAAGCCGTTTCAGATAGCCAATCTCTATCTGAGTTCGATTGGCGCAGCTTGCAGTTCCGCGCCAATCACATCGTAATCGTATTCCTGGACTGCCAGCACCAGGTTGAGAGTTAAGTTATTGTCAGTGATAGCACCACTATTTGATGTTGACGCGCACGATGTTGGCCGCTTGGCCGTCCACCTTTAGCACCACATCCACATCACCACGCCCCGCAAGCGAGCGCGGCAGCAGCACGTTGATTTGATCCAGCCCAACATAATCACCCTGCGCGCCGGCAAAAATGACCGACGCATCAGTTCCGCCCACTGCAACCGTCGTGGCAGTTAGTGAACTACGCCCACGTATGCCCGTTCCATAAAGAATCAGGAAGACCTGGTCGGTTTCGGCGCCCATATCTATGGGCACTGCTTTAAAGCGATTTTGCACCGCGTCGAACTGAGCCACGGGTTCATAGCTTTGCGTGCCATTGGCTTTGATGCGCAAGAGTTGAGCGGCAGGCACGCCCTGGCCGTTAGAGTTGGCGGCGAACAGGCCGGGCGCAACAGGGACAATTTGCACTTTACCGAAGGCAGAACTGCCATCCCCGCTGACAACCATAATGGTGGCTTCGCCCAATGCGATATTGGTGGGAATTTGATAATTGATCTGAGACGGCGAGACATAAAACAGTGGGGCCAGGAGTTCGGTCCCTGTGCTGTCGCGCACCAGAACACGCGTGCCTTGCAGAGCACCCGGCAACGGCGTCGTTGAAGCCGCTATCGCATCTGTCGCCAGCGCTGTACCAAAAGCAGAAACAATTGAACCGGCTGCCAGAACAGGCTCGGCGTTATAGCTCGCCGCAGATAAATTGATTAAGTTCGCAGGCTGTAAATACGGGGTTGTGGCAACGTAAACGCCACGCCCATTTGTGCCTGCCAATAACATTTCCCCGTTCACTGCCAGCGCAGTGATCGAGCGAGTCAATAAACCGGCATTGATCGGCGTCCAATTGCTACCTTGATTTTTAGAGAAATAAATTCCATTTGCTGAGGTCGCGGCGTACAGCGTGTCGTTACTGAACGCCAGTGCATTGGCCGCAATCAAAGAGCGCGACAGCGTGAAACTTCCGCCCTTATCTGTCGAAACAAATATCCTATTATCACTGCCGACGTTGGGGTTATATGCTTGGCCACCAAACAAGACTTGATTGCCTTGCGCAAGAATGCACTGGGCTGAAATTATCGAAGCGGATGAATTTACTGTATTGTAATTGATGCCACCATCAGTCGAACGCACGACATAACGCGTGGTCGAAACAAAAACATTCGATCCGCTGGCCGCGATTCGGCTATTAAAAGGGTACAGTTGCCCTGCGTCTTCAAATAAAACTTTCCAGCCTTTGCCATCCTCGCTCAGACGATGCACGAAGCCCCAGGATAAGGCATAAACCGGGTCAGTTTCCGCTGGGCCGCTAAATGCAATATCAGGCGCGAAAATAACAAACCGCAATCCCGCATTAAGCTGAGACCAGGTTGTGCCGTTATCAGTTGACCGAAAAATCCCACCCCAATCGGCCCCGGCCATAATGGTATTGCCACGTGCTGCTAAGGTTTTCACCATGAATCTGCGGCCATTGCTGTTGATGATGCTGGTGATGGCTGACCAGCTTTGTCCTTCATTGCCAGAGCGAAACAGGCCACTGGCCCCAGCGCTAGCGATGATGGCGTTGCCACTGACAGCTAATGCGCTAATGCTGGCAGCAGTTAACCCGGCATTACTCGGATTCCATCCTTGATCTGTCGCAACGAAGATGCCACCTTCCGTACCCGCAAGCGTTGTCCCGCCGCTTCGCACTAATGCTTTCACACGCATTCCCACAGGAAAACCGTTTCCGCTTTTTGACTCCTGCCATACCTGCCCGTTGAAAGTGAACACTCCGTAATCAGTCATGGCGATAAGAGTTGTGCCGTCGAAATTCAGGGATTTGATGCCTGGGGCATCGGCAATGGTGCTATTCAGTGTGGCGGTGATGGCGCTGCCGACCGCCGTCCAGGTTTGTCCGTTATCATTGGAAGAGTAAACTTGCGGCAAGAAGGAAACGCCGTTGTCGTAAGGATGGCCGCAACCAAGATAGATCGTGTTGCCATTGATCAGCAGTGCACCGACCTCGACATATCCCACATTGGGCAAACCTGTTGTGACTTGCGTCCAGCTTTGGCCTTGATTCGTCGAACGGAAAACGCCGAAACTGGTGCCTGCGATAAGCGTATCTCCTATCAGCGTTATGGCTGTGGCTGGGGAGCCTAAGAGTGAGACCCGGCCGCGTTCCACCCAGCTTTGTCCATTGTCACTGGAACGATAAACGCGAGAGAAACTGCTGCCGGCAAATACATCCAAATTCGCAACAGCTAAGCTGACCAACTGTTGGTTTTTTAACCCCGCCAATGTCCAATTTTGCCCGCCATTACTGGAACGGTATATGCCGCTGTCGGTCGCGGCCAACAGGGTTCCATTCACTGTTACCAGCGCATTGATGGCTAGATTGCCTAAACCGTTATTTGCGGAACTCCACGTCTTGCCGTTATCAGTGGAAGCGAAAATGCCCGTCGTGGAAGTTCCGGCATAAACTACGCCGTCTTTTCCCAGCAACGCATTAACCGTTCCGCCTTCCAGCAGCGCGAGTGGCCGCCATTGATTGTTGTTTTGCGCTGCTGCCGGGAGTGCCATGCAAACCGCAAGCAGCAACAGGCGAATACAGGTGTGAAGTTGATTGACAGGCGAGTTCATAGAAACACCTCCGATTGACAGGCGACAACGTAGTTGCCGTCTGCAAGACTCAAAATCGTTGTCGTGAGCAACATAATTGCTGCTTATGATTTGAAATTGACCCGCGCGACGTTGGCCGCTTGGCCGTCCACCGTTAGCGCCACATCCACTGTTGCGGATCGTTGCCGACGAGGAAATGGTTCTGTCCCGGCAGCGCATCCAATTCTTCCGCAGTCAGCCAGAATTGTTGCCGGAGTCCGCGTGAGGCGAACCGAACTTGTGCATCTGTTTGCTCGCGATTGGCTTCAAATCGTAGCGGCAATTGGCTGAGGGACGCGTTTGCCATTTGTGGAGTAATCGCGTGTTGAGCATTGCTGCTCACGGCGCTTTTATGTTGACCCCAGAGCCCAAACGCACTGACAATCAGGCACAGGCTTACACAACCCAATACGAACCTTTTCAAGATAACACTGCGATACATGGGGACACCTCCGGCAAACCAGGGCAAAGCCTGGCGCTAAACACAAATCAATTATCAGATTGCTTAATGGAAGGATCGCCGCCACCTGGTGGTAAGGCGATCCCTTTTCCCGTTAATCCCTTGTGGCTGATAAGGCGGAGGACGCTACATCATTTTTTATGATCTTGCCGACAGCACAGTACCAATCACACCCACTACGAGAAACGTAACGACAAGCACTATCGCGACGGTCGCTTTTGTCGAAAGGTTTTTACCTTTTACCCAAGTGACATTGGGATAGGTGACTTCGGTGGTCGCGCCGGTTTTGGCATCGGCGATTACAAAAGATTCGTCGCTGATCCTGCTGACGTAACCTGACAGGATTGTTTTGTCGCGCAGTTTGACGGTCAGCCTTGCTTCAGGGCCAGTGCCAAGTTTGGCGATTCCCGTTTTTACTTTGGCTGCAAATTCTGCTTCTTTTTCCGGTTTGGATTTAGCGAGCGTCATTGGAGCTGCGATCATTGAAAAGATCAAAGCGCCGACGAGCATCAGAGTTAGGTTTCTTTTGAACATGGCATCTCCACTTGAGTTTTGTTTTCCTCGTTAACAGACTATTTAGGCGGAGGACGCTGCATTGTTTTTACTCGCTCGGTTCTGCTTTAGTCGGTTGCGTAAGCCAAAGCTATAAGGACCAAAAGCGTTGCGCCAACTGCAATTGCCACTGATATTGCGATTATTGCTCCCGTGGAAAGGTTCTTTCCTGTTACAGAAGTGACATTGGGATAAGTTACTTCTGTTGTTGCGCCGGTTTTGGCGTCTGCAATGACGAAAGAACTGTCGTTGATCTGGCTGACGTAACCTTTCAGTTTGGTTTTGTCGCGCAGCTTTACCTCGATGCGGGCTTCGGGGCCGACCCCGAGTTTGGCGATGCCGGTTTTTACTTTCGAGGTAAATTCCGCTGCTTTTTCTTCTTTGGACTTGGCCATCGTCATTGGCGCTGAGCACAAAGAAAAGAGCAATGCGCCGACGAGCATCAGAGTTAAGTGTCTTTTGAACATGGTGTCTCCTTATGTTGAGAACTTCGATAGATGAATTCTTTTATCCGCAGCCATTGCTACGAATTGGGCATCAAACTAAAATCAATTTGTGTTTCGCTCTGGTTGTGGCGAAACATCACGCAATAAATTCAAACGCTTTGATTGAGCAGCCGGAGCGGAACTGTTGGCCAACTCATCCGCTCGCGACTGCCTTTGGACTTCACTTTTTGCTCCGTCCACTAAGACAGGCGCCTTTTGCATCTGAAAGCTGCCATCGCTGTAAAATATTTTTTCGCTCTGAAGAGGGAAGAAAAATGCCCGAAAAGTCTTCGCCGCAAATCCCTGAAGTCACAGGGTTGCTGATTGCCTGGGGAGGTGGTGACCGTGACGCCTTGGAGCAATTGACGCCGCTGGTGGATGTTGAATTGCGCCGTATTGCGGAAGCGTATTTGAGCCGGGAATCCGATCAACTGCTGCAAACCACAGCACTGGTCAACGAAGCCTGGATGCGGTTGATTGATTGGCAGAAAAGCAACTGGCAAAGCCGCGCGCATTTTTTCGGTGTGGCGGCTTCGCTGATGCGCAAAATTCTGGTGGGCGAAGCTCGGCGGCGCAGGCGACTGAAACGCGGCGGCGATGGTTTTCAGGTTTCTTTATCAGAAGTGGATTTGGCTCCGTCCGCCAAACCGCCTGATTTGATTGCGCTTGACGATGCGTTGGATGCTCTGGCCGAATTCGACGAACGCAAAAGCCGGATTATCGAATTGCGGTTTTTCGGAGGCTTATCCGTCGCTGAAACCGCCGAAGTCTTGAAATCTTCCGAACGCACCGTGGCGCGCGAATGGGAACTGGCCAAGTCCTGGCTGTACCGGGAACTCAGCAACGATTCGCCAGTATTGTGATCTGGTAAGAGGACCGAACCCATGGACAAAGATCAATGGCAACGGATTGAAACAATTTTCTATGCGGCAATGGAATTGCCGCAGGGTGAACGCCATGAGTTTTTGCGGCAAGCTTGCGCGGGTGATGAAGCGTTGCTTGGGGAAGTCCTAACTCTGTTGGACGCGAACCGTCGGACAGAAACCTTTCTGCCTCCCGCAGCCTTGTCTCCAACCCCGTCGGCTGCTTCGTCCATGCGAATGAAGCATTGTCCGAAGTGCGGAAAGATTTATCCCACGCTCACGCGGGTGTGCCAGGATGACCGGGAAATTCTTTCCTTGAAAGATCCCTATCAGTTGCTGGGTTCCACGCTGGCGGACAAATACAAAATTCTGGCGTTGGTCGGCGTGGGCGGAATGGGAGCTGTGTACTGCGCTCAACATTTGGGGATTGATCGTCGCGTCGCGCTGAAAATCCTGCAACCGAATCTGGCCATCGGCAATGAATACGTCCTGGAACTGTTTACGCGCGAAGCCAAACTTGCTGGACGGTTGACGCATGAAAATATTGTGGACGTCAAAGACGCTGGCCAGACGTCAGATGGCATTGCGTACATCACCATGGAATGGTTGGAAGGGCGAACGCTGGATGAAGAATTGGCCAGTCAGGGACGATTCGATTTTCAGCGGGCCACGGGCATTCTAAAGCAAATCGCATCAGCGCTCAGCGCGGCACACGCGGAGCGGATCATTCATCGCGATTTGAAACCAGCGAACATCATGCTGCTGGATACGCCGGATCGGAGCGACCATGTCAAGGTGCTGGATTTCGGCATCGGCAAAATCCTGAGCGAGACCACAGCCAACTCTCCTGTTTCCGCCCTGGTTGGAACCCCGCAATATGCCTGCCCGGAACAATTGACGGTGGGAGGCCATGTGGATGGACGTTCGGACATTTATTCGCTCGGCGTAATTTTTTACCGCATGCTCGGCGGAGAATTGCCGTTCAAGTGCTCTTCGATCAGCGAATTGTTGCAACTGCAATTAACCAGCGCGCCGCCGCCACTGTCGGCGATTCGCCCCGAGACTCCCCCGGAAATCGAGGCGCTGATCAATCGCATGATGGCGAAAGATCCTGTCGAACGACCTCAGAGTGCAAGCGAATTGTCCAGGCTGTTGGATCGGATTCTGGCTGAATTGAAAGTCTACGAATCAGCCACAACAAATGTGCGACCAGCGAAGCTTTCGCCATCAGCCACAACAAATGTGCGACCAGCGAAGTTTTCGCCACCTGAGTTGAGCCACGTGAGTGTGGCGGAAACGCGCGTTTTCCAGACCAAACCTGTTTGGCGAGGCAAACCGTTTTTGGGTTCCGCGATTGTGCTTGCGATGGTGATTGTTGCCGGGATTTATGGTTTGTATCGCTATCGAGCTCAGCCTGTTTCGGAAGAGCGGAATTCTGTAGTTCCAACGCCCACAGCTTCACCGTCTCAATCAGTGCCGACGGTGGAACCCACGGCGACTCCTGGTTCCGAATTGGTGGCCGGCAAAGGGGTTTTGCCCTCTCCGACAATCAATCAGGCGCAGTTGCTGGCCAATCAGAAAAAGGCTGCCGAATTGTTGAAACAAGCACAGGCGTTGTACAAGCAGGGAGATTATCAAAACGCGCTTCGGGCGTGTGATGAATCGTTGAAGTTCAATCCGCGTCTAACCGAAGCTCGCCAGCTTCAACAGAAGATCACTGAAATTCTGAGAGTTTTGAACAACCGTTGAGCGAATTTCCTTCTTCAACCGTGGAGGTGTTTATGACTCGAACCCTTTTATTCCTTACGATTTTGGCCAGCCAGCTTTACTTGCCAGCTTCTTTGACTTCTAAATCAACTCCGTTTGATTTGTCGTCGGTTCCGGTTGGCAGCATTCAGGCCACTGGCTCTCAAGAGGACAATCCGCCGCTCAAGCTTCAGCAGATTGAAG
>DAOMFR010000058.1:38103-39533 GCA_035429885.1 Blastocatellia bacterium
ATTCCACGGCTGGCTGTGGCTACGGGCAAGGGAGTTATCGGCAGTTTTTATGACAAGCAGGAACAGGGCCGCGAATATGCGAATCAAGCGCTCAAACTTCTGGAAAGTCCATCGCCGCCGCCCGAAGTGAATCCTCAAACTTACGATCAAATCCGTGCTGCCAATTTGTCCCTGGTTTACCAAAGTTTGGGGCTGTACCAATTGCGGCAATCTGTTCCCGATCCGGATCAGGCAATCGCACTGCTGACCAAGGCTGTCGACTTGGCCTCGGGTTCAAAAGGCGGACTCAGCGCCGATGATTCCATCACCTTTTGGCTGCGCGCGTCGGCTCGCGATGTGAAGCTTCAAAAACTGGGCGATGATTTTCGTCTGCTTTCCAAAGAACAACGTCTTGGCAGGCAGGGGCAAAAGTTATGTGCCGATATGAATGTGTTAATCGATCAACTGACTCGTGATTACCTTCAGGTCATTACACTTAGCTCTCGCGCCGATTCTTCCCAAGCCGCCCAACTTTCCCAATTGAATGAACAAGCCAGCGAAGCGATCAATTTGCTGACGACTGGTGCTCGTTCCTGTCTAGGCGCGCGCAGCGGTTTGATTGGAACACTGCCGGAAGAAGACAAGCGCGTTGCGCTGGTCATCGGCGTCGAAGACCATCTGGATGTGCAGGCAGGCAAATTCAACTTTGCGGCGGCTGATGCTCGCGATGTTGCCAACGTCCTGATCCAACATGGAGGCTTTCGCAAAGAGCAGGTTGTGTTGCTGGCCACGGGCGAAGCCGCCGATCATCAACCGATTCGCAGCCTAATCCTGCGACAACTGGCGGAACTGCCCAAACGTGTTCCGCAGGATGGGTTGTTGCTGATCTATTTTGCCGGGCACAGTTTTGAACAGGGCGGGAAGTCGTATTTGCTGGCTGCTGATTCTATTACCGGCAGCGAAGATATACTGGCGGACACTGCAATCAACGTCGAACAACTGAAAGAAAAAATCCTAGCCAGCGGAGCCGGGCAGGTAATGTTGATTTTCGATGCGTTCCGGCGAACCCCGGTCAGCGACAGCCTGGTTCGCCAATTGTCGTTTGATGTCCGCAAAAACGAAGTGACGGCATTCGCCACACTGTTGTCCGCTGGCGCAGGTCAGCGCTCTTACGAATCCACGGCCAAAAAACATGGCGTTTTTACTTCCGTGTTACTTGAAGCTGGCAGGGGAAAAGCTGCCAGCAAGGCTCGCGGCGTAACTTTGGAAGACCTGATCAAATACCTGCAATCCAACGTCCCGCGCGAAGCCGGAGCCAACGCACAGTCGCCTCAGATCGTGGATGGGGGTTATGAAAAAGAAGACCTGATCGTGTTTCAATCAACGGCCACTCAAGCCGAAACGCGCAAACCCACTCCGTCCGAACTGATTCGCAATTCCAAAACCATTCA
>DAOMFR010000059.1:0-37988 GCA_035429885.1 Blastocatellia bacterium
GACTTTGGCCAGGGAAGCCAGAAAATTGACTGCGGCAGCAGCTCCGATGATGCCTTCGTGGTTTTGGGTGCCGGTTTCCAGGTGTTCGGGAGCTTCGCTGGCGGCGGGTTGCAAGCGAGGAACGTCCAGCGATTGCAGCAGTTCATGGCGTCCGTAAAACACGCCGATGTGAGGGCCGTAAAACTTGTAAGCCGAACACGCCAGAAAATCACATTCCAACTCCTTCACATCCGGCAGCAGGTGGTGCGAATAATGTACAGCATCCACGTAAACCAGCGCGCCTTTGGCATGCGCCAGCCGAGCGGCTCGTTGAATGTCGTTAACCGTGCCCAGCGCGTTGGAAGCTCCGCCGATGGCCAGCAATTTTGTCTTCTGAGTGATTGCCGCTTCCAGATCGTCCCAATCCAGTTGTCCGGTTTCGGTCAGCATACGCACGGTGCGAATCGTCAAGCCTCGATCTTTCGCCAGTTCGCGCCAAGTGTCGGAATTGGCGTGATGATCCAGTTCGGTGACGACGATTTCATCGCCGGGGTTCCAGCCGCGCCCCAACGCTCTGCCAACGTGGAAGGTGATCGTAGTCATATTCGACCCGAAGGAGACTTCGTCGGCGTTGCAGTTGAAAAAATCCGCGAAGGTCTGCCGAGCTTCCGCGAGCAGCGCGTCAGTTTCGGCGCTGGTCGGATAAGCCCAATGCGTGTTGGCGTTGTGGTGAAACAGGTAATCGCTGATGGCGGCGGCGACCTCGCGCGGAACTTGAGTGCCTCCGGGGCCATCGAAGTAGGCGACTGGATGGCCGTTATGTTGACGGCTCAGAGCAGGGAAATGAGTGCGAATTTCTTCGGTTGATGCGACAGAGAGTGTGTTGGTCATTTTCTATGGAGTTGGTTGGCCGCCTTACCGGGAAAGAACTGATTCGAGAACGTGGGACAATTTTCCAAATTGTCCCGTTATATTTCTGTGCCAGTCTGCGATAAGGCGAAGTCAGTTGAATCGGACAATTTGAAAGATTGTCCCACATCAAACTATGCGGTTGCGGCTTGCGCTAGATACGGAATCGTCATGGGGCCTTCGGGCAAAACGGCGATCGGCGCGTCCTGCCCGATGCGTTTGAGTTCCGCAGCAATCGTCGCCGCGATGTCGTCGGTCGCTTCCAGGTGAGCACGGCGGACTTCATCCGCTGGAATGTCGCTGTGTAACGCGACGCGAGCTTTCAGTCGAATCATCGCCAGCAATTGCGCTTCCCATTGGTCGTACATTGAAAAGCCCGGCGCAAGGATCGTGTCCAGAATCGCTTGAGGCGAATCGTGATCGAACAGCAAGGTTTTGAAATTGCCGTGCGCCGGAAATCCGTCATTGCATTTCGACGCCGCGATGATCAATCCATCTTGCTGGACGACTTGAGCGGCGGCGGACATGCCTTTGACGGCTTGATAGAGGTTTTGATCCAGCGGATAGCCGCTGTTGGTTGTCACAACAATTGGAAACGGTTTTGGGCAGGCAATCATTGCCGTTGATTTGGAATGCTCGCAACCTTTGGCGTGAGCGGCCAAAACTTCGCCACAGAAAAAAGCCGTGATTTCGCGCTTTCGATTCAAGGTAACGTTGATGCAGAAATCCACCGGCAGCAATGAACCGTTAGCGCGAATTTGCTGCTGCGTCGGATTGCCTTCCAAAACTCCCCAGGTGCTCAGCGGCGAGCCGATTACTTCGGCTCGGTGGTAATGCATGATCGAATCAATGTCGGCGACGGCGGGGAAGATGCCTTTGTAGCCACCGGAAAATCCGGCCATAAAGTGCGGCTCGATGAATCCCATGACAATGCGCTTGTCGGCTTCGACGTATTCGCGGTTGTAAAACACTTCGCGGCCATCAGGAGTTTTCCCGGCGAACTTCAGCGTCGCGGCTTCGTGCGAGTTGTGATTGACGATGCGATAGCGCGAAGCCACGTCTTTGCCAACCATTTGCTCCAGTTCTGTCGGCGTGTTCACTCGATGCGAACCGGTTCCGTTGACGATGACGAAATTTTCCGCCGGAACGTGATCGAGTTCCGCAAACAACCATCCGAGCAACCGATCACTGGGCAACGGGCGCGTGATGTCCGGGATGACAATTGCCACTTTGTCCGTTGCGTTGATCAGTTCTTTCAGCGGTTTGGTATTGATGGGATGGCGAACGGCTTCGGCAAAGGCTGCCGCTTCGTCGGGCAGACCGGGGATGAATTGCGGCGCCAAGACCGTGACATTGGTTGATGGGATTTCGACCGGCAAACCATCTTTGCCGTATTGCAAAGTTATCAGCATAAATTTTAGTTCAATGTTTGTTAGATTCTTCGTGAAGCGAGCCGTGCCGTCGCAATTGCGGAGATGCGAAGGCCGTCAATGCCACTACAACCAAAGTTCCAATGCCTCCGCTGACGACGGAAAACACTGCGCCTGCCAGCGCCGCTACCGAACCGGATTCAAACCTGCCGATTTCGTTCGATGCGCTGATGAACATTCCGTTGACGGCGGAAACGCGGCCACGCATTTCGTCGGGCGTCAGAGTTTGAACCAATGTGTGGCGTATGACGACGCTGATGTTATCGAAAGCTCCGGTCAGGAACAACATCGCCACGGACAGCCAGAAATTCGTGGAGAGGCCAAACACAATCGTCGCCACCCCGAAGCCCGCTACTGACCAAAGCAGCGCACTCCCGGCTTTCTTCAACGGCGGAAGGTGAGTCATCAGCAACGCCATTGTCACGGCTCCAATTGACGGAGCGGCTTGCAGCCAGCCCAATCCGGCTGGGCCTACGTGCAAAATGTCTTTGGCATACACCGGCAACAGCGCGACGGCTCCGCCCAGCAGAACTGCGAACAAATCCAGCGACATCACGGTGAACAGCAGCTTGGTCTGCCAGACATATTGAAAGCCGACGACGAACGAGCGCCAATCTTTGGTGGCGGAGTTTTCGTTTTGCGATTCGGCTGCGTAAGAGCGTTTGGTGATTGCCGCCAGCATCGAAAAGTAAAACACGCTGCCCATCGCGGCCAGCAAATAAACTTTGGTCGCTCCGCCAAACACGCCAATCAGCATTCCGCCGAGCGCCGGCCCGGTCAGTGAAGCCATTTCGAATCCACTGACTGCCCACGAAACTGCGTTGGTGAAAATTGGGCGGGGAACCAGTTGCGGCATCAGCGAAGATCGCGCAGGGCCTTGAAAGGCTCTGGCCAATCCGCTCAAAAACAAACAGAAATACATCGGCTTGACGCTGCCGCCTGACGCCGACACCGCAGCCAATCCAATGGCGCTGATAACGGCCAGCACCGTCGAAGTCATCAGAATTTTTCGGCGATCAAACCGATCTGCGATTTGTCCGGCAGGCAACGCCAGCCCGATCATCGGCGCAGCTTGCACCAATCCCACCATTGCCAACGGCCAGGCTGAACCGGTTTTGTCATAGAGTTGCCAGCCGACAGCGACGTTTTGCATTTGCACGCCCAGCACGGAAAGCACGTGCCCGCCCAAAAAAAGCCGAAAGTCACGTTCGCGCAATGCGGCGTAGGGGTTATGTTTAACGGTGGAATTGCCGGAAGGCGATGTCGCTGGATGATCGTCAGAGGGCATGAAGAAATTTGAGATTCGGAATTTGAAAACGCGATTGTTTGAAAAAAAAGACTGCTTGAAAAGCAAAAAGGGCGACCGTTTGTGGCCACCCTTTTCGTTCCATGCGGATGAGAGGAATCGAACCTCCACGAGATTGCTCTCACTAGCACCTGAAACTAGCGCGTCTACCAGTTCCGCCACATCCGCATTTGGGAAGGCGCATACTACTGATCGAGCTGTGGGCTGTCAAGATGCCAACCCTGAATGATTGGTGGAATTGCTGCGCGCCTTGAAGTTTTTTGCTTGAAAGGTAAAGTGATGACCTTCTTTCGCAAAACTCTTTCTCTCCGGATAACTCAATGAAAGTTTTCGTGGTTGGTTCTGGCGGACGCGAACATGCTTTGACCTGGGCGCTCAGCCGCAGTTCATCTGTCAAACAGATTTTTTCAGCGACTGGTAACGCGGGCATTTTGAAACTGACGACTCGCGCCGATGTCGGTGCAGGCGACGTCAGCGCCATCACCGATTTCGCGGCCAAAGAAAAAATTGATCTGGTTGTTATCGGGCCAGAGCAGCCTTTGGTGGATGGATTGGCGGATGCCTTGGTGGCCAAAGGCATTGCCGCGTTCGGCCCTTCGCAAGCCGCGGCGCGATTGGAAGGCAGCAAAATTTTTTCCAAAGAGTTTATGGCTCGCCACGGCATTCCGACGGCCAGATATGTTGTCGTAGGCGACGCCAACGACGCATTGAAGGCAATTCGTTCATTCGGATTTCCTGTCATCGTCAAAGCTGACGGATTGGCGGCGGGAAAAGGCGTCGTCGTCGCCGCTGACGAAGCCGAAGCGAAACAAGCGGTTCAAGACTTTTTGATTGACCGAAAGCTCGGCGAAGCAGGCGCGCGGCTTGTCATCGAAGAATGCCTGGGTGGGCGTGAACTATCGTATTTGGTGTTCAGCGACGGCAAAGACTTTGCGACGATGCCTGTGGCTCAAGATCACAAACGTGCCTTTGATGGTGATCTAGGGCCGAACACTGGCGGTATGGGAGCATTTTCGACAGACGGTTTGCTCGATGCGCAATTGGAACAGCGAATTGTCCGGGAAATTGTTGAACCTTCGCTGGAAGCGACGCGTGCCGATGGATTTCCGTTTCGCGGCGTTTTGTACTGCGGATTGATGTTGACGGCTGACGGACCGAAGACCTTGGAATACAACGTGCGCTTTGGCGATCCGGAAACGCAGGCGATCTTGCGCCGCTTGGATAGTGATTTTGCCGAATTGGCTCTGGCTGTGGCGAATGGAACGCTTTCTCAAGCCAAACCGCGTTGGAGCAATGAGGTTTCGACTTGTGTGGTGATGGCGTCGGCTGGGTATCCAGGCAGTTACGAAAGCGCCAAGGTAATCACCGGACTTGATGCTGCTGAACAAATTGAAAGTGTTGTCGTCTTTCACGCAGGAACAAAGCTGAGCGGAGCAGGCGAGGTCGAAACTGCCGGAGGTCGTGTGCTTGGCGTGACAGCTCGCGCCACGACGTTGGCGGAAGCAACAGCGCGAGCGTATGAAGCCGTGGGTAAAATTCATTTCGATGGCGCACAGTTCAGGCATGACATCGGCAGCAAGTACTGAATGCGCTTACTCGGCTCATCGGGGCAAATAATCACTGACCAGTGTTTTGTTTGACTCGACTTTCTCTGCCGCTATAATCAAATTCGTTGAAACGATAGTTGAAGTGGACAGCGAAACCGCCTCGCTTTAACCATAGGATTCGCAAAAGGATTTAAGTTCATGCAACACGCAGTCATTATCAGCGCCACTCGCACCGCGATAGGGAAATTCCAAGGATCACTAAAACCATTTTCTGCTCCGCAACTCGGCGCCATTGCTGTGCGCGCAGCGATTGAGCGCGCGGGGCTTGATGCCAGTCAGATTGACGAAGTGATTATGGGGTGTGTTCTGCAAGCTGGGCTGGGACAGAATCCTGCGCGGCAAGCTGCGCTGAAAGCAGGCATTCCCGACAAAGTTGCGGCGATGACCATCAATAAAGTTTGCGGCTCCGGTTTGAAATCGGTGATGTTGGCCGCGCAATCCATCGCGCTTGGCGACAATGAAATCATCGTCGCCGGGGGAATGGAATCCATGTCGAATGCTCCATACCTTTTGCCCAAAGGTCGCGACGGGTATCGAATGGGCAATGGCGAAATCATTGACGCAATGGTTCACGATGGATTGTGGTGCGCGTTTGATAACTGGCATATGGGAGAAACCGGCGAAGTCGTTTCTGAAAAGTACAGCATCACGCGGGGGCAGCAGGACGAATACGCGGCCAATTCCCAACGCAAAGCTGTTGCCGCAATTCAAGCCGGACGCTTCAAAGCCGAAATCTGCCCAGTCGAAATTCCGCAACGCAAAGGCGATCCGGTGATCTTTGATACCGACGAAGGGCCGCGTGCGGATTCGACGCTTGAGTCGCTGGCCAAGCTGAAGCCTGCGTTTCGTAAAGACGGAACGGTGACGGCTGGCAATGCCTCGACGATCAACGATGGAGCGGCGGCGTTGGTGGTGACTTCGGAAACCTTGGCCGGAAAACTCGGCCGCGCGCCGATGGCTCGCATCGTCGCCCAAGCGACTTCGGGCATCGAACCGAAATTGGTGATGATGGCTCCGGTGGAAGCGGTCAAAATGGTCGCGCGCAAAGCTGGCTGGAATGTTGCCGACGTGGACTTATTTGAATTGAACGAGGCGTTCTCGTCGCAATCGGTCGCGTTGGTTCAACAACTGGAACTTGATCCCAGCAAAGTCAACGTCAACGGTGGAGCTGTTGCGTTGGGACATCCGATTGGAGCTTCTGGCGCTCGCGTGTTGACTACTTTGTTGCACGAAATGATTCGACGCGAGGCCAAGCGCGGCATCGCCAGTTTATGTTTGGGCGGTGGCAATGCTGTTGCTCTGGCTGTGGAACGACAGTGAGCAATTGATAATTGACAATTGATAGTTTCGCAAAACTATTGAATCTGCTCTTGCTGACTGATTGTCAATTACGAATTATCAACTATCAATTGACCTTATGATTTTCTGCCAACTCTGCAAAAAAGCGAACCCCGACGAACTGGATTACTGCCAGGAATGTGGCACATATCTGATGGTGATTTCTCGCCCGTATAACGCCGGCGGGTTTGAAGCGGGAGATTCGCTAGAGGAGCATTTGTTGGAGCGAATCAGTGCGTTGGAATCGGCACTGACCAAATCCAATGAACGCTTTGAGCAATTGCTGGATCTGGCGCAGCAGCAAGCGACGGGCAGTTTTTACGACCACATGATGCTGGAATCCTTGACAGAGATTCTGACTGAAATGCACGCGGTCAATCCCGAAGAGTTGGAGCAACGTTGGCGTAATCGCGTCGCCAGGCATTATGAAGAGACCGCAGAGCGAGAGCGGTTGGACGAGCGTTGCGAACGAATTATTTCCGCGTATCGCGGCACCGAGCGCGATGAGTTTATTGACCTGGTGGAAGAAGGCACTTTACTGATCGCAGAAGGTCGTCGCCGTCGCGGAGTGCGCATGCTGGAAGCGGCGCAGGTCCTGGATGAGCATAACGCCGAATTGAGTTTCACCATCGGCGAACATTACTTCCAACTTGGAAAACAATTGGAGGCGGCCATTTTTCTCAGGCGCGCGCTGGATGAGCAGGGCAATCATTTTGGCGCTCGACTCTTGCTGGGATTGTTGAGCGGTGATGAAGGCGAACCCGAATCGGCCAAGCTACATTTGCTGCGGGCGCTCGAATTAGATGACAACTCGTTTGCCGCGCATTACGGCTTGGGCCGGTTGTTGGCGCGCGAAGGCAAGTTAAGTGAAGCGCTCACCCATTTGAAGCGCGCGCTGTCGCTTAATCCCACCCCGGAGATGCATTATCTGGTTGGTCGCACCTATTGGGAGCAGGGAAGCACAGACAAGGCGCTCAAGCATTTTCAAAAAGCTGTCCGGCTTGATCCACGATTCGATGTAGCATTTTACAGCCTAGGATTAATTTGTTGGCAATCGAATCGCACCGCTGAAGCGCGTGAACATTTTCGCACTGCTTACGAGATCAACCCGCAGGATTCGGATTACCGCACAGCAGTTGAAGCCAGTGCTGGTGATGAATTACCTCGGCTGCCTGCGTTTGGCTGGTCGAGTTTGTTTTCGCGTCGAAAAACAAAAGTGGCTGAAACGCGGTTTGTGGATTTGCTATGGCGTGATCTGAATGCGTTCTCGATTTCATCCGCCGCAGCGCGGAAAAGCATCCGGAAGTAGTTTGGCGAAAAGAATCCACTGAAATTCCCGTATCCATTGGCAGTGACTGGTCGTCTTCAACTTTGATCGCAGAGCCGTTTTCGAGGCTCGTCTCCATCAAAAAAATAACAAAACATCGTTCGGAAAGGATTCTCGTTATGCGAAGAAACTTGCGCTCGAAGCGTATTTTTACAGCTCTGTCATTGGCGTTTTGTCTGATTTTTTCAAATCTGGCGACGCTGGCTCAAGGCTTTCAAGGCAATCAACCCCCGCCGAAACCGCCGATCAATCCATCGGATGACCCGCTGTTGCGTGGTTTTGTTTGGCGTTCTATAGGCCCGGCTAGCATGGGTGGACGCATTGACGACATTGAAGCCGTCGAAAGCAATCCGTACATCATTTATGTCGGTTTTGCCACGGGCGGGTTGTGGAAATCCGTCAATAACGGCACGACCTGGGAACCGATTTTCGACACCTATCCGACGGCTTCTATCGGAGACGTCGCCATTTGCCAGTCCAATCCAAATATCATCTGGGTCGGCACAGGAGAAGCCAATAACCGCCAAAGCTCCAGCTTCGGCGACGGCATCTACAAATCCACGGATGGCGGCAAAACCTTCACCAACGTTGGTTTGAAAGAAACCCAGAGCATTGCTCGCGTTGTGATTGATCCAAAAAATCCGGATACGGTTTACGTTGCGGCTCTTGGCCACCTGTTTGGCCCAAACAAAGAGCGCGGAATTTTCAAGACGACTGATGGCGGCAAGACCTGGGCGAACGTCAAGTTCATTGACGAAGACACAGGCTTCACCGATCTGATGATTGACCCGGCTGATCCCAAAACGCTGTATGCTGCTTCGTATCAGCGTCGCCGCACGCCTTGGGGATTCAATGGCGGCGGCAGTGGTTCAGGGTTGTGGAAAACCACCGACGCAGGGAAAACCTGGGCGAAGATTGAAGGCAACGGCTGGCCGGAAGGGTTGCTAGGCCGCATTGGCATTGACCTTGCCCGCTCGAACCCGAACGTGCTCTATGCTCAAATTGAAGTCGGCGCCAGTCAGGGCACAGGCGTCCCCGAAGAAACCGCCACTGGTCAACCTGTTGCCGCTGGCCCCGGTGGAGGTGGCGGAGGTGGTTTCGGCGGAGGCCAAAATAATCCGAATACTCCGCCCGACCCGAAAAAAGCCGGGCTGTGGCGTTCCGACGACAAAGGCAAAACCTGGCGCATTGTCAGCAGCAACAACAATCGCCCGATGTATTACAGCCAGGTTCGCGTTGATCCTTCGAACCCGGAAATTGTGTTTACCGGCGGTTTGAATTTCAGCCGTTCGACTGATGGCGGCAAAACCTTCAAGAATTTGGCCGGAGTCGCGCACAGCGACCACCACGCCATCTGGATCAACCCTAAAAACGGTAACAACGTAATGGTCGGCAACGACGGTGGTTTGGACGTCAGTTACGATCAAGGTGAAACTTTCGACTTCATCAACACGATAGCCGCGTCGCAGTTCTATGCTATTTCGGCAGATATGCGGAAACCGTACTTCGTTTGCGGAGGCTTGCAGGATAACGGCAGTTGGTGCGGTCCCAGCCAGACTCGCTCAGGCGGCGGCTTTGGCGGCGGCGGAGGAGGTGGTTTTGGCGGCCCCGGAATCACGAACGCCGAATGGTTCCGCGTTGGCGGTGGAGACGGCTTTTACACGTTGAATGACCCGACTGACCACAACATCGTTTATTCGGAGTCTCAGCAAGGCGCAATGCAACGTTACGATTTGCGAACCGGGCGTAGCACTTCGATTCGTCCGCGCTCGGCGTCACCTCGTGGTGGCGGACGTGGAGGTTTCGGCGGCGGCGGCCAAGCTGCAGCGCCAGGCGGTCAGGCCCCACCAGCGGGTCAAACGCCCCCTGCCGGACAAGCGGCTCCGCCAGCGGCAAATGCCGAACAGCAAGCTCAGATGGAACAAATGATGGCGATGGCTCAGGCAATGGGCTTCGGCAATCAGGCGACCAGCAACATCGTGCCTGCGCCTCCGGTTGGTGAGCAATATCGCTTCAACTGGAACACTCCGATTGCGCTGTCGCCCCACAATCCGCGCATCGTTTATGCCGGAGCGAACAAGTTCTTCAAATCACTGGACCGTGGTGAAACCTGGACGGCTTCACCTGACCTGACCAAGCAGATCAACCGCACGCAGCTTTCGATCATGGGCGTCAAAGGCACCGAGCCTATGGCGTCGAAAAACGACGGCACGGCGAATTACAGCAACTTGACGACAATTGCCGAATCGCCCGTTCAACCTGGAATCATCTGGGTCGGAACCGATGATGGCAACGTTCAGGTCAGCAAAGACGGTGGCGCGACTTTCACGAACGTCGCCACCAAGATCCCAGTGTTGGCCGCGAATAACCATCTGGTTTCACGTGTCGAGCCTTCGCATTTTGAAGCCGGAACTTGTTACGTGACGGTTGATGGGCATCGCAGCAACGATCACAAACCGTATGTTTACGTCACCAAAGATTTTGGTGCGACGTGGACTTCGATCTCGAACAACCTGCCGACCGGTAACGTCAACGTCATTCGTGAAGATTTGAAGAACAAAAACCTGCTCTTCGTCGGCACGGAATACGGGCTGTTCGTTTCGTTAAACGGCGGCGGCGAGTGGAAGAAATTCATGACTGGTTTGCCGACGGTTCGCATTGACGATTTGCTGATTCACCCGCGCGATAATGATCTGATTGCCGGAACTCATGGACGCGGCATTTGGATTTGCGATGATATTTCGTCATTGCAGCAGATGAACGACAAAGTCTTAGCTGCTGGTTCGCATCTGTTTGATGTTCGTCCGGGCGTTGTTTGGCAAAACGACATTTCGCTCAGCCGCGCAGGCGGCGGGCAGAAAGTCTTCAAGGGGGATAATCCTCCGGCTGGAACGGCGATCAGCTACTACTTAGGCGCTGCACCGACGGGCGATGTCAAAATCACGATTTCTGACATTACCGGTAAAGTTATCCGCAACATTAACGGCACGAAAGAGCTTGGGCTAAATCGCCTGCAATGGAATCTGCGTGGCGATGCTCCGGCTCGCCCTGGTGGGTTTGGGGGACGTGGTGGTGGTCAAGGTGGACCCGGCGGTGGGGGCGGCGCTCCGCCAGCAGCAGGGCAACCTCCTGCAGCAGGGCAACCGCCGGCCACTCCTGCCGGACAAGGCGGCGGTCAGGGCGGTGGCGGCGGTTTTGGCGGACGCGGTGGACTTAACGCTGGTCTTCCCTTGGAACCAGGCGTTTATCTGGTCAAGCTGACGGTTGATGGCAAAGAGACGACGACCAAAGTCGTTATCGAAGCCGATCCCAACGTCAAATAGCACGACTCAAAACTCAATTGGCGGGAGCGCTTGGCAATTTGCGAGTGCTTCCGCTTTTTCCTTATTGGAGCAGACTCGCATGACGAAAAGCCTTCTTCTTTTATTTGGAATCCTGATTTTCTCTGCGACAGCCAGCGCTCAATGGCAAACGCAATCCAGCGGAACGACAGTTCGTTTTCGCGGAGTCAGCGCTGTTTCAGATCAAGTTGCCTGGGTGAGCGGAGCCAATGGCAGTTATGGGCGAACAATCGATGGGGGCAAAACCTGGCAGGCTTCTGTCGTGCCTGGCGCTGAGAAGCTGGACTTCCGTGATGTCGAAGCCTTTGACGCGAACACGGCTTACTTGCTGAGCATTGGGCCCGGAGAAGCTTCGCGGATTTATAAAACTATCGATGGCGGCAAAACTTGGTCGCAGCAATTCACCAATAAAAATCCCAAAGCCTTTTTTGACGCGATTGCTTTTTGGGATGTGAACAATGGTTTGGCAGTCAGCGATCCGGTAGATGGCCGCTTTGTTATCGTTCGGACTTCTGACGGAGGAAAAAGCTGGAACCCTATCGCACCGGAAAACATGCCTGCGGCTTTGGAAGGAGAAGGGGCGTTTGCCGCCAGCGGAACGTGTTTAATCGTTCAAGGCAACACCAACGCCTGGTTTGCAACCGGCGGAGCCAAAACTGCGCGAGTCTTTCGTTCCACCGACAAAGGCAAAACCTGGACGGTCGCTGACACTCCAATCAAAACTGGCAATGCAGCGTCCGGGATTTTTTCCATCGCCTTCAAAGATGCCAACACGGGAATCGTCGTGGGCGGCGATTATCAGAAGGAAAAAGAAGCCAGCGAGCAAATTGCCATGACAAAGGATGGAGGTCGTAATTGGGTTTTGGTTCAGAATTCCGGGATGAAGGCTTTTCGGTCGGCAGTTGCCTGGGTCGGCGGCTCTATGATGGTCGCAGTTGGGCCAGCGGGAACTGATTTCTCCAGAAATGACGGCGCAACCTGGAATTCAATAGGTGATGTTGGCTATCACGCCTTTAGTTATGTTCGCAAAGGTGGCACTGGCTGGGCTGTTGGCGAAAAGGGAAGTGTTGCCAAATTCACCAAGCCGGCAAAATGATTAGTATGAAAAGGGCGACTTACCGCAAAATGGGAAGTCGCCCAGTTGTCACCGCACTGCATGAGATTGATCAAGCCAAGTGTTTGATGCTGAAAGATTAAATTTGCCCGTGTAGGCTGAAAACCTATAGACGGTTGCTGTCAAAATGCGTACACTCACGCCCGGATGAGTTCCTCACTTTCGCCTCAATTCTTTAGGTAACTCATCATCACTTAAGTCTTACGGTCGGGTTTTGGCGCTGCTTTTTCATCTTTTGAGTCACGGCATCACGGTTGAATCAGGAGACTAGCTGCGGGCTTAACCGGCTTTTCAGACTTGCAGCCCTGTCCCCTTTTTTTATCGCCCCATCTATCAAGACAAAATCGTTCATTGACGTTGTGATAATACGCGACTGAGAATTTTAGCTTCGTCGAGCTTTCCATCTTGAACAAAGTGAAATTCTTCGGCCAACCTGCGCAAGCCTATTTGCGTCTGAGGCGTTCCAAGTTACGAACGTAAACTCCGAAGAAATCTCACTGGGTTAATCTATTTGGAGCCGACATTGCTCTCTCCAGCAGGCTTATGGCGTGCCTGTGCTCGTTGGTTGGGCAGTATTCCCGAAATCTGTCACCATCACTGTTATTGACAATTTTATTCAATCACCAAGGTTCGCTCTTCTGGCGTGGAGTTGCCTAAATCATCTCTATGTCTGGCGGCGATCCTGCGTTTTATGGATCTGAAGCCGATGCTGGCCAGTTGTCACCTCATACGAATGACGGCTGAAAAGGTTGGCGGCGATTCTTTATTCAAACTCTGGAATCAATCTGCGTTTTTCCGAAGATGGTATCGGACAGCAGGCGAAAGTACCTCACGAGGAACGGATCATTGACCGAGCAATCCTCCCGACCTTCTTCAAGGAGACAGTTCTATGCGAATGAAAACTACGATACTCACACTCTGTCTGACATTATGTTTGACAGCAGTCGCTAAATGGAAAACTTCACCCGCTGCGGCTGAAACAACTGTGGCAATTTGTGGTGTGGTGCAAGCCTTTAATCCGGCGACTGTTACTACCGCCGGTTCTCTTAACCTGAGCGGCACGAATTATACGATCGCGCCTGGCACTTCCATTTTTGGCCAATCACTTATTAATCTCGGCGCCAACATCTGCCTTGACGCAGTTTTTAACAATTCAAATCAGATTGTTCCTCCAACAGCTGTCAGCGGAAATATCGTGACTGCTTGTGGAGGAATCAATAGTTTTACACCGGCCACACCGGGAACTCCGGGAGCGATATCAATTGGTTCGTCCAATTACGTGATTGCTCCAAATGTGACGATCAAAGGCCAGATGGATATCAACGTTGGATCCAATATGTGCTTGATCGCTTCATTAAATGCGGGCGGCCAGGTTACGCATAACAGTGCGATTCTGGTGAACGTCACGAATCCGATTTTTGCCTGCGGACAGGTCACCAATCACTTGGCATCCACCGCCACTACGACAGGGGCGATTACCATTGGCGGAATGAGCTTTACCATTGCTCCGGGTGTCAGCTTGGGCAACGTCAATGTCGGAACCAGCCAATGTATGGCGGGCACGCTCAACATCAATGGCCGTTTGGTGACGCCGAGCTCGGTTGGCAGCAATCCCGGCAACGCCACCAGTGTTTGCGGTGTTGTCACTCAATTCAACCGTTCGTTGGGCGGAGTGCAGGGATCAATCACGCTTGGTGGAGTGACGCTTCCAATTCTGCAGGGAATCGCGCTTCCTGGACAGGATTCAATCGCAATTGGCTCAAATGTTTGCATTTCACCGCTGGTTCTCAGTAATGGACTGGTTGCGCCGGGTTCTGTACTGAGCGTGGGAGAGAGCGCGTGTTCGCAATTTTCCGCTCCACTGACTGTGCATGGCATGGCCAATGGTAATGAAGACGACACGTTTTTGTTGCCTAGACCGCTGAGCTTCCTGGTTTCATCTTCGAATTCATCTGGCGCGGCTGCCTTTACTGCCAACCCGGCATCTTTCGGCTTCTATCCCACAATTCCCGGAACCACGCCGCAAGGAATTATGGCGACTTTGCCGAATACAACCGTGCGTGCGCTGTCATGTACGGACAGTTTCTGGGATGTTTTCTTCACTATTGCTTCGAAAGGCATGACCGAAGGCGATATGGTGACGCTGTTCACGCAAAATCCAAATGGTTCCTTGCCTCAGGTCCTGGTGATGTTCACTGTTCAGAATGGCGGTCTTGTGGTGAATCAGGTGCATCCACGGATCAGCATGCTGGTTGCCAACAACGGGCCGGTCGGAGCCGGATTCTTTACTCCGTTCATGATTCCCGCAGGTCCAGCGGGGCTGCGCACACAACCGATCACGCTGATCTTCTCGACTGATCCGGCGTCATCGCTCAATGGATGCTTCCAGTTGGGAGTTGACATCAAGCGCACTGGCGGCCAGGGCATGACAAGCGTGGCGTTTGATTACATTGTCGTCAAACGCATGGGCAATGAAATCGAAGGTTCCGGCATTCAATCTGGTGGAATCGGAATCTATCCGAGCGGGCCTGTTTGCGGTGTGATCTGCAATGGATGTTTCCTGCAGCCCACTCCGACACCAACGCCGGGTGGATCGCCGACGCCCACACCGTCGCCGACACCAACGCCTTCACCCACGCCGACGCCGTCGCCGACGCCGACTCCTTCACCGACTCCAACTCCGACTCCGCCGCCGATGCCGTTCAAGTGCGACACCATCTGCTTCAGAGATGCGGCGTATTGGCAGTTAGCACCGCTGAGCCGGTGGCCGAATGGAGCGATTCTGGTTGGTGGCGTGAACTTCAACAATCCGATCAGCATCCAGAGAAACGAAACCTTGATTCGCCAAATTCTGCAAGGTGGTTCAGGGGCACAGCAACAACTCAACAAAGAGTTTGTGGCGTTGCAGATGAGCTTTGCTTCGCACGGCGGAACTGGCTCACCGGTCGTCTTCAATGTGTTCTGGAGCCCGCTGCGTTGTTCCGGCTTGAATTTCACGCCGGTCACCTTGTCGAACGGCATTACGCTTTCGCGTGATTCGCTGCTGGACACGCTGTTTTCACAATCCTTGAATGCAATTAAGGAAAATCGCACGCAAGACATGGCTGCGCTGGCGCAGATTCTTGCATTGTTGAACAGAGGCTGCTAACCAACCGCAGTCACTTCAGTATTGCTTTAATCAGGTCAACGGCAGAGCCTCGCTACTCTGCCGTTGACACTCTTTCAACCATTCGGCGCTGATCATCACTGGGCCAAAAGCGCCACCTACCGTCCGCCCTTCTTCAGCGCTAGCTCTGAAGAGCCACGAAATTCATCATTTGAACTGCTCACAAGCCGAAGGGCTTGTGCCGCCCTTTTTCGGAGGAAAAATGAACAGACGAACTGCGCTTATCTTGGCTGTTTTAGCGTGCTGTCTCGCATTGCTAACTTCGACTTCATCCGGGCCCTGGTCAATATTTCAACGTCTGGCACTCAACGCAGTGCAAGCGTTTGCTCCGCTACCCACCGGAGCAAAAGTCTGCGGAGTAGTTTCCGGCTACCTCCCAGCAACTGCCACTTCGGCTGGCTCTTTATCCATTGGCGGACTGAGTTACGCCATCGCACCCGGCACAGCGTTGAAAGGTGTGACCGTCGGAAGCGATCAATGTTTTTCATTTTGCTTTGATGGGTCGGGGCGAATTAACTCGCAGAGCGGTGATCCTGTCGTTGGACAGAATCTTCCGCAAGTTTGCGGAATTGTCACTAGTTTTTCGCCTTCCTTAGGCGGAGTTGCCGGCTCAATCAATATTGGTGGCGCAAAGATTCGCATCGCCCCAGGGCTTAAACTCCCCGGGCAGGATCAAGTTGCACCCGGTTCAAACACCTGCCTTTTTATTGCAGGCGGTGGCCCGAGTGATTTGGCCGGTGTCGGCAGCATTTTTTATCAAAATGCATCGCCAAAACAGGTTCATGTCGCCCAAGTTGTGCATGGAACCATCTTTGGTGCCGGTGGGCAGGATGACACCTTTCTATTGCCGGAGCCGATGATTTTGTCATTGGATTCCGATCAAGCAAACGTCTTCACCGTTGGCCCGCAAACTTTCGGCAGACAAATGGCTCCGCACGCCGCCAAGGTCGAAGGGTTTTCTGTTTCGACGGCGAACTCAGTGGTGCAGGCGCTGTCATGCACTGACAGTTTGTGGGACGGAGAAATGCAGATTGCCAGCAATGGCTCGACCGACGGTGATATGGTGACGCTCAAGCTGCTCAATCCTGACAAAACTCTGGCGCAGCAACTTGCTATGTTCACGTTGGGAAACGGCGGTGCGACATTGAATGCGCTTCATAGTGATGTGACAGTGAAAGTCGGTGGCCAGGATACGAAAGGCATTGGCCAGTTCCTTCCCTTTACGGTCTGGGCAGGGAACAGCGGATACAGAAGTCAGGGAATTACGCTCGCTCTTTCGCAATCATCAAGGGCATTCATGGGCTGTTTCCAGTTTGCGATTGAAGTTAAGCGAGCGAACGGAGCAGGAACCGTTTCAGTCGTGTTGGATACGGTCACTGTGAAACGGATGGCAACTGCGAACGATTCTTCTGTCAGCATCGCTTCAGGATTGACCACAGGCTCGATTGGCTGGTTCCCAACCGGCAAAGTTTGTGAATTCGTTTGCTGGGCGTGTGCGAAACCTCCCAGCGGGCTGTCTGGCTACGTTTATTGCGACACCAACAAAAACGGAGTCAAAGATTCAGGCGAAGGCGGGCTGGCCAATGTGGAAATCAGACTGTTGAACTCTTCAGGTCAGCAAACCGGCCAAACCACCAAGACGAACAGCGACGGTTTTTACCTGTTTAGCGTTACCCCTGGAACTTACGGGGTGATGGAAATTCAGCCTAGTGGCGGAAGCGTAAGCGGTGATGGTCAGGATGCAAAAGGGAACTGCGGCGGAGACGTCGGCAATGATGTCATTACCAACATTGTTGTTGGAGATGGCAGCGTCTGCACCAATTACAATTTTGGCGAATTGTGCGAACCCGTCATTATCAAATGTGACACGATTTGCTGGCGGACAACTCAGTACTGGGTCAACAATTCCCGTTACCTGCCGGGCGGTACCGTTTTGATTTCAGGCGTCAACGCCAACAATCCGGTCGGGATTCAACAAAGTCTGCCGTCTGTGCGCCAGGCTCTGCAAGGCGGTTCCAGCGCGATGCAGCGAATCAACAAAGAATATGTCACCGCTCAAATCAGCATGGCTGCGCAGGGCGGCAGCGGTTCACCGGTTGTGTTCAATACATTCTGGAGCGCCCTGTCATGCTCTCGCATTTCGTTTTCGCCTGTGACTTTGAGCAATGGCGTGACACTTTCGCCCAGTTCGTTGCTCGACACCTTGAACACGCAGACGGTGCTGGCGATCAAAGAAAATCGTCACCCCGATATGTTCTTGTTGGCTGATATCTGGGCATTGCTCAACGGGCAGTGCGGCCAGTAACGGTAAACAAAACTTTCACCACATTCAAAAAACTCGGAGCGAATGAACCGGTCAATGACCGTTCAGCCGCTCCGTTTTTTATGGGGGATGAAAAGGTCATAGGCACAGTGCTACATTTTTTTCTGCACTAAACCTTACACCGCATTAAAATCTAAAATAGCTCTTGACAGATTCTTCTTAGCGGTAGCATATTCCGTGCGCTGCTTCGTCCGAAGTAGCTCAGCGGTCAAGTCAGTAATAACACGTAGTAACATTTCCTTATCACCTTGGCTGAGTCTTGCCAACTCGATTCAGTCAGCCTGAAACTGTTTTTCCATTTTCCGCCAGAGATGTTCGATTTTCCGTTCTTGTTACGGAGGAATACATGCGTCTGCCTAAATCGTCGCCGTTCAGAGCCATTCTTGTTGCCATCATTTCATTCAGCCTGATTCTTTCTTTGAGTTTTTCGCTCCGTCTGGCAGGCGTTTCCGCCGATTCGATCAAATCACAAGTTGACCGAAACAGCCCCCCCCCCGCAAGTCCTGAGCCATAGTCTGGCGGCGGTCAAGACGATTTACCTGAAATTCCTGGCCTTGCTTCAAGGCGGCATCAGTTTGGATACGATGCGGAGTAACACGCCTCAACAGCCAAGCTATTCTCAGACAGGCTCTCTGCCTTCCAATGGCTACGACGATCCCAAGCCGAATAACACGACAAACTACGATAGTTACCTGACGCAGTTATCTGCTCGTGGCAATGCCACCGGAGCGGGGCAGCCGATGCAGTTGTCCGATCCGACTGCCGGAGCAGCCGTGGTGGGTGGAGTCGGCTACAACCTGGATTCCCAAAATTACAGCTTCTCGTTGCCTGTGCTGTCGTTGGCAGGACGCGCCGGGCTGAACGTCAGCTTGGGGCTGAGTTACAACAGCAAGGTTTGGACGAAAGACACGACGACTGGCACGATGATTTTCAATGGCGACCGAGGCTTTCCCGCTCCCGGCTGGCAACTGGGCTTTGGCGCGATTCTGATCAAACACTCTTCCGTCGGGCCGTACTACAATTCCGTGACTGGCAAAAACTCGATCATTTTCATCTCGCCGGACGGCACGCGGCACGACTTGGGCTACAACTCGGCTTCGGGGAAATACGAGGCTTACGATTCTTCGTACCTGAAATTTCACGGACCTTCGCAGACCCTGTTTTTCCCCGACGGCACGCAAATGAAGTTCGGCGTCTATTCCTATGACGCCAACGTCCGCGACTTCCTGGCCCTGCCGATTGAAATCAAAGACCGCAATGGGAATTTCATCACCATCACTTACAAGGATATGACGACTTCCGCTGGCACGAAAAAAGTCCTGGATTCCGTCACCGACACAGCCGGACGCCGGATAGATTTCAATTACCAGAACAACCGGCTGACTTCGATCAGTCAGGCGCGGGGCAGTTCGACCTATTATTATGCTCGCTTGGATTACCAACCCGTCACGATTCAGACCAGTTTTAATCCGACGTACATCACTGCGACTGATCCCAGCAACATCAATGGCATGGTTGTGTACTTGCCATCGCGTGTCACCTATCCGACCGGCATCAATTTCCGGTTCACCTATACCAACTACGCCCAGATCAAGCTGATTGAAAAGGCCGTCCCGACTATTTCGGGACAAAGCTCTGAGCGCGTCATCGCCAAAACCGGCTTTAGCGTTGCCGAATGCGTGGATTTGAACGCGCCGTCCAACAGTCCGAATTACTGTGTTCCGCAAGCCGACGTGCCGTATTTCACCACCCGTACCGAGTGGGCGGAAAGCTGGCGAGGCGGAGCGACGCAAACCTATCTGTATTACTTCAACCAGAATTCTGGCTATGGCTCTTATCACGTCGTCGTGGATCCAACCGGTCGGCAGTTCCGGCTGCAAACCGTCAATCAGACGATCTCGACGGAAATCTGGGCCCCGAGCGCAGGCAATTATACGAAGAGAGATGAAGTCACTTTCGCCCACGACAATCTGAGCTATTACGCCAATCTGCGCCCGCAGGAATCCAAGAAGATCGCGCTGACCGGTTCCAGTTACGTGGAAAAGAAAACGCAGATCACTTACACGCAGAGTAACGGCATGTGGGTTCCCGGCACACAGGATGAATATGCCAACGGCTCGATTTATCGCCGGACAACCACGACTTACACCGGGTATGCTTCGCAAAACATTCTGGCCTTGCCCCTGCAAGTATCGGTGTACAGCGGAGCCGGAACCACGCTGCTGTCTCGCGTAACGAATGCTTACGATCAGACCAGCACCTTCTCGGACTCAAATGGGCAGACCGCCGAGTACCTGATAAACGCGGCGAGTGCCGGCGCAATTCAGCACGACGATTCAAATTACAGCATCAGTTTTTCCAATCGAGGAAATCTGACCAGCGTCGAACAAAGCTCTGTGGTGAGTGGCTCGGTTACCGATTCCCGCCTTGTGAAACGGATCAGCTACGACACGAATGGCAACGTCCGCGCCGAAACCGATGCGGCGGACAATCGTAAGCAAGTCGAATACACCGATAACTATCTGGACAAACCGGGAACTGTCGGGAATACCTGTGTCTATCCGTACACGTCCGCTGATCCGACCGGATTCAAATCCGGTTCGCAATGGCTGTATTACACAGGGCAAACGAAAAAGACATTTAACCTCGTTCCCGGCAACAACACCGAACAGCAGGTCGTTCAAACGACCTATGATTTTGCGGATCGTCCCTCGGTGACGACGCGCCCGGATGACGGTTGGGTCAAAACCGAGTACTGGGATAATTGGCTGGCGACTTCCACGTCTCAGCAAGTGGATTCGGGCAAGGTGCGCTACAAATTCGAGATCATGGACGGCGCGGGCCGCGCTTACAAAAAGGCCAGCGATCACCCGGACGGCGCTTCCAGCAAATACGCAGGCCAGATCACCGTCTTTGACAAAGTCGGCCAGGTGGAAGACAGCTCGAACGTGTTGGCGATTAACGGCAGTTGGGTCCCTACCGATGAAGATTCGGGCAAATCGTTTCTCTACACGCATTTGACGCGTGATGAATTGGCGCGGTTGAAGCTGGTGACGCTGCCGGACAATAACACGCGCGAGATGGAATACACCGGCTGCGGCTGTGCGGGCAGCAACGAAACCAAAGTGACCGATGAACTCGGCCATTACACCGAAACCAAAAACGACGCGCGAGGCCGCCTGATTGAAGCCACCGAACCCAATCCATCCAGCGCGCAAAACATTTACAGCCGTGCGACCTACATTTACGACGACCTGGATCGGCTGATCCAGATTAACCACACGGCGCATCCGGGACTTGGCCCGAATAACTCTACGCCAACTCAGGTTCGGTATTTCAGCTACGACGGATACGGGCGAATGGTCAGCGAAACCACGCCCGAAGGCGGCGTGGTCAATTACACTTACACCGCCAATGATCAGGTCTGGCAGGTTTCCAATCAGCGCAGCATTACAGTCGCCAACACCTACAACACGCGAGGGCTGGTCACGAACGTCAGTTTCTCCGACAGCACGCCATCGGTTACGTACAGCTACAACGCGTACGGCGCGCGAAGCGCGATGACGGACGGCGAAGGCTCGACCAGTTACAGCTACAATTCTTACCGCCAATTGCAGAGCGAAACGCGCACGTTCACCGCTTTGTCCGGCAACAGCTACACGCTGAATTACACCTACAACCAAGGCGACCAGGTGAAGTCGGTGAATTACGTCGCGCCGAGCTTCAACAAGACGATCAATTACGCCTACAACACGGTCGGGGCGCTGGGCAGCATCGGCACCAACCTGATTGGCACGGATGCCAGCAATACGACCAACGTGCTAAACACAGTCAGCTTCCGCGCCAGCGGCGCATTGAAGAGTCTAAATTACGGCAACGGCAGGCGGCTGACGATGGGCTACGACGACAACCGCAACCAGCCGACCAGCATGGTGGTGGATCGAACGAACAACTCATCGGACAAAGTAGTGGATTACGCCTACCAGTATTACGACGCGAACGGAAACAACAACAACCGAATTCGCCAGATCACGGACAACATTGATACGGCCTATACAACAACTTACCAGTACGACGATTACAACCGGCTGACCAATGCGACGGCCAATGCCTTCAGCCGCAGCTACAGCTACGACGAGTTCGGCAACATCCGTAACTTCGCGGGACTGACGCTGAATTACCAGACGAACTCAAGCGGAGCGCCTACGACCAACCGCCTCAGCACCGACAGCCAGAGCAACAGCTATACGTATGACGCGGCGGGGAATATGACTGCCGGAGCAGGCCAGAGCTACACATACGACGGAGCGAATCGGCTGAAGGAAGTCGGCTCCGGCGGCGCGAATGTGTACGGCTACGACGGCGACGGCAAACGCGTCAAGAAAACCGAAAGCGGCACGACGATGTATTACGTCTACTCGTCAAAGCTCGGCCAGTCGGTGATGGAAGTGACGGCTGCAAGCGTCCAGCGGGCGTATGTGTACAACGGCAGTAAACTCGTAGCGATGCAAGCTACAGATGGGCAATTTTACTGGTTGCACACAAACCACCTCGGCAATTCCAGAGCGATGACTGACGTCAGCGGCAATACTACGTATAAAGGGCACTTCGACCCGTATGGTACCGCGCTAACTGAATGGGCGGCAGGGGGCAATACGAATCTGAACGGTAAAAAATTCACAGGTTATGAGCGTGACAGCAATGGGTTAGATTCGGCCGGGGCTAGGACATATGGCTCTTCTTTTGGGCGCCTTACGACAGCTGATCCAATCAGATTAAAGGCTATTGATTACAAAAAGCCTCAGAGCCTTAACCTTTATAGCTACGTGAGGAATGACCCTATCAATTTTGTTGATCCTGCTGGAACTTTGGTCGCTCCAATTGAGTGTCGATTTGCTGGGGCTTTTGATTTTGGTAATGACACTTGGTTTGTGTGGTATTGCAAGAATGGAAATATTGAAAGCGAGGATCCAGGAGGTGGAAGTGGAACAAGCACTTGTCCGAAGAAGTACGATAAGTTAATTACTGCTGGTTCCTATTTAGTAGCGGCAGGTTTAGACAACCTAGATTCAAATAAGTCGCTCATTAATACTGCAGAGGTTTCTACAAGTGGAAATGGGTTTCTACTTACTTTTAAAGATTCTCAAAAAGTGCAAGAAATACTTGGCAATAAAGATTTGTTTTCTGGTGGCGGAAATTGGGGAAGCCAAATGCATCAAACAGAGTTAAAGAACAAGTTCGATCCTAATGGAAGCCTTGGAAATAATGTTGTATTTCAAGACTACAGATCGCTAACCTCCCTGACAATAGGAGATAAAGCTTTAGGAGACCGAAGCTTGCAAGTAACCCTTTTAGTTGATAAAAGCACCGGTGAAGTTAAAGGGGCATTTGTAGACACAGATGCTACAAATTATAGCGAAGGGGTATACCCTGCGGCTCGTCATCTAGTAGATATCGTGACAGGGTTCTTTAAGGGGAAATGTGGATGAAAGTTTTAGAACTTAACCGTATTGTAGGCACATTGTTCCTATTAGCATTGATTTGGGATATGGGAGGGCGAGCAGACCAAGCAAAAAGCTTGGATGCTCAAACATTATGGGATATGGCCATTAAAGCCAAGGGAGGTCGAGAAAAGTTGCATGAAATCAATAATATATTAATTTCTGCTGGCGACAATTCTTTTACCTTCATTGCATTTCCAGGAAAGTATTTTTCCTGGTTTGATGCCAGGCCTACTGAGTTTGGTCTTACTGTCGATGTTCATAATTTTGAAACGGGTTTTGGTTATGCAGCTCGCGTAAGTAAATCTGTTAAAGAGCAAACCTTTCAAGATATAAGAACTATGGCGTTTTCCAATATGGAGATAATCAACCTTCAGTTAATTTACTTATTGGAAACTAAATGGATAAAGCCAGAGGTGCTGTCAGCAGAAAAGAGCAAAGTAAATGGCAAAAATGTAGACTTGATAAAAGTCCTTGTTAAATCAGATAAAGGCGAAAATAGGATTGGTGTATTCCTTGATGAACAAACACACCTTCCTATTCGCATCGGGTACATTCATCCAAACGGTGGCCATTTTTTTCGCATTATGAACATGAGAGGCTATCGCGATTTTGATGGACTTATGTTGCCGACGGAAACAAGTGTCGAAAACACAATGTCTTGGAATAAGGTGAACGTTGATTATAACGTTAGCTATGATTCTAAGTTATTTGATCAGGTGCCGGATTTGGAAACTATACCCTTTAAATTGAAGAAATTTGATTCACCTGAGTTACAACCTCTGCTAAATAGTAAACACAAGTCTGAAGCAATGGTTTCTTCGCAGATCGCTAAATATGTTCAAGATCTTACTTCATCTGATAATGAAATAATTGTGCAGGCTCAGCATGAACTGGTTGCTATAGGCCATCAAGCTTTGCCTGCTTTGACAAATATGCTGAGGTCTTCCATTCGGCCGTTTGGCTACCGGGCAGCAGTAGTAATTTTGGAAATTGATAAAGAAAACAAGGCGGCAATGGCAGCCTTGCCGGGTTTTGTGATTGACCCACACTTAAGCACAAAGGAACGCCAAGATGCAGCCTTTGGACTTTTGCGTAATGATGAAGGGATAACGATTTTGACGGAGATGCTGGTCAACTCTGATCCTATTGTTCGAAGATTTGCTGTGTTTGCATTCGATGAACTAACTGAGCGCCCTCAATTTCCTAAAATTGTGGAAAAAGCGGTTCCATCTTTACGTCAGCTAACTCAAGAAAAGGATGAAGTCATTCGTAAGATGGCGGTAGAGGTCCTTGAGCAAATTGCCAATAGGTTCAAACCTCAGCGATAAAAATATCGCCTATTCAAAAAAACGTTTACTCACAAAATCTGGTGACAGACACTCTTTAGTCTGTGGTGACAACAGCATTGTTTTCTCTTTCACAAAACAATGTTCCTTTCAGAAATAGCCGACAAAAAAGCCGCAGAAGCATTGCTCCTGCGGCTTTTGTAGTTTGGGAAGAACGAGGTGTTATTCGTCTTCTTCTTCGAACGCGAATTCTTCGTCAATTTCCAGTTTGTCGAAGTCTTCGGTTTCTGCCGGTTCGTCGAATCCGCCTTCTTCCAGGCCGATGCCCAATTCTTCCAAATCGGTGTCATCTACTTCGACTTCGGGTTCGGCTACCGGACGGGCGCTGGCGGCAGCGACCATCTGTTCGATGTAGCTCTGTGTTTCGTCCATTTCCTCCGCCGACAGGTCTCTCATCGTCGGATCGTGATCAATGCGGACGCGACGGTAGAATTCCATACCGGTTCCCGCCGGGATCAAGCGACCCATAATGACGTTTTCTTTCAATCCGCGCAGGTAATCCACGCGGCCTGAAATTGCCGCTTCCGTCAACACGCGAGTCGTTTCCTGGAACGACGCCGCAGAGATGAAGGATTCGGTCGAGAGAGAAGCCTTGGTGATACCGAGCAACAGCGGTTCCGCCGTTGCCTGTTGTCCTTCTTCGGCTTCCACGCGGGCGTTCTCGTCAATGAAGCGGAAACGATCAACCTGTTCTTCGAGCAGGAATTCCGTATCGCCGACTTCTTTGACGCGCACCCAACGCAACATCTGACGGACAATCACTTCGATGTGTTTGTCGTTAATGTGCACACCCTGCAAGCGATAGACTTCCTGAATCGCGTTGACCAGGTATCGTTGCAGCGCTTCCATACCTTGCACAGCCAGAATGTCATGCGGATTGAGCGGGCCGTCCATCAACGGTTCGCCAGCGCGAACGCGGTCGCCCTCTTGAACGTTGATGTGCGTTCCACGCGGGACGCTGTATTCGCGCTCTTCGCCGGTTTCACCGACGACGATGATCTTCTGAGAGCCTTTGGTGATGTTGCCGAACTTGATGATACCGTCAATTTCGCTCATCACCGCAGTTTCGCGAGGTTTGCGAGCTTCGAACAATTCGACGACGCGCGGCAAACCACCGACGATGTCTTTCTGACGAGTGACTTCGCGCGGAATCTTGGCGATCACGTCGCCGGGTTCGACTTCCTGATCTTTGACGACCATCAGGTTCGCGCGAATCGGCATCGGGTAAGCTTTGATGACCTTGCCCGCCTCGTTCTTGATTTCGATACGCGGCTGGCGTTTTTCATCTGGCGAATCCATGACCACTGAACGCGACAGACCCGTGACTTCGTCGGTTTCTTCGTGAACGGTGACACCTTCGATCAGGTCGCGCCAGGCGATTGTTCCGCCGACTTCGGTCAGCATTGCGAAGGTGTAAGGATCCCATTCGGCGATCTTCTGACCTTCTTCGCAACGATCTCCATCGGCCACCAGCACCACCGTACCGTAACCGATTGGGTACCGTTCGACTTCGCGACCACGGTCGTCAACGATCAATAACGAACCTGCGCGGTTCATTGCCACGATCTTGCCTTCGCGGCTGACGACTGTGTTCAAGTCCGCGTACCGAACCGTACCGGCAACGCGAGCTTCGTGCGACGACTGTTCGCTGACCTTCGACGCGGTACCACCGATGTGGAAGGTGCGCATCGTCAACTGAGTGCCAGGTTCACCGATGGATTGTGCCGCGATAACGCCGACCGCTTCGCCGATGTCAACAACGTTTCCGGTTCCAAGGTTGCGTCCGTAACAACGAATGCAGCAGCCTCGGCGTGATTCGCACGTCAGCACGGAGCGGATGCGAACCCGCATAATGCCGGCGTTTTGAATTTCAGTCGCGATGTCCTCGGTGATTTCGTCGTAAGTTCTGGCCAGCACTTGTCCCGTAATCGGGTCTTTGACGTCTTCCAAAGCCACGCGACCGATGATGCGCTCGCGCAACCCTTCGATGATGTCCGAACCTTCGGTAATCGGTTCAGCCCAGATGCCTTTGACGGTTCCGCAATCTAGTTCGGAAATGATCACGTCCTGAGCAACGTCCACCAGACGGCGAGTCAGGTAACCTGAGTCCGCAGTCTTCAGCGCCGTGTCCGCCAAGCCTTTACGAGCGCCGTGCGTGGAAATGAAGTACTGCAACACGTCCAAACCTTCGCGGAAGTTGGCACGAATCGGCGTTTCGATGATTTCGCCCGAAGGCTTGGCCATCAATCCGCGCATACCGGCAAGCTGACGAATCTGTTGCTGGTTACCGCGAGCGCCGGAATCCGCCATAATCAGAATCGGATTCAGCACGTTGTCTTCTTTTTCGCGGCGGCCCATCTCTTTGAACATTTCATCGGCAATGCGTTCAGTCATCTCTGACCAAATGGCGACGACTTTGTTATAGCGTTCGCCGTTGGTGATGACGCCTTCTTCGTATTGCTTCTGGATTTTGACGACTTCGTCTTCAGCGCCAGCAACCAATTGCGGCTTGCTGGGCGGCGTAACCATGTCGTCAATACTGATGGACAAACCCGCTTTGGTTGCATACAGGAAGCCGGTTTCTTTCACGCGATCGAGCATTTCGACGGTCGCTTTATGTCCCAATCTCAGGAAGCAGTAATTGACCATGCTGGTCAAGCCTTTCTTCTTGAGCATGCCATTGATGTAAGGCATGTCTTTGGGCAGGCGATCGTTCAAGATGACTCGGCCAACCGTTGTGTTGATCGTACGATCAACTTCGTGTTGCGTGGCCTTGATGATGTCCTGGTTATCGCGTTCGTGCTCCAGATCAATCAACGTTCCTTTGTAACGCAGTCGAATGCGCGTTTGGGTCGTGACTTCCTTGGCGTCCAGAGCAATCAGGACTTCGTTCAAGCTGGCAAAAGCGCGGCCTTCGCCTTTGGCTCCGTCCATTGCGCGGGTCATGTAATAGCAACCCAGCACGATGTCTTGAGACGGAACGGCAATCGGCTGACCCGAAGCAGGGGAGAGGATATTGTTCGATGACAGCATCAACACCTGAGCTTCGATCTGCGCTTCCGGCGACAGCGGAACGTGAACGGCCATCTGGTCACCGTCGAAGTCCGCGTTGAACGCGGTACAGGTCAACGGGTGCAGTTTGATGGCTTTGCCTTCGACCAGCACAGGCTCAAAGGCTTGAATGCCCAAGCGGTGAAGCGTTGGGGCGCGGTTGAGCAGAACCGGATGGTCTTTGATGACCTTTTCCAGAATGTCCCAAACAACTTCGTTCTGGCCTTCGACCAATTCTTTCGCTTGCTTGATCGTGGCAGCGTGGCCTTCGGCTTCCAGGCGGTTGTAAATGAACGGCTTGAAGAGTTCGAGAGCCATCTTTTTCGGCAACCCGCACTGATGAAGTTTCAGTTCAGGGCCGACCACAATGACCGAACGACCGGAATAATCCACGCGTTTGCCGAGCAGGTTCTGACGGAAACGGCCTTGTTTGCCTTTCAACGTATCAGACAGCGATTTCAGCGGACGGTTGTTGACGCCACGCAGCACGCGACCGCGACGACCGTTGTCGAACAGGGCGTCCACAGCTTCCTGCAACATGCGCTTTTCGTTACGGACGATCACTTCCGGCGCTTTCAATTCCATCAGCTTGGACAAACGATTGTTGCGGTTGATGACTCGACGATACAGATCGTTCAAGTCAGATGTCGCAAAACGTCCGCCATCCAATGGAACCAACGGGCGAAGTTCCGGCGGAAGAACCGGGATTACATCCAGAATCATCCATTCCGGTTTGTTGCCGGATTTGCGGAACGAATCCACGACTTTCAGCCGTTTCGAATACTTTAGTTTCTTCTGCTGGCTGGTTTCGTTCTTCATTTTGTAACGAAGCTCTTCGGCCAGCTCTTCAATGTCAACGCGCTGAAGCAGATGTTTGATCGCTTCGGCTCCCATGCGGCAAACTTCGTCAGTGAATTTGCCTGGAAACTCCTGCTTCAATTGGCGATAACGATCATCTTGAACCATCTCGCGCTCTTTGAGCGGCAAGCCGAGTTCATCGAGTTCTTTTTGATCGCCAATGACGATGTAATTTTCAAAATAGAGAACCTTTTCCAGTTCGCGCAGCGAAATGTCCAGCAAATGGCCAATGCGCGAAGGCAGGCCTTTGAAGAACCAAACGTGCGAACACGGGCTGGCCAGTTCGATGTGGCCCAACCGCTCACGACGGACTTTGGCCTGGGTGACTTCAACGCCGCACTTGTCGCAGACCACTCCGCGATGCTTCATTCGCTTGTACTTACCGCACAAACATTCCCAGTCCGTGACTGGGCCGAAGATGCGAGCGCAAAACAGACCATCGCGCTCTGGTTTGAACGTTCGATAATTGATGGTTTCGGGTTTGGTGACATGGCCATGCGACCAGGAACGAATCTTTTCCGGGGACGCAAGGCTGATGCGAATCGCCTCGAAATCCGGTGTCAGAGTTTTTTCGCCTGAATATCTAAACACTGATTTTCCCTCCAATTGAGAGATGGCAGGAATGGGAAGTCAGGTGCTGGACTTTTCCTAACACCTGACTTCCATTACCTGGCATCTGCCTATGCTTCCTTCGGTTCTCTCTGCCGCAATTCCACGTCAAGGCACAACGACTGAAGTTCGCGTACCAGAACGTTGAACGATTCGGGCAAGCCCGGCTCGAAATCCGATTCGCCTTTGACGATGGATTCGTAAATCTTCGAGCGTCCAGCCACGTCGTCCGACTTGCAGGTCAGCAACTCTTGCAGGATGTGGGCCGCGCCGTAAGCTTCCAGCGCCCAGACTTCCATTTCGCCGAATCGCTGGCCACCGAACTGCGCTTTGCCGCCCAGCGGTTGCTGGGTGATCAACGAGTACGGGCCAATCGAGCGAGCGTGGATCTTGTCGTCCACCAAATGCGAGAGTTTGAGCATATAGATATAACCAACGGTTACTTTTTGCTCGAATGAATCGCCGGTGATACCGTCGTACAAACTTGTTTTGCCGGTTGGGCTGACCATTGGCGGTAAGCCTTCTTCGCGCAAACTGGCATCTGCTTCTTCCAGATAACGTTTGATGTCGCTTTCCGTCGCTCCGTCAAAAACCGGTGTCGCGAAGCGAAGCCCCATAACGCTGGCTGCCCAACCCAAGTGCGTTTCCAGAATCTGACCGACGTTCATACGCGAAGGCACGCCGAGCGGGTTCAGGACGATTTCGACCGGAGAACCGTCCGGCAGATACGGCATATCTTCTTCAGGAAGAATGCGCGCGATAACGCCCTTGTTACCGTGACGACCGGCCATCTTGTCGCCGACTGAAAGCTTGCGCTTCATGGCGACGAAGACTTTGACCATCTTGATCACACCTGGTGACAACTCGTCGCCCTTCTTGATCTTGTCAATTTTCTCCTGGTAGAGATGATCAAGAATTGCAATCTGACGTTCGGTTCGTTGTTCCAGATCTTTGATTTCGGTGGCCACGTCACGCGCGCCGCTGACTTCCACGCGTTTCAGCGCGCCGATGTCCATGCCTTCCAGCATGTCGCGGGTAAGCTTGGCTCCTTTTTCGGCGACCGTGCGGCCACGGAACACCAAATCCGATTCTAGCTTGCGGCCTTCCAGCAATTCGTAAATCCGCTTGTTGCGTTCTTCCTCAACGATTCGGATTTCGTCCTGAAGGTTCTTTTGCAACTTTTCTTCTTCGGCGGATTCAATGGCCAGGCTGCGAATGTCTTTGTCTTGACCTTTGCGGGTAAAGATTTTGACGTCAACAACCGTGCCTTCAATGCCGGGCGGGCAGGTCAAACTGGCATCGCGAACGTCGCCGGCTTTTTCACCGAAGATCGCGCGAAGCAGTTTTTCTTCCGCCGTCAGCTGTGTTTCGCCTTTCGGCGTGACTTTGCCGACCAGAATCGAGCCGGGTTTGACGTATGCGCCGATGCGGATGATTCCGCTTTCATCCAAATCGCGCAGCGCAGCTTCGCCGACGTTTGGAATGTCGCGGGTGATTTCTTCCGGTCCGAGCTTGGTGTCGCGGGCTTCGATTTCCAACTCTTCGATGTGAATCGAGGTGTAATAATCGTTTTTGACCATCTTTTCAGAGATCAAAATCGCGTCTTCGAAGTTGTAACCGCGCCACGGCATAAACGCGACCATCACGTTGCGGCCAAGAGCGAGTTCGCCGCCTTCGGTACAAGGACCGTCGGCAATGACCTGGCCTTTTTCAACGCGCTGACCTTTGCGAACAATCGGTTTCTGATTGATGCAAGTATTCTGGTTCGAGCGTTTGAACTTGATCAGCGGATAAATGTCCGCTGTCACTTCGCGCGACAGAGTGCCATCCACGTTGTGGTCAACCCGGATGATGATGCGTTCGGAGTCCACTGTATCCACAACGCCGTCGCGGCGAGCCACAACCACGGCGCCGGAATCCTGTGCCGTGACTTTTTCCATTCCGGTTCCGATCAATGGCGCTTGCGCGCGCAACAGCGGAACGGCTTGGCGTTGCATGTTCGATCCCATCAACGCGCGGTTTGCGTCGTCGTTTTCGAGAAAGGGAATCAAGCTGGCGGCAACCGAAACAAGCTGTTTCGGGCTGACGTCCATAAACTGGACTTCAGCGCGTGGCGACAAAATGAATTCACCTGCCTGACGAGCGTTGACACGTTCGCCGACGATGCGGCCATCTTTATCGAGTTCGATGTTGGCCTGACCGATGATGTATTTATCTTCTTCCCAGGCTGACAAATAGAACGGATAAGGTTCATAAGTCGCTTGTTTTTGACCATCACCAAGAGCTTTATTGGCTTTGATCGCGTCGCCTTCCGGAACGTGGTCGCCAGGCCTGTACGAGGTATCTCCAGGATTGAGGATCTTGACGAAATCAATGACGCTGCCATCAACCACCTTGCGATAAGGCGATTCGATGAAGCCGAATTCGTTGATTCGCGCAAAACACGACAGCGAGGAAATCAAGCCGATGTTCGGACCTTCAGGCGTTTCAATCGGACAAATACGGCCATAGTGGGTCGGATGCACGTCGCGGACTTCAAATCCGGCGCGTTCACGGCTCAAACCACCCGGTCCAAGCGCCGACAAGCGGCGTTTGTGGGTGATCTCCGATAAAGGATTGGTTTGATCCATAAACTGCGACAACTGCGACGAACCGAAGAATTCACGCACGGCAGCCGTTACAGGCTTGGCGTTGATCAGGTCGCGCGGCATCGCGGTTTGCATTTCGGTGTGAATGGACATTTTCTCTTTGATCGCACGTTCCATTCTCACCAAACCAAGCCGGAATTGATTTTCCAGCAATTCGCCCACGGCGCGGACACGACGATTTCCCAAATGGTCAATGTCGTCGTCGCTGTAGAATACAGTTCGACCGTCACGGGTTTTCTGTTCGCCGGTCACGCGCTTCAGTTTCAGCACGTAATCAATAACGTCGAAGAAATCCAGCGGCGAAAGCAACGGATCATCCAGGCGATCACGCTCCGGTCGGCCCATTTTGATGTTGAACTTCAAGCGGCCAACGCGCGAAAAGTCGAATTTGCGAGCGTCAAAGAACATTCCGTGGAAGAGCGCTTGCGAGGTTTCCAGCGTTGGAGGATCGCCCGGACGCATCTTGCGGTAAATCTCAATCAAGGCTTCCTGCGAAGTTTTGATCGTATCTTTTCTGACGGTCTGGCTCAGCGTAACGCCGATGTCATCCTTGTCAGGGAAGTAGATTTCAAACGAATTGATTCCGGCCTCGACCGCCTTGGCGATGATTTCGGCTGTCAGTTCTGAATTGCTTTCTGCAAGCACTTCGCCGTCCGAAGTATTGACCAGGTCGTTGAGAGTGTAAGCTCCGGTTAAGTCTTCGATCTTGACTGGAATTTCGGTGATGCCCGCAGCGACGATGGCGTCATAAGAGCTTTGACCAATTTTCTTGCCGCTCTTGACGATGACTTCGCCTTTTTTATCGGTGATGTCTGATGAAGTGCGTGATCCAACAATCGTTTGGCTGACTTGCCAAAGCAGATTGGCGCCTTCGACGCGAACTTTATCAACGGTGTAAAAGTACCGCAGAATGTCTTCGTCACTCTTCAAGCCTAAGGCTCTAAGAAAGATGGTCGCCAGGAATTTGCGTTTGCGGTCAATGCGGACGTAAAGCAGGTTTTTTGAATCGTATTCAAACTCAACCCACGAACCGCGATAGGGAATCAGCTTTGCCAGGAAGAATGTGTTGTTTTCGCCTTTCTCAAAAAAGACGCCGGGCGAACGGTGCAACTGAGACACGATTACGCGCTCAGTGCCGTTGATGATGAACGTGCCGTTTTCCGTCATCAGCGGCAAATCACCAAAGTAAACTTCTTCTTCTTTGATGTCGCGGATGGATTTTTGGCCTGTCTCTTCATCTTTGTCCCAGACGGTCAGGCGAATTTTGACGTGCAATGGCACGGAGTAGGTCATACCTCGCTCCTGGCATTCCTGCACATCATATTTGTGTTTCAAACCAACAGGCTCACCGCAGTTGTCGCAAGTATTAACAACGTTTTTGTTGTAGGTTCCGCACTGTTTACAAACTACATCATCGGAAGAAAGCGGATTGATTTTGATGACAGATCCGCACTGTCGGCAGTTTGAGCGCAAGTGGTGCAGTCCTTGTAACTGTCCGCACTTACACTGCCAATTGCCCAGCCGGAATTCCACAAACTCCAACGATGAGGTTTCACGGAAATCGGAAATCGGAAAGGTTGATCTGAAAACCGCCTGCAAACCGACCAAGTCACGTTCAGGCGGCAGCAAATCCATTTGAAGGAAGCGGTCATAGCTTTCACGTTGCACTTCGATCAGATTCGGGATTCGAACTGAAGTGCGAATCTTGGAGAAGTCAAAACGTGGCGCCCTTATTAACCCATTACTTCCACTACCAGTTGTTGCGGTTGAAATCATCTCAATAGGCATTTTGCAATCGTCCTCAAGGCGTGTGACCGAAGCAGAGGCTAGTCCGGTCAGATACTGTTTGAGTTACAAGTTTAAATCTAAAGCATCCAGCTTAAGTTTTATAAGACGACAAAGGGCGGCGAGGGACAACACGTCCCCCGCCGCGCGATGCACAGTTTGTTTTTGAAAAAATGTGTTTGAAGTTTGCCGATGTTCGATACCGTAAGGATAATACGTAAGACTGCCAGCGCTGTCAAAGCAAGGAGCCACATTCACCACTCAACGGATAATGACTCAGAACCAGGCAAGAGCTAATACCTGCTGAGATCAAAGGTCTAGTCCCGCTCCTCACCTCAGCTTTTCGGCAACATTGCCGACGGCAAACCAAAAATCAATTTCAAAAATAATGCAAAGTCTGAAAAATTCAAAATTGTTCCCAACTGAAATTTTTCAGACTTTGCAGAGGTTTTTCGGCTTCTTGAGCCTTGGTCTTACTTCAATTCAACCGAAGCGCCCGCATCGGTCAACGATTTCTTCATTTTCTCAGCGTCATCTTTGCTGACACCTTCTTTGACGGTCTTCGGAGCGCCATCAACCAGTTCCTTGGCTTCTTTCAAGCCGAGGCCGGTCAATTCGCGGACGACTTTGATCACATTGATCTTGTTCGCGCCTGCGCCGGTCAGAACCACTTCAAAAGAATCTTTTTCTTCAGCCGCCGGAGCTGCTGCACCGCCACCAGCAGCGGGAGCCGCTGCTACGGCGGCTGCTGCTGCCGAAACGCCGAATTTTTCTTCCAGAGCCTTCACCAGCTCAGAGGCTTCGAGCAGGGTGAGAGCCGAAACTTGTTCAACAATGCCATTGATATCAGCCATGGTATTAACTAATCCTCCAAAAGGTTTCTGCCCGTTTTCATACACTCAAGGCAGAATAGAAATGTGGTTGACTCTTACGTCGCTGAATTCACCGCGCGACGTTACCAGCAACAAACTCCGGGCATCACTCCTTTGTAGGTTTCTGGTGACGAGCGATCGGACACTGACAGGCACCCGATCAAAAATGCGATTTCAAAAATTCTGTTCTGAACAATCCCAAGTTTTGATGATGAGATTGTTATTCACCTGTTACGCAGCTTCTTTTTTGTCGGCGATCTGTTTGACAACGATCGCCAAATTGCGCGGAACGGCGTTGATTACTGTCGCCAGACGCTGGGCCGGAGCATTCAGCAAGAACATCAGCTTGCTGACCAGTTCTTCCTTCGAGGGGAGGGAAGCCAGAGCGTCAACATCTTTAACGTTGATGGCGCGCCCGTCTACTACCGCTGCTTTGAAGGTCAGGTGTGGATTTTCTTTGGCAAATTTGCTGAGCACTTTGGCCAGACCGACAGGATCATTCGGGCTGTAGGCCAGTGCTGTCATCCCTTTGAAATGGTCTTTCAAGGATTCCAGCGGAGTGTCTTCAACCGCAAGGCGGCCAATCGTGTTCTTTACTACACGATAATTAAGCTGCGCCGCTTCCAACGCCCGGCGTAATTCGCCGTCTTTCTCAACTGTCAATCCTTGAAAGCTGACCATCAGCGCGTGACCGGTTTTGCTAAATTCTTCTTTGAGTGCTGCGAGGTCTAATTGTTTTTGCTCTCTCGTTTTCATTACTCAATCTCCAAGTTCAATGGAATTCTCTACGTGAAAGGGACGCGACTATGCTCCGACTGAGTTCGGGTCAACCAGGATTCCGGGACCCATTGTCGAAGCAACGTTCACCTTCTTGACGTATTTGCCCTTCGCTGTTGCAGGCTTAGCCTTAAGCACTGCGTCAATCAGCGATTTCGCATTTTCAGTGATCTTGTCGGCTGCAAACGAAACCTTGCCGACAGGGACGTGAATCACACCGGTCTTGTCAACGCGGAACTCCACTTTACCTGCTTTGGTTTCTTTGACTGCGTTAGCGACATCCTGTGTCACCGTTCCAGTTTTCGGGTTCGGCATCAAGCCGCGCGGACCAAGAACCTTGCCGAGCGTACCAACCGACCGCATCATGTCTGGCGTGGCAATCAACGCGTCAAAGTCCAGATAACCACCTTTGATCTTTTCAACCAAGTCATCGCCGCCGACTTCATCCGCGCCAGCTTCCTGAGCTTCGCGCTGTTTTTCCGGCGAACCGGCGATGACGGCGACTTTCTTGGATTTACCAAGGCCATTGGGGAGCACAATTGTTCCGCGCACCATTTGATCAGCTTTGCGCGGGTCAACGCCTAGCACCATCGTCACTTCAACGGTTTCGTCGAACTTTGCAGGTTTAATTTTCTTGCAAAGCGCGATGGCGTCGGACAATAGATAGAGTTTGCCCACCTCAACCTGGGCGAGCGCAGCCTTAAACTTTTTTCCTGCCATGATTATTTCCTTTCAGGTGTTAGCGTGGGCATAAGGAGTCCGGCACTTACCGGTTACGACCACTCCCTCTTAGGATTGCGGATTTCAGATTGTGGATAGTTTTGGTTGAGCAATTGCTCAGAAAAGTTATCCGCAATCCGCAATCTGAAGATTATTTGATGTCCAGCCCTAAACTTTTAGCCGTGCCTTCGATTGTTCGAATGGCGGCTTCCAGATTTGTTGTGTTTAGATCGGGCATTTTCAATTTCGCGATTTCTTCGAGCTGAGCGCGGGTAATTGAGCCGACCTTTTCGCGATTAGGCTTGCCAGAACCCTTGTCCAGCTTGATTTCCTTCTTGATCAAGTCGGCAGCCGGAGGGGTTTTGGTGATGAAGGTGAATGAGCGATCTGCATAGACCGTGATGACGACCGGGATCTTAATATCTCCCAGGCTTGAGGTCTTTGCGTTGAACTGTTTGCAGAACTCCATAATGTTCACACCTTGCGGACCCAACGCCGTTCCAATTGGCGGAGCCGGGTTCGCCTTGCCGGCGGGAACCTGGAGCTTAATCATTGCTGTAACTTTTTTTGCCATATTGATGATTGGTTATGATCGGACGCCGAAGCGGCCTCCCAATTACTATTAATTCAGGTACTTGTTAACTTTCTTCAGAGAAAGAAACTTTTTCGACTTCAAGGAAGCCCAGCTCAACAGGTGTTGCCCGTCCAAAGATCGTCACGCTGACTTTCAACATATTCTTGTCTGCGTTTACTTCTTCTACGGAGCCAGTGAAGCTGGTAAAAGGACCGTGATTGATTCGGACGATTTCGCCTCGTTCGAATGTGAATTTTGGCTTGGGCTTTTCCGCGGCTGTCTCGACGTGGTGAACAATCTGATCCACTTCGTCCTGACTTAACGGAGTAGGCTTTTGCCCCCCAACAAAGCTTGTGACCTTGGGCGTACTCTTGATCAGATGCCAAGCACGATCGGAAATTTCAGCCTTATCATTGCATTCAATCTCAACAAGAACGTAGCCCGGGAAAAACATCCGTGTGCTTTCGACGCGTTTGGAGCCTTTCATCTCGACGACGGTCTCGGTTGGGATCAATACTTGAGTAATCTCCTCGCCCATATCGAACGCTTGAATCCGCGAATTCAGACTATCGCGTACTTTGCGCTCGTATCCCGAGTAAGTGTGAATGATGAACCATTGCTTCGCCATATTTTGCGGAAGTCTCCGAATGTTTGACCGACAGAATCAGGGATGGTTAGGCTAAAAAATCTTGCCAACTACCCATTCAACGCCTTTGATCAAGTAAGTGAAGGCGATGTCGGCAGCAAACAGGTAAAAAGCAAAGAAAAAGACCGCAATTACAACGATGATTGTTGTGTTTACGACTTCAGGGCGCGTCGGCCAGGAAACCTGTTTCATTTCCCGAACGACGTCATGCCAGAATTGGCGGACGCTGGCCAGCCAATTGGCCGGCTTGGCGACTAATGATTGATCATTTGACTCTTCTGTCATCGCCGCGGCTCCTTCGCGCGTACTCGATGTTGCCATTATTCTCTCACCTCTGTGGCGGTGGACTCGTTTAAAGCAACGCTCGAAAGCTCGTTTAAGCGTTGTAAAAACTGGCAGGGGTATCAGGATTCGAACCCGAACTTTAGGTTTTGGAGACCCACGTGCTAACCGTTAACACTATACCCCTGAATAAAAAGACTGATTAAATGCTATTTGGTTTCGCGATGCACTGAATGCTTGCGGCATTTGCGGCAAAACTTTTTAAACTCAAGGCGCTGAGTCGTTGTTTTCTTGTTCTTCGTCTTGAAGTAATTGCGATCCTTGCACTCGGTACATTGAAAAACGATTTTGTCACGCATAACGATTCTCTTCGCAAAACCGAAAGGTTAGTTCCTTCGGTTAAATCAGTTGGGATTATTTCTTACTCGATAATGTCAGAGACAGTGCCTGCACCGACTGTGCGTCCGCCTTCGCGG
>DAOMFR010000060.1:0-10179 GCA_035429885.1 Blastocatellia bacterium
CGTTGATCGCGACATCGAACTTCCGCACGAATATCACGTTCAATCGTCACTTCACGGTGGGGCTGGGCGCGGACGGAGCCTTCAAACGCTACGCGGCCAGCACGACGGATTTGGTCGTTGATCTGGTCGGTTATTTCGCGCCGTAAAGGTTTGCCAGTTCATGAACAGTAACGGCCCATCAGAGTGAAAGCTCTGATGGGCCGTTACTGTTTTTTGGGTATTGTTGTTTGTGTTTATTGCAAAACCGAGAAGGCAAACGTCTTCGTTGCCGTGGTTCCATCCGGATTCGCGACCAGCACGTTGCGCGTGGTGGTGAACGCATTGGACGCAATCGTCGCATTCACTCGCAACTGCGTGGAGCTGATGAAAGTCGTTGTAGCTGTGACGCTGCCGCCGGTGATGGTGACAGTAGAACCTTGCACGAATCCGCTACCAGTGACGGTGATCGTCAGCGAGGAGCCTTTCTTGCCCGACGATGGCGATACGGAATCAATGGCCAGCGTCGCGGCGACCGGTGGAGCGTTGATCACCACGGTTTGCGCGATGGTGGAATTCACGCCGCCTTTGCCGTCGCTAACCGTCAGGGCAATCAGGTGCGTTCCGATGGGCAACTTCACATTGGCAATGGCAGTTGTCGAAATCGGAATTCCCTGATCCGTCCACGAATAGCTGAGCGCGTCACCATCCGGATCGGACGACGCCGAACCGTCCAGCGCGATCGTTGCGCCAGTGTTGTCAGGCGCGATGATCGAAGCTGCCAGCGTGTTGGCGACAGCCACGGGCGCGCGGTTCGCCGGTGGCGGAGGCGTGCTGGTGGTTGTGATGGTGAAACTGTTGCTGGTGGATTGACCGCCTTTGCCATCGCTGGCTTTCAGCGCCATCGTGAATTGCTGGTCAGCGGTGTCGCTGGTCGTTGGCGGAGCAATGCGCAACGTAACGCTGCGCGTCGCAGGGTTGGCGTTGACCAGAGAAACAAACGCAGGCGCGTTCACCAGTTCAAACGTCACCGGATCGTTATCGCCGTCATTGGCCGTGACGGTTACGTCAACCGATTGCCCGCGTCTAACGGATTGGTTTGGAATCGTATTGATTGTTGGAACGTAGTTCAGCGTGTTCCAGAACAAACGGGCTGCGGCTGCACCAGTGGCTTCGAAGTGTTCGACTTTCAATGTGTGGTTGCCCGTGGTCAATGTGACGTCCACTTCGTATTTCGTTTCGCCTTGATTGAACCACTTATCAATCTTTAGCGCGCCGTCAATGTACAGGCGAATGCCGTCATCGCCGAACAATTGGAAGCGATACGTGCCTGCCTGGAACGAAACTTCGCGCGTGTACCGGGCAGAGAAGTTGTCTGCCGGAACTCCGCAGGCGTCGCTGGGGCTGTTCTCGCTGAAGGAAAGATTGAGAGATGCATCGCCATCGTCGCGAATCATCAGGGGAGAACCGGCCAGGTTCGTTCCCGCGTAGTATTCGCCTTTCCAGTGATTGGCTGGCACGGTTGCCAGGCACGGATTGACCGGTTCGTTGACTGTGATTGAAAACGCGGTCGAAGTTGCCGTGCCGCCCTTGCCATCGTCTGCTTTGACCTGAACGTTGGTGAAACTGCCTGCCGCCGTTGGAGCCAATCGCAATGTCGCGGTGCGCGCCGCCGCGTTGGCGTTGATGATCGAAGCAAATGCAGGCGCATTGACCAATGTGAATGTCACGCTGTCACCATCAACGTCGGTCGCGCTGAGCGGCAGATCCACGGTCTGGCCTTTGGTCAACGTTTGATTGTTGATGGTCGAAGTAATCACCGGAACGTTGTTCGCCGGTGGCGGTGGTGGCGGAGGCGGTCCCGCAGGCGTCAGTTTGCGAACGCGCAAGTTGCCGTTGTCGCCAATTTGAATGCTGCCATCGGATTCGACTTCGATGGCAGTCGGCTGGCTGATTTGCGCTTGCAGCGCCGGGCCGCCGTCTCCGCTGTAACCGATGGTTCCGTTGCCCGCGATGGTTTCGATCACGCCAGCGGCGTTAATGCGGCGAACACGGTTGTTGGCCTGGTCAATGAAAAATACATTGCCGCTGGCATCCACCGCCACGTCAATGGGCGTGTTGATCTGCGCTGCTGTGCCCTGGCCGCTGTCGCCGCTGAAGCCCTGTTCGCCGGTGCCCGCAATGGTCGAAACCAGTTTGGTTCCGGCAGCGACTTTGCGAATGCGGTGATTGTTGCGGTCGGCGATGAACATATTGCCCGCCGCATCCAGCGCCATGCCTGTGGGATTGTTCAAGCTGGTGTCAGTCGCTCCTGCTCCGTCACCGCTGAATCCTGCGCCGCCTGTTCCAACGACTGTCGTCACAATCAACGTCGTCAGATTGACGGCGCGGATTTTGTTGTTGCCGCTATCCACGATGTACAGGTTCTGAGCGTCCACGGCCAGTGCCGTCGGGCGATTGAATCGCGCCGAAGCTGCCGGGCCGTTGTCGCCAATCGAACCGCTGACGCCCGTGGTCGAACCAGCAAAGTGATAAATCTTGCCGTCCGTCGCCACGCGGCGAATGCGGTGATATGCCGCATCGGAAACATAAGTGTTGCCGTTTGCATCGGTGACGACTCCGCTTGGCGCGGAAATTTGCGCGTAATTCGCCTGGCCTGCGTCGCCGCCGTTGCCGTTGGCTCCGTTGCCGGCGAGAGTCAAAATCTTGCCGGTGGAATCAATGCGGCGAACTGAGCGAGCCACGGTGTCGACGAGCATCAAGCCGGCTGCATCGCGCGTAATTCCTGTGATGCTCTTAAACGCTGCGTCAATTCCCTGGCCACCGTCCCCGCTGTATCCGTAATTACCACTTCCGGCAAAGGTGGAAATGTTGTAGCTGGTCGGGGTTCCGCCACTGACAAACGGGCTCACGGTCACGGTGAATTGAGCCGTCGACGCGTTGCCGCGCGAATCTGTTGCCGTGAATTTAACGGTTGTTGTGCCCACGGCGAACAGCGCGCCAGAAGCTTTATCGGCAACAACCTGCACAACTCCATCCACCAAATCGGTCGCGGTTGGCATCGTGTAAGTGACATTGGCTCCGGAGGCGGAAGTGGCTGCTTTGGTGATTGCCGCTGGAACTCCCGTGATGACTGGCGGCGTCGAGTCTTTGACGATGACGGTTTGCGCCGTCGTCGAAGTCTTTCCGCCTTTGTTGTCACTGACGGTCAGCGCAATGCTGTGCGTGCCGATGCCGAGCGTGACAGTCGCCGCCGCGCTGGTCGCAATCACATTACCGTTGTCTGCCCAGGAAAACGTTACCGGATCGCCATCCGGATCGGTTCCGCTGCCGTTCAAGCTGACCGGCGCTCCGGTTGCCGAAACCGCTTCGATCATTGCGGGCAGTTGCCCGGCATTGGCGGTCGGTGATTGGTTGCCGGGCGCAGGTTCGTTGACCGTGATGGAAAACGCTGTCGAAGTCGTCGTGCCGCCTTTGGCGTCAGTGGCTTTGATTTGAATGTTGCTGAAGGTGCCAGCCGTGGTTGGCTGCAAGCGCAACGTCGCCGTGCGGCCAGTCGGGTTGGCGCTGATAATGTCCGCAAACGAAGGCGCATTGATCAATGAGAAGGTGACCATGTCGGAGTCTTCGTCGGTTGCTGTCAGCGGCAATGCCAGAGATTGTCCCTTGGTCATTGTCTGATTGCCGATCGTCGAAGTAATGATCGGATTGTGATTGGTCGAGCCACCGCTTCCGTTCGGCATCAATTTGCGAACACGCAAGTTGTTGCCATCGCCAACGTAAATGCTGCAATCGGCCTCGACTTCAACGCTCGACGGCGAACTTAGCTGAGCGTCCGTAGCCGTGCCGCCATCGCCGGCAAAGCCGTTGGTTCCGTTTCCGGCAATGGTGTCAATTGTGCCGCTGGTTTTCACGCGACGAATGCGGTGATTCACCATATCGGCGATGTACACATTGCCGCTGGCATCCACGGCCACATCCATCGGAGTGTTGAGCTGGGCTGAAGTGGCGGTTCCGCCGTCTCCGCCAAAGCCTGGGTTTCCGTTACCCGCGACAGTCGAAATCAATTTGCTGGCGGCGTCCACGCGTCGAATGCGGTGATTGGAGCGGTCGGCAATGAACAGGTTACCGTTCGCATCCACTGCTAACCCAATCGGATTGTTCAAGCTGGCATCTGTGGCGATGACTCCATCGGCATTGAATCCTGCGCCGCCGGTCCCTGCATAACTGGTGATGATGTTGGTCGTCAGGTCAATGATGCGAATGCGGTTGTTCCCCGAATCCGCCACGTAAAGTTTGGTGCCTGTCGGATCAACCGCCAATGCCGTCGGACGATTGAACCGAGCTGAGGTTACAGTGCCGTTGTCGCCACCGGAACCGCTGGTCCCATTGGTCGCTCCGGCGAAATGGTAGATTTTGCCGTCCGTGGCGATGCGCCGAATGCGATGGAAATTCGTGTCCGAAACGTAGGTGTTGCCATTCGCGTCTTTCACCGCTCCACCCGTTGCACCAAAGGTGGCGTACGTGGCAGGGTTGCCATCGCCCGTGTTGCCATTGCTGGAATTGCCCGCGATGGTGCGGATAACACTGGACGCATCAACGTGGCGCACCACGCGCGACTGGCCATCCACGATCATCAACCCTGCACTGTCGCGTGTCAGCTGACTGACTGAACGCAGCGAAGCGTCAATCGCCATCCCGCCGTCTCCGTTGAAACCGTAATTTCCGCTGCCCGCAAAAGTCGAAATCGTAAAGCTCGTGGCGTTACAAGTCCCGCCGCTTGGAGGAGGAGGTGGCGGTGGCGGCGGATCGCCGGGTTTGGGGGTGACTGTAACTTTGAAAGACGCCGTCGCTTGGTTGTTGCGCGTATCTTTAGCCGTAAAGGTAACTGTCGTGGTTCCGACAGGGAAGATCGAGCCGGGCGACCGGTCGGCGAACACGCTGATCACTCCGTCAACCTGATCGAGCGCGGTCGGCAGGGTGTAATTTACTGCGACGCCCTGGTCGCTGGTTGCCTGAATCGTAATGTCTACAGGAACTCCGCTGATCACCGGCGGAGAGCTGTCTTTGATGATGACGGGAAACGCGTTGCTGCTAGTGCTCAGCCCTTTGCTGTCCGTTGCCATCAGGAAGAGCGAATGCGTGGCAATTGACAGCGTGACTTGAGGCGTCAACGTCGTTGCTATCTGCGTTTGGAAGTCGAACCATTTGTAAGTCAGGGCATCGCCGTCCGGGTCTGTTACCGTCGCCAGCAAATTGACCTGGCGGCCGGTCGGCCCAGTCGCCTCATAGGTTGGGCTGGTGGGTGTCACCGTAACGACTGGTGCGCGATTTACATCAGCGACTGTCACCGTGAAGCTTTTACTGTCGGTTGCGTCTCCGTCGTTGACTGTAACCGAAACGTTGTACGTGCCCGCATCGGTGAAACCCGGCGCAAGCTGCAACGAAGCTGTTCCATTGCCTGCATCGGTTAACGTGGCAAACGCGGGGGCGTTTTGAACTGAAAACGTCAACGGGTCTTGATTGCCGTCCGTCGCGGAAAAATTGACGGTTGCTGTCTGGCCTTCGTTAACCGTCGCATTGGCGACAGCAGCCAGCACGGGATTTTGATTCGGCAACTGAACCAGCAAACGCAAGCGATTATTTTCGGAATCGGCAAACACCATGTTGCCATTGGCCAGCGTAATGATGTTGTTCGTGACCTGAATGTCTGTTGCCGCTGTGCCTGGGTTCAATAAGTTGATCTTGGCGCGATTGGCCGGGCCCCCATCGCCGCTGAAACCTCCGACGCCGGTTCCGGCGACAACCGCCGTCGTTCCCAGCGCATTGGTTGGCGCGACCACACGCAAGATTTGGTCGTTTCCGGCGTTGGCGACGAACACATTGCCCGCAGCATCAACTGTCAAATCACGCGGACGATTGATGCCTTTGGTTGAGTTGGCGATAACGGTGAACGATGTCGAATTCGGCGCATCCTGTCGAACAATCGAATCGGTTTTGGTGTTGGCCATGTACACCTGTCCCGCCGGGGTGATTGCAATGCCGCAAGCTCCGCCGGTTACGTACGGTGTCGGGCCGTCGGGGCCCACTGTCATCAAACTGGTGACCAACCCGGTTGAAACATTCACTTTGCGAATGCGGTTATTGCCCTGGTCTGCGATGTAAATATTGCCTGCGGCGTCCACTGCAACGTCGGTGGGAAAAATGATGGCTTGATAGGCCGGAGCATCGTCCGCGGTGGGACTGCCCGGCAACGGAGCGTCGTTGCGTCCGATGATGTCTTTGATATAGCCGGGCGGAACAATGACTTTGGCCGTGCCGCCATTCGGAAAGATCGTCACGTCAGTCGAAGACGTATTCAAAAATCGAATATGACCGCTGCGGCGTCCGCTGAGCGAGTTTGCAGGGCGGATGAGCGCGCCATATTGCGAATCCACGATGTACAGACCATTGGCCGTCGCATAAATGCCTTGTGGCGACGCAAACACTGCGGTGGTAATGCGGTCGTCAATTACCGCCTGACCGGCTTCGCTGTTGAGTGTGGCGATTTGACCGGGCTGAACGGTCAGTGGCCAGGACGTGTTGGCGAACAGCGTGATCGGCGTGTCGCCTCGGTTGATGTAACGAATGCTGCCAACCGGATCGGCGTTGGTATCGGCGACATATAAGTTACCTTTGGCGTCTTCGGCGACACCGGCGGCCATTTGCAGTTCTGTGATCGTTGCGGGAATGTTGTCGTAAGGTGTTTCCTGGCCGCTGCCAGCAACCGTGTTGATGCTGCCTGCGCTGATAATTGTGCCCGCAATGTCGACTGAGCCGCCGCTCAGATTCACATAGCGCACTCGGCGGAAGGTGAAATCCGGCAGGTAAAACCCGTTGGCATCCACGGCCATCGTCAGATTTCGAATCTGTGTGCTTCCTGGCAGGTTTAACAATGCGGAAGTCGCTTTGTTGCCGTCGCCGCAACTTGGATTATCTGTTTGGTTACAAGCAGTTGGCGTTGCGGCTCCTGCCAGCAACGTTTTGTCTCCGAAAGGCGAAATTTTAACGATTTGCTGTGCGTTGCCCAACGCAACATACACGCTGTTTCCTGGTCCCAGAGCTATGCCAGTTGGGAATTCCAAGTTTCCTGCCAGCGTGATAATGGTTCCGCCGGGATCAACTCTGCGAACTGCGCCGGGATTGTTTCGCGTGTCGCCGCCTTCAGCGATCAATAGATTTCCGACGGTATCAATCGTCAGACCCATTGGCGTCGTCAGTTTGGCTTGGCTTGCCTGCTGTCCGTCTCCATTGCCAAATTGCGGAGTGCCGCCCCCGGCATAAATGCTTTCCAGGCCTGAGTTGTTGTTTCCCGTCGGATCGAGTTTGTACACCACTCGCGAACTGCTCGATGGAGCTGTGCCGATATAAAAGAATTCACGCGCCGAATTCACGGATAACGAACGAATGTCCGGGCGGCTTAGGTTGTAAATGGTTTTGATTGTTCCGGGCTGAATCGTTTGGCGGAGAATCGTAAAATCCTGTGTGCCCACGTTGACGGCACGGATCGCGTTGACCACTGGCGAAGCCAGATAGACTAGATTGCCGGTTGGGTCCACTGCCAGTCCGCTGATCAGGGTCAGGTCCACATCTGCCAGCGAAGTCGTGTCAGGAACCAATCCGCCTCCGGCAATTAGATTGATATTGCCGGGAAGAATGGTGATTCCTCCCAAAGTTACCGGATTGGCAGTTGTGTTCACGAAACGCAACAAGCTGGTTCCGTTGTTGTCATCAATGACGTAAAACCCTCGGCCTTGCGGATCAAGCGCAACTGCCGTCGGCAACACCATTGGCGCTTGTCTGACCGAAGCGTTGGTTGAAAATCCGCCGCCGGCAATCGTCGAAATCATCGTCCGCGACCCGATGCCGCCCTGGATTGCGGCTGCCGGAGTCAAATTCAATGAGGACGATAGTCTCAGCAGTTTTGCCCCAATATTAGTTTTAACGCGCTTGAAAGTGTTTGAATTGGCTGACGCGCTGCTATGCCAGGAATATAGTGACAAACAGGCAATAATTAATGTTCCGACAAGGACGAACGAACGAACTGAATTTTTGAAAAAAATCTGGGATAAGATCGAACGATGAGCAGATTGGTTACTTCTCTGACTTCTCATTGACAACATCTCCTGACGCTAATCTCAATCCGCGTCACTACACTGTAAACATTTGTGAACACTTGATGGTAAAAAACGGTGGGGCTATTAAAGATAGGTGTGAGATTGGTACGCAACGCTTGATGGCCTGCAAATAATGGGCCACATTCGGCGTTGTCAGATTGAGCTTTAAGCGCTTAGGTTGCTTCAGGGGAATTTTTATGGCTCTGGCTTGAAGCCTCAATCGAATGCGCAACGAATCCAACCAGGAATAATTCAACATCTAATGTTCGGATGGGCATTCCGACAGATACCGCTTTCAGGCGGTAAAGGGGTCTTTCGAGGGGTCTTCAAAAGGGGGGGCGGGGATAAAAGAGCAGCTTGTATGACATGGTAAAAGCCATGTTCACAAGCCAAGCTATTCAATCTGAAACTGATTGGTCAGTCAAGCCTCATTTCCGGGAACCAAGAAGTGAGCAAACCAACCTGCTTTGAATCGCTGACCGGCACTCTAATCCTGGCCGAGTTCGCCTTGAAGCAGCTTTTCAAAACGGCGATCCGGCACAATCCAAATGATGGCCACAGTTGCATACATTGCAAAGGCGACCCACGGATTCAAGAACGAGATAGCAATTGCAGCCACGTAGATGAATGGAGAAGCGATCCCTTTGAAATCTTTTCCCAATGCCAGCGCTAGCTTGGATTCTTTGCCGTGATGCGAGGTCAGTGTGCGAGATAGTATGAAATAAGCAATCGCAGCCAGCAGCAACACCACGCCGTACAGCGCCACAGGAATTTCCGTGAAATGGTTTTCTCCCATCCATCCAGTCACAAATGGGAATAGCGAAAGCCAGAATAGCAGATGAAGGTTGGCCCACAAGATGCGCCCGTTCACTTTTTCAGCGGCCTGCAGCATATGGTGATGGTTGTTCCAGTAAATGCCCACGTAAACGAAACTGAGCACGTAACTGACCAGCACAGGCAACAATGGACGAAGCGCCGCCAGATTGTCGCCGTGCGGCACTTTCAATTCCAACACCATAATCGTGATGATGATGGCGATTACGCCGTCACTGAATGCTTCCAGACGTCCTTTGTCCATGCGCAACTCCGTTGAATGTCAGGCAGCAAATTGCACTGCAAACGATTTGGCTGCTGGCTCAATAAATCGAATCAGCCGTTCGCCTTCTTCTATTAAAGCTGTGCGATCCTGTTTCGCCAGTTTTCCAAACGGTTCGATCATCAGCGTCGCCGCCGTTTTGGTCTTTTCGACTTTCCAGACTCCACTGACAAACCCATCCACCAGAAATGTCGCCGCGACGCGCAACGCAGGCAAATAGACTTTTGATTTATGTTCATCGGCGACAATGCGATGGCGTTTTTGATGCGAAAGCAACAGGTTGTCGAATTCCGGCAAGAAGCGAATCGGTGCAGGCACGTCTTCACCCGGCAGGGAAGTGCCTGCCAGATCGAACAGCTCACGCTTGTTTTCGTCGCGGTAAGTTTGCAATTCCGGTTTGAGGCTTTCAAACACCTCTTTCAATAACGGCAGTTTGAAACCCGACCACGTCTGCATGTCGTTTACCGAAGCCGGGCCGAATGCTGCCAGATAGCGCCGCACCAATTCTTTCAGGCGATCTTCTTGCTCCTTATCTTGAGGCGGAATCATCTGGCCAATCCACGATTCCGCCAGCGTGAACTCCGGTTTGCCCGGATAGCTCCAGCCGCCAGAAACCGGAACCTGCACCATCGGCAAATGAGTTCGAATCGTATATCGCAACGCGCCTACATCCTCACCGGGCATCAATTCCGCCAGCCATTCACTGATTTCGGCGAAGGTGCGCGGCTTTTCGCTGATAAACTTTCTGGCCTGAGTGAGCAACTTGGCATGATCAAAATTGCCGCCGCGCTGCTTGGCGATGGTTTCACCAGCTCCGCTGAGCACCGGTTGAAGCGCCGAACGAAATCGCAGGAAATCTTCTGTGGAACACAAATGCAAGGTCGCTCGCATCATCGTCGCTTTGACAATGGATCGAGCTTCGATTGCAGCCGCCAAGTCTTCGCGTTTGAA
>DAOMFR010000060.1:10279-14653 GCA_035429885.1 Blastocatellia bacterium
CAGGCTCCGGGTTTGAAAGCGGTGATGGCGCAGATGTCGCAGTAATAGTACAGATCGTAAAGCTTGGCGTTGATCCAGGATTGAATCTTGATGACTTCGATGTGGGTAGTGTCTGGAAAGCTACGGGCGGTAATTTGCAAATCGCGTTGGCGAAAGCGTTCGTCCATCCAAACCGCAGCGGAGGTTTCAGTCGGCAACAAAGGATGAATTTTGCCATCGGCGGTTTTCAGCGAGTAAACGTGATGCTGTTTGTCACAGTTGGGCAGAACATTGAATCGCTTGTCCAATTCTTCGGTCAGGCAAACAATTTTTCCTCGCAGAGCCACTTCTTTGGCGTCTTCCTGAGCTTGCGTTTTGTCCTGAGCTTGCGCCGAAATTGGCAAGGCTCCAACCGACAGCAATGTCGCGGCAATAAATTCTCTGCGATGCGATTTCATAATTTTCACTCCGGGCTACATGCGACCGAGCGCCCAAAAGCCATGTGCCAGCGCCGCCAGCGAACAAAACAGGAAGATTGAAAAGCAAATTCGATTGGCTCGGCGGCGATCCCATCGAACCAACTTTGCGGTCAGCAGCGCACCAATCACAATGACCAAACCCGCCAGCAACAGATCAATTCCCATTACTCGGTTGGCCGCGTACCAAATGCGTTCGTCGGAAAGAGTTTTGGCGACTCGAAAACCATACCAATTGTTTGGCGGAACTTTTCCCACAATTGTCGGAATGCTGATGACGATGAAAACGATCCCGATAACGACATATTTCCAAATTTGATTGGATTTCATATTGCCTCCGAGGCGATTTCCTGACGCGGCGCAATTTATCGGATCAAGCTGCCAAACTCAATGGTCTACCGGCCTACCGTAATGACTTGGCCATCGTTATAATCGCGCTCCCACAAAATCTAAACTACAAAAGCGGTAAACAATGGGGCACAAACATTTTCATTTGATCGGCGTTTGCGGTACGGCGATGGGTTCGCTGGCCGGAATGCTGAGCGCGCAGGGACATCGCGTCACTGGCTCGGACAAAGCGTTTTATCCGCCGATGGGCGACGAACTGAAGCGGCTGGGCATTGAAACGCACGAAGGATTTGACGCGGCAAACCTGCAACCCGCGCCGGATTTAGTTGTCGTTGGCAATGCGACTTCGCGCGGCAATCCGGAAATCGAATACGCGCTGGATCACAAACTGCGTTGCGCTTCGATGTCCGAAGTCATTCGCGAACAGTTCATACGCGGCAAACATTCCACGGTCGTCACGGGAACGCACGGCAAAACCACGACGACTTCGCTGATGGCGTGGGTGATGGAAGTTGGCGGGCTTGATCCCAGCTTTCTGGTGGGTGGCGTCGCGGAAAATTTCGGCGCAAGTTTCAAAGTAGCTGATTCAAACCATTTCGTGATTGAAGGCGATGAATACGACACGGCCTATTGGGACAAAGGGCCGAAGTTTTTGCATTACCTGCCCGATCTGGTGATTTTGAATAATATCGAATACGACCACGCGGACATTTATCCGTCGCTCGATGCGATCAAAAAAGTATTTCGTTTGCTGGTCAATCTGATTCCTTCCGGCGGGCGGTTAATCGCCGGTTGGGATTCGCCCGTCGTGCGCGAAATCGTTAAAGAACCGATTGCTCCGCAAGGCGTCTGGTGTCCGGTGGAATCGTTTGGCGTTGAACATCCCGACGCGAAATGGACCGCGCGCGAAATCGAATTTATGCCTGACGTCACCAGATTCCGCGCATTGCGCGAAGGCAAAGAATGGATGGAGGTGCAAACTCCGCTGGCCGGAATGTTCAACATCCGCAATTGCCTGGCAGTGATTGCGGCCGCGGAAACGCTGGGTATTGAACGTGCGGCAGTGGCCGAAGCTCTCGCAACATTCAAAAGCGTCAAACGTCGCATGCAGGTTCGCGGCGTGGTCAACGGCGTGACGGTGATTGACGATTTTGCGCATCACCCAACCGCGATTCGAGAAACGCTGCTGGGCGTGCAGCAAAAGTATCCGGACCGTCGCATCGTCGCCATCTTCGAGCCGCGTTCGTGGACAACGCGCAAAAAGGTGTTTCAGAAAGTGTACCCGCAATCGTTCGTCCCGGCGGATTACGTGGTGATTGCGCCGCTGTTTGAATCGTTCCGCGTCGCCGCCGAAGAGCAGTTGTCCGTCGAAGAATTGATCGAAGATTTGCGCGCCGCTGGCAAAGACGCCTTTTCCATCGAAGGCGCAGACGCCATCGTCGAACACCTTGCGCCGCAACTCAGACCAGACGATGTGGTCGTCGTAATGTCGAACGGCGGATTTGGCGGCATTCACGAAAAGCTGCTGGCTGCGTTGGCCCGATAACTTGAATCTCTCCGTCGTTAGCTCAACCCCGGAAGAACAACGATGAAAAAACAAATTCAGATTATCTGTTTGTTGGCGTTCTCTGCGCTTGGTTTTTGGGTTTTCGTTTCGCCTCGCCTGGCTGCAAGTGCGGTGATTGAAGCGAAAGACGGATTTCGCAAAGTGTTGAATTTGCGCGAACGAATTCCACAGCGTTCCGCGAAGACCTTTCGCGTGCCTGCGACCGATACGAAGAAAACGCATTCGCTGACGGTTTCGTTGCCTGCTCCGGCTGCGTTGGGAGAAAGCGAATCGCTGACGGTGAATTTTCGCAACGGTGAAAAAGTCATCGCCAGCAAAACGCTGCACGCGGGCGACCCTGATCTGTACACCCTGTTCAAGGGCAGCACCGGGAGCGGTCGCGACCTGGTTTTGGACATTTCTTCGTCCGCAGTCGCTCCGGTTGAACTGACTGTTTCTGTCGTTGAATGGCCCGAAAGCAAGTCCGCCAAAGCGACTGTCGAATCCGAACCCAACGACACCTGGCGCGAAGCCAATGAATTTCAACTTGGCCAAACAGTGTGGGCGACGGCAGATGACAAACCGTACATTTTGCCGCTGGGCGCGAAGGCTGAACATGCGCGTCAGGCGTATCGCGATACTCCCGCGCCGGATTACGCCAGCGGCGATGTCATGCCTGCGGGCGGCGTGGACTGGTTCAAGTTCCGTTACGACGGCGATCAGCCCAAGCTCGTGCACTTTGAATTGGATCTGCCCGAACGCGATTACTTGCCGGTGGATGTTTCGATCTTCAAAGTCATCAACGGCGAAGCCAAAGTGTATGAAGACGGCATGGACCCGGTCAGTCCTCCGCATGAAATTCAGGCCTTGCCGGGAAACAAATTCACCGTGCGCACGATCACGCGCGGCGAATACTTTGTTCGTGTGGACGCTAACCACGTCTTTTATCACTTGCGGACTTCGATGTATGACGTGCCACCCTATGCTGATCCGCGCGCGGCGGTTCGCGCCGGAATGGATTACATCGTCAGCGCGGGCGACAGTTGGCACGCCAACACGCCTCGGCACGGGGGCATCGTCAGTCGCGTTTCCAACACGCACGTCGAAACGCAGTTGTGCATCGCCTGCCATGCCACGCACTTTTCGACGCGCGCGGAATTGACGGCCAAACAGAACGGATACGCCGTCACCAAACGGCCTTCGCTGGAATTTTTGACGGAGCGCTTGGCGAATAATCCGCGTCCGTTTTACGGCTTTCCCGACGCCAGTTGGACGCGCGTGATCAGCGCTTCGGCCAACGTCATGAGCCGGTTGGCTTCGCTGGTCAACATCCACGAAACGGAATTCAAACTGCCGCACAACATCGCACTGCTGCGCGGCGTCGCCAACTACCTGAAGATTTATTACAAAGGCCGCACGCAACTGCCGCCCGATGAAACCAACGGCAACACGCCGATCGTCAGCACCTACGAAGTCGCGTGGTATAGCTGGCGCGTGTTCGATCAACTGGTGAAACTCGAAGGGGCAGCACCCGGAGCGGTATCGACGGGGTCAGACTCTGAGTATCGCGACCGCATTCGTTCGCTGATTGAACAGGACGCGCACAAGAATCTGATTGATCTGTGTTACCAAACCATCGCCCTGGCTGAAATAGACCGCGCCGCCTACGCCGACAAAATCAAACGCAACGCCGAGCGCACTCTGTCGCTGCAACGCGAAGACGGCCAATGGTCCATGTTGTTTGAACCCGCCAGCACTGCGGTTGAATTTCAAACCTATCATTGCCTGTACACGCTGGCGCGCGCCGGGTATTCGCCGGAGCATCCACAAGTCGCCAAGTCGCTGAAGTTTTTGCTCGGTCGTCAGCAATCGTTCGGGGGGGGGCTTGATCCGCGCCAGACGTATGAAAACTTCCGCACGCCCTTTCGCGAAACGCAATTTGCGGTGATGGCGTTGAGCGAGTTTTACAAAGGCGATGCCGGAAAAGGCTGGCAGGCTGGCAATGAAGCTCTGCCCGCGAAACTG
>DAOMFR010000060.1:14753-37395 GCA_035429885.1 Blastocatellia bacterium
CACCACGAAGCCAGCCGCAAAATGGCCGAACGAATTGCCAAAGCCTTGACCAACGGCAGTGATGAGCTGCGCGAAAACTTGTTGGTGGCAATGACGGATTTTCATTTGCGCTCTGGCGGATACGTCAACGCTGGCCGCTACTCGCGCATCGGCAATGACGTGGAAACCGTCAAGTTTTACGAAGAAGGCGCGCCCGCGATCGAAAAGGCGTTGGTTCCGTTGCTGAATTCGGCAAAGGCTTCGACGCGCAAACAGGCGGTGATTGCAGCGTTCACCGTGCGCGACGCCCAATTGGAAGAATTGCCGTTGCTGGTGATGCGGCGCTTGCTGGATGCGGACAAAGATGTTCGCGCCGTCGCCGATGAATTTTATCCGTCGTTGCCGCTGCAAGTCCGCGAACGCAATCGCCAGGAAGCCATCGCTGTGCTGAAAGAATTGCTGGCCAGCAATTCCGCCGAAGCGCAGGTCGCCGCGATTGATCGCGTCAAAACCGTTGGGCTGGACACCGCCAAACAGGAAAAGTTCGACGAACAAATCAAACAGTTCGTGCTGACCGCCGATGGCAAAGTTGCGGCGGCAGCGTTTCGCGCTCTTGCGGACTTTCCTCATTTGCGAACCGATACTGCGATTGAGGCGCGGCTGGCAGCGGCGCTGCAATCGTCGAATTCGCAGTTGGTTCGTTCCGGGTTGCAACTGGTGTTTGCCAAACCGGAATGGCGCGAACCCAGCGCGATTGCCGCTGCGATGGATTCGTTATTCAGAACCGAAGACGCCAATCAACGCCGCCTGATTCTAGGGTTGATCAATGACACCGCCAACGCCGACCGCGATCAACGCTTGCTGAATTTGGTGGCGGCTTCGTTTAACGACAAGGATGAACAAGTTCGCGCCGCCGCCCTGTCCGCCGCTCGTCGCGTCAAAGCTCTTTCCGCGCATCCAGCCATTCGCGCTGCCGTCGCCAAAATTGCCAACGACCCGAACGAACGGTTGCAGGAACAGGCAATCGCTTTGTACAGCGACGGCAAACCGGCGACCGTGACGGCGAAGACCTTGGATTACGAATTTTTCGCGGCGCGCATCATGCCGCTGCTGGCCGCCAAAGGTCGCGACGGCAACGCCTGCGTCACCTGTCACGACACGCATGCGATTTTGCGCCTGTCTCGCCCGGACGCTGCGGGCAATTACACGGCGTCGCAATTGCGAGACAACTACACGTCGGCGTTGAAAGTGGTGGACACGATCAATCCTGAAAACAGTTTGCTGCTGCGCAAACCAATTTCCGACGCCAGCCAGGAAGGTGTTGTTGGCGCGCGCAGAACTCCGCACGGAGGCGGACCGCGCTGGTCAGGAATGGATGATCCGGCTTACAGAACTGTGCTGGAATGGATTAACGGAGCGAAAATGTCTGCGAGTCGCAACTAAACGGAGTCAATGAAATGGCTTTTGAGTGGCATTAGCAAAGGCAAAGAGTAACCTTGAAAAGCATGGCGTTTCTTTTGAAGAAGCATCATCGGTTTTTGATGATCCGTTGCAGTTGCATTACCCGGATGAGACTCATTCAGTTGGTGAACAGCGCTATATTTGTTTGGGAGTGTCTGACAGTGGCCGATTATTAATGCTTGCCTATGTCGAGCATTTGTCCGAAACCTTCCGCATCATTTCGGCGCGGGAAATGACAAGGAGAGAACAAAGAACTTATGAAGCACAACGTGACATTACTTAAAGACAAGGATTACGATCTGAACGATGATTTGCCCGTAGAGGTTGATCTTGAATCAATGAAAGTGGATGTAGAGAGAACACAGCGGTTCCGAGTTGAGGCTGTCTTGCGTCAACTTCAGCTTGATCCAGATGTGATTGAGTTCTTTAAGACACCGAAAGCCATCAATGAAGCTTTGCGCAAAGTGATGAACGAACAGCTCAAAGCGGCCTAAGAACAGCCAAGCCAATGCCTGGTCCTTACCGTTTTTCACGCTTCTTCAAATCAAATCGTTCGTTCGGCGTCAGAAAGTAAAAACTCCTGCCTTCGTGTGGTTTGCCGTCGGTGATGGCGACTTGGCCTGCGCCGATGATTTCAAATTGATCGCCTTTCACAACAATCGCCGTGGATTCATCAATGCCGATGCCGAGCAAATCCGGATGCGCAGTGATGACTTCGGCAAGGTCTTTTTCGCGTCGGCGCGTGTTGATGTGTTGATCCACGGCAACGCCGCGCAGGAAACCGAATCCGACTTCATACCCCTTGGCCATCATGACCGTGTTGCCTTCGCGCGCGCCGCGTACCAGATACGAAGCCTGAATGCTGGCTCCCGCCGATGAACCGCCGATAACGCCGCCGCGTTCCAGCACCTTGCGAATTTCTTTCAGCGTCAGCGTGTCCGCGTATGAATCCACCAAACGCCACTGACGGCCTCCGCCAAACCAGACGCCGGACGCTTCACGAATGGGAGCGGCGAAGGCTTCGGTGTCGGCGACTTTGCGGTCGCGGGTGTGCAGCACGGTGACGTTTTTCAACCCAAACAGGCGCGGCGATTCGTCGCCGGTTTGATTGTTCAGTTGTTGATCTTCGCCAGCGGTCGGAATGTAAATGAATTTGGCGTCGCGGCCTCCAGCCAGTTCGATGAACCGATCAGAAATGGATGGCGGGATTTTGCCGCCGCCCACGACGACCAAAGAACCTTTGACCGGGCCGACCTGGGGAAGAGCATTGTTTTGAGCTAAAACAGCGATTGCGCTCAGGCAAATCGCCAGCGATGCAAACCATCTTTTCATTTCGTGTCCTCAATTTGTGCGTTGTTGTCTGGCTTTTCGATGGAGCATCTTTTACCTTCATTCGCGCGCTCGCGCAATGTTTCAAACTTCAAAACTCTCTACTGTTCAGGAGGATTCACATGAAAACCGCACTCAAAGTTGCGTTGTTGGTTAGCTTGTTGCTGGTGATGGGCCGGAGCGCTTTGGCTCAATCGCAGCAGCCATATGTCATCGAGTATTACTACAAAACAAAGTGGGGCTACACGGACGAGTTCCTGACGCTGTTCAAGAAAAACCATTTGCCCGTGCTGAAAAAGCAAATCGAACAGGGCCGCATCTTAAGCGTGAAGGTCGAAAAGCCGCAGTTCCATTCCACCGAAGACGGGCGCTGGGATTTCCGCGTGACGATCACATTCAAAAGTGCCGCCGCCTTTCACGCGCCCAGCCCCGAAGCGGAAATCGTCAAACAGCTCTATCCCGATCAGGCGACCTTCAAAAAGGAAGAGCAGAGGCGATTTGAGATTCTGATTTCGCACTGGGATGTGCCGATTGTGAGTGTGCCAGAGAACTAAGGCGAGCAAAGGAAAGAAGGGCGCAGGTGAAAAAAATCTGCGCCCTTCGGTTTTTGATACATCAATCAGTCAATGACGAGATGTCATTGCACGGTGATGCGGACTTCTTTGGTGTCGCTCAAAACGGGACTTCCGTTGTCGGTCGCTTTGAAGCTGATGGTGTAGGTTCCAGCCTGGTTAGAGTTTGGCGTCCAGCGGAACTGCATCCCCCCGCCCGCCGGAACCGATGTAAAGGTCGCGCCTTCAGGTAACCCTGTGGCTGTGATGGTAACCGTTTGCCCAGCGTCCGGGTCCGAAGCCGAAACCGCGAATTGGAGCAATTGACCTTTGTTGACCGTTTGTGCGCCGGGCACGGTCAAGAACGGAGGATCGTTGATGGGTGTGACAGTGATTGAAACCGTCGCAGCCGCACTGTCGGATTTTCCGTCGTTGGCGACAAAGGTGAACCGGTCCGTGCCGTTGAAATTCGGATTCGGCTTGTACGTCATTTCCGGCGCAGTCCCTGTCAAAACGCCGTTTGAAGGAGACGAAACAATCTTGTATGTCAGCTTATCCCCATCTTCGTCTGTTGCGCTCAATTTGATGGCCACCGTCGAATCTTCATCTAAAGTAACGGATTGACCGGTGGCGATCGCAGTGCGATTGGCATCAATGACCGTAACCGCGATGTCTGCTTTGGTCACGGCTCCCAGGTTATCGCTCGCCGTTACCGTGACGATGTAATTGCCAGCTTGCGAAAAGTTAGGCGTAAATCTCAGGTAATAACTATTGGCGCCTGGGCTGAAGCCAATCTTGGCTAGCGAAACGAAATCCGCACCGGAAACGCTTGTTGAAGCGATAGTTTGGCCCGGATCACGATCTCGGATAATGATGACCAATTCCAGAGTTTTGCCTTCGGTGACAGTTATTTTGTCCTGCACGTCAATGTCCGGCGGATTGTTTTTGCTTTCATCGGGCAAGATCAGGTCGGGCATTTTGGTCGTGTCACCGACTTTGGCCGGCGCACTGACGTTAGGCGTTTTCACGACGTTCTGGCTCGGCAACAGAGTCGAACCGTCAACCGTCAACACTTCGCCATCCGTCGCAGGAATGAACCGCAGCACGTAACTGCCGTTACCGTCTGTTGTTGAAATCTGGCCTTTGCTGCGAACCTGTGACTTGACCGGCTTTCCAGTCGTGTTAATCACACGGCCAACAACTGTGGTTGTGTTACGAATGGCCGACGCGAAGTAATAACTGGTGACCTTGATTGCATCATCCGTGGTTTCAATTCGTTTGCCGTCCGACGAAACCGTTGCGCCGCCTTTTTCTTCGACGAATTTCCCCGAATCCTTGTCAAAGCGGAAAAGCGTTAGGAGTGTTCCAGCTGGAAACTTGTCCAGATTCGGGAGGATCAATTTCGCGCCCGGCTCCAATGTGTAATTGAACGGCGTGATTTGAACGATGGCCGAGCTGAAATATCCCAGCGGCAATTCGACTGGCGTGCGCGCATTTCTCAATGCCGTTAAGGTGACTTTGACTGACGTTTCTTTGTTCGGGCCAATGACTTTGGTTCCCGGCGGAACGATCAATTGGTATTCGTCGGTTTGGATCGTTAATGATTGTTGCGTCGGCTGGGCAGGAGAGAGCGTTGTTTCGCCGTTCCCGGCTTCTGTACCACTAAACGAGCCTCCGCCGATTGTGCCGCTGCTCCCGGATTCTTGCTGTAAGACAACATTACGTGAAAATTGATTGTCACGATTGGCGAACGCGGTAATTTTTGCTGACCATTTTGGATAAGGTGGAATGGATTGCAGCGCGCCGCCATCGAAGTCAACGAAGTACGCGCCAGGCGGCACATCAGGCAAAACGAATGCGCCAGTTGAATTGGTTGTGGCGGTAATAGTTTGAGACGCTGAAATTTGCAGCTTGACCGGCACATTGCTCAGCGGCAACCCGTTCGTGTTTTCGACAAAACCGCTGATGGATGTGATCACTTGCAAGGTGCTAATGCTTTGACCTTCGCCTTGCGGAGTGCGGACGCTAACCGTGCCGCTTTCGACGTTGAAGGGAACCAGCACTTTTAATTGTGTGGGCGACGCTTCCATCACAGTTGGAACATCCAGACCGTTGATACGCACAAAATTTTCTTCTTTAACCGCCGAAAATCCCTGGCCATTGATCGTCAGTTGGCTGCCGGCCAGCGCCGTTGTTGAGCCAAATCCGCTGATGACCGGTGGTTGCACACCACCATTCCCTGCGATTTCAATCTTGACCACATTCGATGCATTGTAGCCGAGCCCGATGACGGAAACGTCAACAATGCCGCGTCCCACCAGACTGGTGGGAATGACGGCGTTTATTTGATCCAAGCCGACAAAATCCGGTTGGCGGCTGGCGCCGAGCACTGTCGCTTCAACACCGCCAATCAACACTTTTATGCTTTCTTTCAAGTCTCCGTCGTTGTTCACGTCCGCTGCGTTGCGAATGCCGGTCAGGAACAGAACCAACACCACAAGGTCTCCCGATGGAACATCAATCGGTTTGGTGATGTACCCAAGAGCCTGTTGGTTGAACTGATATAGCGATTCGTATCGTTGAGTACCGTCTTGTTTGACGCGAAGAACTGTCGCTGCGGGAACTCCGCGCCCGTTGGAATTGGCTGTGAAAATTCCGGGAGCGACGCGTGACACCATAACGGTTCCATTGGAAATCGTCTGGCCGAATTTGACCACAACGTTTGCTGTGCCCGATTCGGTTGCGGCGGGCATCATGTAATTGATTTGGGTCGGCGAAACAAAAAATAACCCGGCTTTGCGCCCGTTCACCTCCACCGTAGTTCCGGCCAAATCGGTCGGTAACTGAATGCCCGGCGTGTTCGGATCGGCGTCGTTGGCGATGACGATTGAAGACGCCAGTTGAGTTCCAAAAGCCGTAACGATGGAATCGGGTGCCACGGGTACTTGTTCAAAAGCAGCGGCTGAAACTGTTGTCACAGGAGTGTTGCTGATGTCGAACATAGCCGTCGCCGCTGGCATTACGTAATGCGAATGTTGAGCGGGCGGAACGGTTGGTAATGCTGATTGCTGGGCGAAGGGTTTTTCCAGGATAGCCCGTTTAACGAATGCTCCTGCTCCAATTGCCAGTGTCACAACCAATCCTGCTGCGATCAATAAGCGGCGATGCGAACCATTCAATATAATGCGAAGCAACTTGGCGACAGGCGAAACCTTACGGTTCGAAATCATAACGACCTCCAAAAATAGCGACAAACAAAGAACCCACGAATAAATGTTTGATGTATGAGGGGCGCGAATCTAGGACAAACAACGAAGGCTTGCGACTTATATTGGTGAGAACGCAGCCTCGCGCAGGGAAAACTGAGAACCAGCCGCGGACGGATTCACTCACAGGCCCGATCTTTACCTTAAATCTCCAATTAATAACTAGATCGGTTGAAAAAATGCGGCTGTTCGGCGCACGCAAGGAAGTATATCCGTCCGGCGATGCGATGCAAGCATGAAGATTTTACGCATATCCCGGATCAATTGCAGTTGCACACGGTTACGATTCACGCCGTTGGGTTGGCACCAGTGACCCGCTCAGGGAAAGCCGAAGCTGTGATTCTCGAACCAGATTCGCGGTTTCCAAGATGACACCAATCACATTCCAGTTGTCTGGTTAAGTATTTGGCTTGCAAAAGAAAAAGGCGGGAGACGATGAAAATCATCTCCCGCGAATGCGCTGCTTCAGGCTATGCGTTGAGGTAAATCGAATTGTCGGAATCAGGCCCTGATCAATCCTTTGAAGTTCGCCGGATTGGCCTGAAATCCGGGAAAGATCGAATTCAGGTTTGTGGCGCCCAAGTGAGTTTTTGCGAGTTCGGCAAAAACTTCGCGGAAATCGGTTGTGATGGCCAGGTCCCGCTGTTCGTATAGCTCGTTTGATTTCAAGCCCGGCCATTTCCCATAAACCTTGCCGCCTTTGACCGAACCTCCAAGCGCAAACATCACGCTGGCGTGGCCGTGATCGGTTCCACGATTGCCATTTTCTTTGGCAGTGCGGCCAAATTCCGTCATCGTCAAAATGACGACTTCGTCAGCGCGGTCTTTCAAATCGGCATACAGCGCCGAAATTCCGTTGGCGAATTCGGCCAGGCGATTGGCCAGCTGGCCTTGTCCGGCTCCTTCGTTGGCGTGCGTGTCCCAGCCGCCGATGTCCGTGAATGCGACTTCCAAGCCGATGTTTGATTTGATGAGCTGGGCGACTTGCTTGAGCCGGTCGCCATACTGGCCGCGCGGATACACAACTCCGGCAGTGGGTTGATATTGCGTGGGATTGACCTGTTTCAGCATCTTGACGGCTTCAAAGGTTTCTTTGCCCGTGCCGCGCAACGCATCGTTGACGGTTTGCTGATACATCGCTTCAAACCCGCCTTGCAGAGCTTGCCCGGTTTCGCCTCCACCAGTGCGAATAGCGAAATCGTTAATGCTGGTCATCGCAATTGCCGACGCTTTGCCTTGCATGGTGCGAGGCAAATTCGCTCCCATGGAAACCGCTCTAAACGGCGACGCTTTCGGATCGGCGTTGGATTGCAGGTAACGATTCAGCCAGCCGTCAGTCGTGCTTTTGACGCCGGGTGTTCCCGATTCCATGTAATCCTGCGCGTCAAAATGCGAACGTGTGCTGTCGGGCGAACCCACCGCATGAATGATCGCCAGTTGGCCCGAATCGTAAATCGGCTTGAACGGGGCCAGCGCCGGATTCAGTCCAAAAAAACCATCCAGATCAATTGCTGTCGTCGCGTCGCCGCTTTTGGGGCGGGGAACTGCGATGCTCGGTCGCAAGCTGTAATACAAATTGTCGCCAAACGGCACAACAGCGTTCAGGCCGTCCATCGCTCCGCGTTGAAAGATCGTGATCAGGATTCGCTTGCGGCTATTCTTGCCCGTTTGCGCCAGTGCGCGAGTCAAAAACGATGGAGACATAGTTGCCGCGCCAACGCTTGCTAACGCGATTCCACTGCTTTTCAGGAAAAATCTTCTGTTCATCTTTATAACCTCCGATTGGTAGTCGGTTACCGGTTCCGATTTTTAACGATCACCGGCCTGGGACTGCCGACTATTGCCTTTGAAACTCAGGCGAACCCAGAATCAAGCCGACGATTTTAGCGGCATCTATAGTTTTGGAGTTGTCATTTTTTGCCAGCAATTGTTCGTTCAAACTCTTGTCAATTGTTGAACGGGATTGCGGCGAAAGCTCGCCTTTGAGCAACAGTTTCGCGTACCGATCCACCAACTGTGTCGGTGGCAGCGTGCCAGCGTCGGAAACCAGCGAAGTGATATTAGCTCGCGTTCCCGGAATTCGGTTCGCCGCCAGCGCCAACGCGAAGTTCATGCGTTCCAGCAAGGCCCCGGTGTTGACCCAATGTTCGGCGGTGTCGGGATAACCGGTCGGCGGTTGCGCCATAAACAAGCCTTCGCCCATTTGAGCAATCCAGCGATGGAATTGCGGGCCGCCAGTGGTGTCGGCTCCGATGGCACGAACCGCGCTAACGGTCATTTCAAACGGAGTTTTGATCTTGGCGCGGTAATTTTCAGCGGCGAAAAACTCCGGCGAAGTGAACATCGTCCGCAGCACTTCGCGCATGTCGCCGTCGGTCTTTTTGAAAGTTTCCATCATTCGATTGACCAGGCTTTCCGGCGGATTGTCGTTGACGAACTTGCGCGCCAGCTTGGTCGAGATGAATTTCGCCGTCGAAGGATGCGTCGCCAGCAAATGAATCACAGCGTAACCATCTTTCTGGCCTCCGCCTGCTGCGATCTTTTTGCCGAGCACGGTCTTTTCGCCGTCATCGTGAATCATCGGATTGAAAAAGAACTCGGCTCCGTTGCGCGGCTGTTTGAGCGTCCAACCCGTAAAGCAACGCGCGACTTCCTGAACGTCTTTTTGCGTGTAGCCGCCGTCAACGCCGAGCGTGTGAAGCTCCATGATTTCGCGGGCATAATTTTCATTCAGCCCCCGCGGCGCTTTTTTGATTTTGCCTTGGGCGTTGAGCATTTGCTCTTTTTGCTGCTCCGTCATCTTGTCGCCCAGCCGAGCTTGCCGTCGTTCTAACGCTTTGGCAAATTGTTGGCGGCGCTGCATAGCTTGCGCGTTGGGCGCGGCGCTCATCCAGTTATCCAGGTAAAACAGCATCGCAGGGCTTTCCGCTGTCGCTTTTAGCAAATCCTCGAATTTGCCGAAGGCATTCGGGCGAATCACGTCGCGTTCGTAAGTTGTTGTCAGCACACGGTCAGCGCCTTTTTGCAGAAAGACATTGAAATGGTTAAACCAGAAATCAGTCATCACTTCTTGCAATTGGCGCTCGCTGTACACGGCGCGCAGGATTTTGGATTGCTGCAATTCCAGCGCGACTTGCTGAGGCTGTTTGTAGCCCATTTCCTTCAACATCTTTTGAATTTCGCGCCGTTTGGCCAGATTGGCTTGTTGATCCTGCTCGTTTTGCCCGGTTGGAGCGTTTGCGCCGTTGGCAAACTCTGGCATTTCCATGCCTTTCTCTTTCAACGCCTTCTGAATGACTTGCGGTGGAGGATAGTAATTGGCCAACTCTGCATTGCTCAGATGTATGCTTTCAATGCCTTTGAGTTTTTGATCGAGTGCGGTGTCTGAAATACGATCTGGATGAAGCTGCTCATCCAGATATTTTTCCCAGCCGAGCTTCAGCACGCGCTCAACGTCTCCGGGGCGGGCGCCAAATGTAATGCGGTCCAGCAAGTGAATGGTTTTTTGCTCCGCGCTCAGGCTTTTGGGTGAATGGGCTTGGGTCTTTGGTTTAGATTTTTTGGAATCCTGGGCGAGTGCGATTGGCGAACTCAGCGCCAGCAGGAAGGTCAAGGCGGTTGCCACAAATCTTTTCACAGAGGTTCTTTTCATGATTTTCCCCACGGCTTCACTTAATTTGTTGAGAACATAAATTCAGGGCACCCATCGTTCATGGGCAAAATAGTAAGTCCTGTTATGTGTTTAGACGCTTTGTTTACTTTATCAGTTACTGACAGCGGGTTAGAGGCGGGTAGTAGATGCTTGGCCGAAGAAAGTCGCCCTAAAAACAAAAAAAGAACGGTTGCTCAACTGCGTATGGCCTCCCCCAAGAACCATACGCAATCGAACAACCGCTCTATTTGGAAAAGCTCTTCAACGTTTGACGTCCCCCAACATCTCCCGTCTCCGAGTTTACCTAAACTGCTGAAGCATTGCTTGTCGTCTCCCTATTAAGCAACGACCATACCACTGAATTCGAAGCTGTGAAAATTTCCAGAAATAGTCGTTAAACTATTGCAAGATATGGAGCATTTTTTGTCGCAAGCCTTTTGCATTGAGATTGTTGGTCGTTGCCACTTTGAAATTGTGACGGGAAACGTTACATAGAAAGCTTAGGGTTGAACGCTTTTTAGCCATGGTTAATTCTTGACTGCGGATTTCGCACGACTCGCTCTCTCGCCTCTCTACAATCCGCAGTCGAAAAGACTCAGAACAGTCTGAGCCAAACCCATTGAAGCAGTTTTTACACACTCTTCATTAGGGATTGAACCGATAATTTCCTGATCAAGGATTTCAGAGCATCGTCCGGCCAAATTCGCAGTGTTCTATCAAGGAACACTGCGCGCATTTCGGAGTTCTCGGATGGCAAATCTGTCTGCCGAGGGTGATCAGATTGATGTGCAATGAGTAATGTTTTTTCTGTGGAATGAGCTGTTCGATCATTTGGTGGGCACATTCATCACTGATTTTCTCCGGCAATATTCCTGCCCGGCGCAAAATTCTGAAAATATGTGTGTCCATTGGAAAGACGGGACGTTTGCAGGAGAACAACAAAACACACGCAGCTGTCTTTGGCCCTACACCTTTCAGCGAAAGTAGAAACTCTCGAGCCTCTTCAATGGGAACCGTCTTCAAAAAGGACAGATCAAGATTTCCCCGCCGAACCTGAATGTCGTTCAAGATGTTTTTGATGACGATGGATTTGACGTTGGCCAAGCCGCCGGACTTGATTGCAGCGGCAATACTTGCCGGAAGCGCTCGTCTAACCGATTCCCAGTCCAGGAATCGAGCCTTCAGGCTGGCAAATGCTCTGTGACTATTGATGTTGGTTGTGGATTGCGAAAGGATTGTGGCAATCAATTCATCCAATGGATCTTCCAGGCTGTCATTGGATGGCACGCCGTAAGTCGCTTCCAGGTTCTGAGTGATGAATTTTAACTGGTGCCGTTTCTCGGTCAGCTCGGCTGAGGAGTTTGGGAGTTTCATTTACTGCAACGACCAGCGCAACGTGAATTCATAGCGTTTGTCGCCGCCTTTCTGGCTGTCGTCAATGCGAATGATGGTCGTGTAGCCATTGGCAGCTGAAGGCTGCTGAACGACTTCAATCTGGCCGCGTCCCGTTTGCCAAATCAGCTTCACTTCCATCGCTGCGCGCGGAACGGCAGCGCTGAATGATGCGCGGACTTCGCGCGGTGGATTGCCTCCAATGTGGCGAACGGAAGCGCTCGAGCCGGAAATGATCACTTCCTCAACGCCATCTACGATTCCGCTCCAGGCAATGGTTCCGTAACGAAGCGTCGCCGAATCGGTTCTGGCTTGTTCGGCGCGGGCGCGTCGGTCGGCCTCGGCTCGGCGCATTTCTTCCAGCCGTTTTTCGTACGCTTCGGTTTCACGTTTCAGTTTTTCTTCAGCGGCCAACCGCAGCGCGGTTTCTTCTTCACGCTGTTTGGCTGCCACTTGTTCACGGCGCAGACGTTCGGCCTCGCGTTGAGCATCCGGGATGGCGGCTGCCTGATTGGTGACTTGGGTTGATTGCGTTTCGCTGGAACCGGGCTGACTTTCCAGAATTTGGCGGCGCAAGGCGTCGTCCAGCAATTTAGCTTCGGCCAGATTCAGTTTGACTGGTTCTGAAGCCAGGCCGGGTTTTAGCTGCAAGTTATTGACGACTGATTTGACGCCAACTAACAACCGGACGACGTTTTCGGCTCCGTCTTTTTCAGGTTGATGTTCGGCTGTGCCATTGAGCGTGACGGTGCCGTCTTTGACTTCAAACGAGTAGCGCTGAAATCCAAGCGGGTTGTAAGCCGCCAGTGCTGTTTTGACGGATTCAAACAGCATCTGGTCAATTTCGGCAGCAGGCGACGGAAGCGGCAAAGGCTCAATATTCGGGCCGGGCATTGCCGCCATTGCGGCTGGAACTTTTGCCGCGGCGGCATTGGCAGCTTGGATCACATCGCGTCGCTGCTGCCGCCACAACAGCCAGCCGACAATTAGCGCCAGCAACAGCAACGCTACACCAACGGCGATCAGGGAAATCTGTGAGCGGGTAAGCAGTGGAAACCGGCGCTCTTCATCATTCGGCGACATCAGCACAAAATTCTGCGGCGGGGTAAACTGGTTTTCATCGTAATAAGCATTTTTTTGCCGCAATGCATTGACCGGAATGATGGAAATCGGCGGTTGGGCGGGCAAGCTTTCGCTTTCAGAATTTTTGGCCGCTGAAGTGACAGCGGCAAACACGGCGCCGGTCGCAACGATGGTAGCCGGATCAACTTTTACCTTTCCGGCTCCAGCGTTTGGCTCGGAATCTGTGCGAACCGTGCCGCAACGCGGGCAGACTTTCATAAACGATACCATCGTAATGCCACAACCGGCGCAATAGACTGTTTCGCTTCCCATGATCTGTCTCCCAAAAAGTGCGCGGGGAACCGCTCGTTGCCGAAGGCCGATTTTCAGGCCGTCGCAGGTTGAGCTTGTCGCAAGTGTTTATTGAAAAATTCGATGACGGTTTTCCAGGCGTCTTCGGCGTCAACCTTGCTGTACACCTCCGGACGGGTATCGTTGAAAAAGGCATGATCCGCGTCTTTGTAAATGCGTACTTCGCCAGGTTTTGAGTGCTGTTTGAGCGCTGCATCCAGCCGATTCATCTTTTCAAGCGTGATCCAGGGATCGTTTTCGCCCCCGATGAACAACACTGGGCAACTGAGTTTGCCAATGACCGTCGTGTCCACCGGCACATCGCCATAAAATGGCGCTGAGGCTTCGACCTTCGCGTGGCAGGCCAGCAACAGCGCGAATGTTCCGCCCATGCAGAAACCCGTTACACCCACGCTGCTGACTTCCGGGTCTGCACGCAGGGCATCGAGCACGATTTTCAATGATTCAATGCCATCTTCCGGCTTCAGTGCCGACATCAGCGCGCCGGCTTCCTGTGCATCTTTGGTCGTCACGCCGTTGTACAAGTCTGTGGCGACAGCAATGAAACCTTCTTTAGCGTAACGCTGAGCAATATCTTCAATATGTGGGTTTAATCCCCACCATTCATGAATGACGATTACGGCAGGAGCTTGGGGAATGCCTTCCGGCTTGGCAATGAATGCATTGACTTGTTTCCCGCCAGCTGCGAATTGAGTTCTGTTTGTGATGATCCCGGCCATGTCGTTTTCCTTGTCACCTCGCAAAAAAATGCGGCTACCGCAAAAGCCCTGTTGGACCTCGGCACCAGAAAATTGCTCTTCAATCAAGCTTTTGAGTACGCTTAGGGGAAGTATTTTTGACTGGCGCAATATAGCCCGCAAGCTCCGAACGGTGCAAGCAAAGCTTTTCGTCGCAACGAAATCGGTCAGATTCTAATGCTTGATTTAAGCGAAACCGAGCTTGATAATCCGCGCCTGTTTTTCCAACCCCAAAATTACTCAAGGAGCATCGGCAATCATGTTTGAAAACATCCTGCTCGAACGGCGCGGACGTGTCGCGCTGATCACCATCAACCGGTCGGACAAGCTGAATGCGTTGAACATCAAAACTCGCGAAGAATTGGCCAATGCGCTGGATGAGTTGCGCGCGGATGCGGAAATTCGCGTGGTCGTGTTGACCGGCGCAGGCGAAAAAGCCTTTGTCGCCGGAGCCGACATCAACGAATTCGCGGGCCGCACCGCCGTGCAGCAACGCGCCGTGATGAAAGCGCGCAATATTTTCGTCACCGCCGAAGACTTTCCGAAACCGCTAATTGCGATGATCAATGGGTTTTGCCTGGGCGGCGGCTGCGAGTTGGCGCTGTCCTGTGACATTCGCATCGCCAGCGAAAAGGCGCGGTTTGGTCAGCCGGAAATCAATCTGGGAATCATCCCCGGTGGAGGCGGAACGCAGCGCCTGACTCGATTGGTCGGCGAAGGCAAAGCCATGCAAATGATTTTGACGGGCGATATGATTGATGCGCAGGAAGCATTGCGGCTCGGCCTGGTCAACGAAGTGCATCCGCTGGCCGATCTGGAAGCCAAGACGATGGAACTCGCCAACAAAATTGCTGAAAAAAGTCCTGTGGCCTTGGCGATGGCCAAGACTGCGGTCAAAGCCGCTGCGCGCACCACGTTGCGCGCGGGATTGGATCAGGAAATTGACCTGTTCGCGCTGTGTTTTTCCAGTGAAGACAAGGAAGAAGGCGTGCGCGCGTTCCTGGAAAAGCGCAAACCGGAATTCAAAGGTCGGTAATTCATTGCCGGAACTTTTCGAGACTCAAAAAGCCATTTTGTGACAACAGGCGACTCAACCGGAGTCGCCTGCGCTTTGTTTGCGCGGCGAAAAGCCGTCTGCTCTGTCACGAATTGGCGGAACGTGGATTGCCGTAAAACGCGCTGCCCTTACAAAATTCGAAATTTAAGTTGATAAAAATCATCTTTGCGCGACGCGGAGAACTCCAACGCGAATGTCCGCACAAGAAATCTTTACTTGCAGGAGTCACACAAACCTATGTCCAAAAGCCGACTTTTCAAACTCGCTTTGATCGCAATGGTCGTTGCCGTTGCCGGATTGAGCGTTCACGCTCGCCCCGATTACCTGAAGCAGTACATCGCCAATCCACTTTCGAAGCCGGATTTGCAGAATTGCGCTCTGTGCCACGTCAATCCAGCGGGCGGAGGCGCTCGCAATGAATTTGGCAAAGCCTTTGCCGCCGCCGGGCTGGAATTTACTGCGGAGCTTCGTCAGAAATTCCCGCAAAATTTCCGCACTGCGCAGGACGCTCCGCCGCCAGTCAGTTTCATTTCCAATGACGAAGCCGTTGTCGAAATGAACGGCAAGAAATTCGTCATCAACACCAAAACCAAAACCGTCAAGGAACTGACAGCCAGCGACAAAGCTTCGACACAGGTCGCCGCCGCGCCAGTTAAGACTGTGGAAAAACGCGACACTCCGTCCAATGTGTATCGCCCTGCGGATGTGCGCGCGATCAATTTACCGACGGCGATGGCGATTGAAAAAGGATCATTGTGGTCCGATTTCACGCACCGGTTCCCATTTGGCGAACCGAGCAATTCCTCGGAGTTGTTTGGGTTGGATTCCATCGCCATGCCTTCGTTTGGATTCATTTACGGAATCACGGATCGCATTCACGTGGCTGCTTATCGTTCGCCGTCCGGTTTGGGACGCCCGATTCAACTTTCGGTCGGAGCGACCATTCATAATGAACAAAAAGGCGATCCATTTTCACTGGAAGTGAAAGTCGGATTGGAAGGCCGCGATAATTTCAAACGCAATTTCACCACCAGTTTTGAAGCCGCTTTTGCACGCAGCATCACGCGCCACGCGCAGATTTATTTTGTGCCGACCATTTCCCTGGGAGATCGTCCGATTGGTTTTTCACCCACTCAAAATCTGCCGGGCGAAACTGCTGTGGCCTTGGGAACCGGGTTGTCGGTCAATATTCGCCCGACTGTGGCTTTGATGGCCGAAGCAAATATGCGCGTCAACGAAAAGGCCCGCTACGTTTCGGAATTTACAGGCATTCATCGCCCGGTGTTTGGCTTTGCCATTCAGAAAGTCAGCGAATCGCGCAAGCATTCGTTTACGCTGAGTTTCACCAACGGTCATGGAACAACGATGTCACAACGTTCAATGACGCGCGGGTTGGTGGGAGCCGACGACGGATGGCAGGGGATGACAATTGGGTTCAATCTTTCCCGCCGATTGTTTTAAATTCTGAACCTGACAGGCGCTGAAAAAATTGAAAGGGCAAGTCGTTTTGGCGACTTGCCCTTTGGTGTTTTGGTGAGATGTGATCTGTCTTTAGTCTTTAATCGTAGACATTGTCTTGGGATGTCGTCGCGGTTTGTAGACAGGTGAAACTACGCGGCCAATTCCAGGCTGGGCTGGTTGGGAGTCTCGAATTTGTCGGGAATCAGATCGCCCGTGAACACTTCGACGCCGGCTTTGATCAGGCAAATGACCGGGAGCAAATCCAAAACGACGGCTAAACTACCCAAAACGTATCCTTTACGACGCAAAACAGTTGGCGCGGCTGCAATGACGAACGCATATCCGACGATCGGTGCTACCTTTAACGTCCTCCACAAAATTTCTCCTGCTCTTTGACTGATTGCTTTTTGTCTACCTGCTTGCATTACTATCACTCCTTATACTCTTGTTTGGTATTTTATTTTTAGGGGTAGGAGCCTCGGACGACGAAGTGTTGAGCAAGCTCGGTGCCACAAATTGCAATCAGGGAATAAAATTTAGCAATCCGCTTTTCAGCAGAAGTGTTATGCCCGTCTTAAATCTTCAACTGTGCGGGTGGCTTCGTTCTCAGATTTGGGCTGAGGCTGTATACTGCCCGCCTTATTTCAGCAGTGATGCGGATTTCAAAATTATCAATGCAATTTCAAGGAGAGCGCATGATGCGACTGTTGCCTAAAGAAGAAAAATATTTCGACATGTTCAACAACCTGGCTTCGCAAATAAATGAAGGGGCCAAGTTGTTGCAAAAGCTGTTTTCCGACTTCGATAACCGCGCCACGTATGCCGAACAGATCAAGGCGCTGGAACACAAATGCGACGATCTGACCCACGACATTGTCAAAAAACTCAACCAAACCTTTATCACGCCGATTGACCGCGAAGACATTCACGCCTTGGCCAGCGGCCTGGATGATGTGATGGATGCGATTGAATACACGGCCAAACGAATCATCCTGTATCACGTTCAACAATCCACCGAACATGCGCGCAAAATGACAGACGTGCTGGTTCGCCTGACCGTCAAGTTGCAAGAAGCCGTTGGCGGATTGGGCAACAACAGCGAAAAGGTTTTGACCGATTGCATAGACATTCATACGCTGGAAAGCGAAGGCGACAGTTATCACCACGAAGCCGTTGAAAGACTCTTCGCGGAAGAAAAAGACCCGATTACCATCATCAAAATGAAAGAGATTTACGAGAAGATGGAACGGATGATTGATAAGTGCGAAGACGCCGCCAACGTTCTGGAAGCAATTGTGCTGAAAAACGCATAACCTATGAATCGTCCGTATTGGCTTTTGGTTCACCGAATTTCCACATCTATTCGAGCCACGGATTCTCACTAACAGAGGTGTGTATGGACAGTACTTTTGTGCTTGTCGCTTTTATCGTAGTTCTTGCTCTTGCCTTTGATTACACCAACGGATTTCACGACGCTGCCAATTCCATCGCCACAGTGGTTTCCACACGTGTGCTGACACCCGGAGTGGCGGTCATCTTTGCCGCATTTTTTAACTTTATCGCCTTCTTCTTTGGAACGCATGCAGTCGCAAAGACGGTTTACGGCGGCTTGGTTGATCCCAAACTGGTCAACGAATGGGTGGTGTTAGCCGGCCTGGTCGGAGCTGTTGCCTGGAACTTGATTACTTGGTATCTGGGATTGCCGACCAGTTCTTCACACGCGTTGATTGGCGGTTACGCTGGGGCAGCAATCGCAAAATCCGGGATTCATGCGCTGCTCTTTGACGCCAAATGGCCCAAAGGCTGGTGGGGCACCTTGTCATTCATCGTGATTTCACCCGGAGTCGGGTTGATGGCCGGGATGGGATTGATGGTGGCGGTTTTCTGGATTTTCCGGAACTTCGCCCCAACACGCGTAGACAGATTATTCCGCGTTATGCAGTTGGTTTCGTCCTCTCTGTTCAGCTTCTCGCACGGAACCAATGATGCGCAAAAAACCATGGGCATCATTATGGCTGCGCTGGTGACCGGAGGATATGTTGATCCGAAAGCCGACATTCCGTACTGGGTTGGGTTGGCTGCATTTATGGCCATCGGATTGGGAACCATGTCCGGTGGTTGGCGCATTGTGAAAACGATGGGATCAAAAATCACCAAGCTGAAACCCGTTGGCGGTTTTTGCGCAGAAACCGGTGGCGCAGGAGCCGTTCTGTTGGCATCGCATTATGGAATTCCCGTCTCGACAACTCACACAATTACGGGAGCCATTGTCGGCGTTGGCGCATCGCAACGCTTGTCGGCTGTGCGCTGGGGAGTCGCTGGCAGAATCGTGTGGGCCTGGATCATCACGATTCCAGCAGCAGCAGCCATTTCCGCGCTGATGTATGGACTGATTTCTTTGTTCAGGTAAGTCATTCCCAGAATCGCGAACGTTGCAACATAATGTTTTTACCGTTCGCGGTTCTGATTTGGATAGATTTTTTGGTACGCCAAATAGTAGCTGGTGACTTTATAGACGTAATCCTTCGTCTGGCTTTTCAGCACTTCCACCACAAACCGATCCAGTTCAGAGCTGCCTGCTCGCGCAATCCAGCGGCGAACGGAATCTTCGCTGCCGTTGTATGCTGCCGCCACAGCCTGTGGTGACCGAAGCTCCTCAAATAGATTTTTCATGTACTGCGAACCGAACAGCACAGCGGTGTCGGGATTGTACAAATCGTCTTGCTCGAAATCCCGCAGTCGCAACTGAGCCGCAATCTGGTCGGCGGTCTGGGCAATGAATTGCATCAATCCACGCGCTGCCGCGTAGCTTTTAACTCGCGGATTGTAGCTGCTTTCCTGTCGAGCAATGGACAAGACGAAGCGGGGATCTACGCCACGCGCTTTGGCATGCCGTTCCAGCGAATCGCGAAACGGCATTGGGTACATCACCTCCGCAGTTTCGCGCGGTAATAATTCCAGCCGGTAATCATCAGGCAGAGCCGAAAGCAATGGCTCGCTGAAATCGTAACTGCGTTTGGCGCATTCGCCGCGTGAACAGTAATACGCAACGGTCGCTCGGGTCGCGCCAGTTTCCGCCAGTTCTGAGGCGCCTTCATCAAACAATCCCAAAAAGAGCAATTCGTTGGCGATGGTTTGCCGGCTGGTTCCGCTGGCTGAAGCCTCGCCGGGGCCGATCAGCGCAGTTCGTCCGGAAGCGGTGTACGCAATTACCGGAGCTTGGTAACCGCGCAGCTTGCCGTAAGCGGTTTTCAAAATTGTGAGTGCTTCGTTGCGCGAGGCTTCGTCGCTGGAAAGTCGCAACGCCTGGTTCGCTGCGCTTTTGGCCGCTGCCGCGTTTCCTTGCGAATTGGTTACACGAGCCATGTTGAAAAACCGTTCTCGCTGACCGGCAATCAGATTTTTGGCGCGCAGGTTTTGTCCCAACGCGCGCAACCGTTCGCTGGCGCGCCATCCGTAATAGCCTGCCGCTCCAGCGCGGGCTTCGGGCATAGCCAGATATTCGTTAATCGCTTCGTCAAATCGTCCCAGTTTTTCCAGGCAATAGGCGCGCATAAACGCCACTTCCGGAGCATTGGTTGACGCGACCAGTCCGCGCACGCTCAAGTTTCGGGATTTCAACGCCGTGAATTCCGTCAATGCTGCCTGATAATTTTCCTGGCTCAGCCGAATCAGGGCTTGTTTGAATTGCGACGTCACGGATGTGAAAGGATCGCTGAGCGCCATTCCGCGAGCAGTCCATTTCAATGCTTCGTCGTTGCGCTTGGCAGTGCGCAGCGTGTCAATCGCGTTCAAATGCGCGTACCCGACGTATTCGCTTTTGGGATACGTGCGCAGAAATTCTTCGTACCGGGCAATCGCGCCATCCGTGTTTCCCAAATACTGGCGGCAATGGCCGACGTAATAAAACCCTTGTTCGCCTTCGGGTGTGTTGGGGAATTCCTTGCCGACCTGTTCATACCATTTGGCGGATTCGGCGAAATTGTCTTCCCAAAAATATCCGCGCCCCAGGTTGAACAGAGCTTCCGCTCGTTTCGTGCTGGCGGAAAATTGCGTGATCACGGCCATCCAATGTTTGCGCGCTTCGGCAAAGTACCGGTTAAATTGATAAATGCGCGCCCGGCGAAGATGCGTTTCTTCACTGAGCAGCGCGTTTGCCGCTTCGTCCAGGCGGTCCAGTCCCAATGCGGCTCGCAGCGAAACATCGTCTTGAGAATTGCCGTTCATGGCGGTTTCAAAGGTTGCTCGTGCTGCATCTTTCTGCCGCGCAGCCGCCTGAGCTTCACCGATCAATGCCAGATGTTCGCGCCGAACCGGTACGGTGCTTTTCAGCAGATTGATTACCGACTGGTGCTGGCCCGATTTGAACTGGCTTTCCGCCAGCCGCGTCACTGCTCGATCTCGCCATAGATGATCGCCAAATTGATTGATCAGCTTCAGCAGTAATCGCTGCTCTTCTTTCAGGTTGCCGGCTGCGCGAGCGATCTCCGCCTGATGCCACACCGCATACCCGGCCAGTGGCGAATTGCGCGCGACGACCGCTTGTAGAAAGGAATTGGCTTCCGCATTGGCGTCGCGCCGCATCAACAGCCGCGCCAGCAAATAATCGTAATTGTTTTTGGCAAAGGCTTCGGGCGAAGTACTCAACATTTCACGCAACAAACTTTCCGCCGTTCGCACGTCATCCCGATCCACGGCTGCGCGAAGTTGTTGGTGTTGTTGAGGCCGAATCTGTGCAGATACCGAAAAGACAACTAGCAGCAGAAATGCCGCACTGAAAATTAGGCAGGAAAAATGACGGAATAAACGGAAATAACGGAACATACGGAAGGGGAGAGAGATCATCAGCCGTATTCCGTACCTTCCAGTGATTCCGTTATTTCCGTCTGTTCCGTATTTGCCCAAATAGTTTTCTATAGTTAATGCTTCGATCAAAAGCCTTTCCTCCATTACTTCACGCGGCTCGTTTTGCGTTTGATGAAATCCATCATCACGTATTCGCCCAGGCTCAGGCTGGTGGTGAAATATGCTTTGCCGTGAGCGATTTCGGTCATCTGTTTGACGAATTCGACCAGGTAATAATCGTCCGTCAACATGAATGTATTGACGATGATTCCTGATTTGCGACAGGCGGCGACTTCGGCCAGTGTGGCTTCGGTAATCATCGGGTCCAGCCCCATCGAATTTTTGTACAACCGCCGACCGCCTTCGCTTTTCTTTTTCTGCGTGTGCGGATGGCGGCCAAAATCTTCGTCCACAAACAGCGCTGAAGGTTTGCCGTCGGTAATCATAATGATCTGGCGCATGTCTTTGCGCTGAGCCATCAGCAATCGCCGAGCCAGTTTCAGCCCTTCGCAAGTGTTGGTGTGATAGGGGCCGACCTGCACGCTGGCCAGTTTGCTCAACGGAACTTCTTCGGCGGAATCGTGAAACAGCACCAGCTTCAGCGAATCGCCGGGATATTGCGTGCGGATCAAATGCGACAACGCCAGCGTGACACGTTTGGCCGGTGTGAAGCGGTCTTCGCCATATAGGATCATCGAATGCGAACAATCCAGCATCAACACCGTCGCGCACGAAGATTGATATTCCGATTGCCGCACCATCAAATCCTTGTATTCCAAATTGAGCGGCACGCCCAGCCCTTCGCGGCCAATCGCATTCATCAAGGTTCCCGTGACATCCAGATTCATTGCGTCGCCGAATTCGTATGGTTTGGAAGATTCATAGGCTTCGACGCCAGTCGAAAGATATTTGGTGTCGTGGCGGCCGAGCGCGGATTTGCCAACGCTGGACATCAGGTTTTTCAGCGTCTTGTAGCCGAGAAAATCAATGCCTTTGTCGGTGACTTCAAACTTGATGTTCGGCTTGTTGAATTCGCCGGTTTGGCCTTGCCCGGCTTGCGGTTGTTGCCTGGCGTGTTCGCCCTGGCCTTCGCCAAACATTCCGTCAATCGCTTCCTGATCGCCTTGGGCGTTCAAATATCCTTCCTGCAACAACCGCTGGATCAACCGATCAATCAATTCGTCCAGCCGATGGTCACGAGCGTTGCCTTGCTCATCAAAAAGCTGGTTGTACTGTTCCTGATCCAGCAAGCCCGAATCGCGCAGCGCCCGTTTGATTGCCTGGCGCAATTGTTCTAGCGCGTCTTGCGGATCCACGTTGTCGAAATCATCGTCATCCCAGCCTCGTTGCCAGCGATTCCGAAATTGGTCTTCAAACCCGCTGCGCAGCAGATGATCGGTCAGAGCTTCCATCAATTCTTCCAAACTGATGTCGTCCCAACTTTGCCCGTCCCATTTTGAATATTTGGTAAAGCGCAT
>DAOMFR010000061.1:0-36718 GCA_035429885.1 Blastocatellia bacterium
AACGCCGGGGCGTTTGCTGCGGCTGGGCGTCAAGCTGACATTTTGATGAAAAACGTTCTCCGCCTATTGGGCGCAGTGTTGGCCGTCGCCATTGGTGTCGTCCAGCACTGCGCCCGTTTTTTGGGTGTCAGGCAGCGTCGTGCAGGGCTTGTCCGTGAAGTTTGATAGGACGACGTGCGCTACGCCAACGCATTGCGCTATAAGCAACACATCGCGGTGTTGTTCAGTGCCGAAGCAATAAAGATTGAGGAATCAGATGAAAGTGAAACGATGGTTGTTTTTGTTGATTGTCCTTGTCCTGGCTCAGGCAGCGCATGCAGAGATCAAATTGCCTGCAATCTTTGGCGAGCACATGGTTTTGCAGCGTGACGCAGCTGTGCCTGTGTGGGGGACCGCTGCGCCGGGCGAGATTGTGACCGTTGAATTTGCAGGGCAGAAGAAAGTCGTCACTGCCGATGCGGCGGGCAAATGGATGGTCACGCTTGACCCTTTATCGGCCAGCGCCGAACCTCGCGAATTGAAAGTTGGCAACCTCGTTTTTCGCGATGTACTGGTCGGCGAAGTCTGGCTGGCAGGCGGGCAATCGAATATGGGCATGTCACTTTCCGGCGCACACAACGCCGCAGAAGCTATTCCGCAAGCGGGCGATCAGCAATTGCGATTGTTCAAGGTTGCGCTCAAAACTGCCTCCGAACCGCAAGCAAATGTGACTGGCGCGTGGAAAATCAGCGCGCCGGAAACGGCCCGTGATTTTTCTGCTGTCGCGTATTTCTTCGCGAAAGAATTGCGGCGCACGCTCGGTTGTCCAGTCGGCGTTGTCGGCGCTCCGTGGGGCGGCACGCCGATTCAAACCTGGATCAGTCTGGAAGGCTTGAAAAAAAGCCCCGCGCTGGCACGAACGCTGGCGGATTGGGACAACGCGGTCGCGCAGTACCGCAAGATTCAGGCAGATCCAACGCTCGCGGCGAATTATGACTCGGAATTAAAGCGATGGAGAAAAGAGGTCGAACCCGTGTTCAATGCCGCGACAAAGGCTTACAACGCGGACAAGGCCGCCGGCAAATCCGTGGGCGAAAAACCGCAACCAGCGTGGCCCGAACCACAAAACCCTGATCCGATGGGAATGCCTTCACCATCTCGTCGCCCGCAAACGCCGACCGTGAGTTTTAACGCAATGATTGCGCCGCTTGCGCCTTATGCTTTGCGCGGCGTGATCTGGTATCAGGGCGAAGCCAACGGCAACGCGGGGATGGAATACCGCACATTGTTCCCGCGACTGATTCAGGATTGGCGTGCGCACTGGGGCGCGGAGTTTCCGTTCCTGTTTGTGCAATTGCCATCGTTTGGGGAAGACCCTGTTCCGGTTGCCAAGAGCGGCTGGCCGTGGCTCCGCGAGGCGCAAGCGATGGCGCTGCGCGAACCGCGCACCAGCATGGCCATCACGATTGATGTCGGCAATCCCAAAGACGTTCATCCCACAAACAAATTGGATGTTGGCTACCGCTTGGCGCTGCTGGCGCGGCGCGACGTTTACGGACAAAAGCTGGTCGCATCCGGGCCGCTGTTTCGTGATTTTGCGGTCGAAGGCGGCAAAATTCGCGTGCGTTTCCGTGAAACGGGGAGCGGCTTGACCATTGGCCAAGCGCCGTGGTTTGCCCCCGGTGTCGCGCCGTTGCCTGCGGAAAAGTTGATTGGCTTTTACATCGCTGGCGAAGATCGCCAATGGATTGAAGCAACCGCGAAAATTGATGGCGACAGCGTGCTTCTTGCCAGCCCCGCCGTGCTGAAGCCGGTTGCAGCGCGCTACGGCTGGGCAAATTCTCCGCGCTGCAATCTGTACAACAAAGAAGGCCTTCCGGCGTCACCGTTTCGGACGGATGATTGGACGCCCCAATCGCCGGAACGCTGAATCCGTCAGAATGGCTGACATGGTTTCGATGTCCAGGGTGGTGGGGGAATTGCGAAAGTGAGTTCGAAGCCAGGGAGTTGTTCGCAGAACATCAGGAAAGAAAGGGAAACAAGCTCTTGAACCGTCGAATTTTCATCCGGACTTCCGCTGCTGCATTCATTGGTACCGCAGCATTAAAACCCAGTGCTACATCTCTGAGTGCGGCGAATCCCTCGCCTGCATTCGATAAAAAGCGGCCTCGCATTTTGCTGCGGTCGTCGTGGCAAGTGTTCAACATTGGCGACATTGCGCACACCCCAGGCGTGCTGGCGCTGATCGAAAAATATCTGCCGGAAGCCGAAGTGCGGCTGTGGGCTTCGCCGGATTTGTCCGAAGAAGTTATGGCGATGGAGCATCGGCGCTTTCCAAAATTGCAGATTGTCAAAGGAAGCATTGGCGAAAGCGGCAAAGCTTCGAATCCCGCTTTGCAGGAAGCGGTCGACTGGTGCGATTTTCTGCTCCACGGTTCCGGGCCTTCGCTTGTCGCGTCAAAAGATGTCGCCGCGTTCATCAAACACACAGGCAAGCCGTTTGGCGTATACGGCATTACGCACGGGTCGTTTCAGTCGGGCGCGAATGACAAAGATTTACTCAGCCAGGCGAAGTTCGTGTACTTCCGTGATTCAGTGTCGCTGAAGCTGGCGAAATCCGAAGGGGTCAAATCTCCCGTGATGGGGTTTGCGCCTGATGGAGCGTTCGCCTGTGATTTGCGCAACGAGCAACGGGCGGCTGAGTTTTTGCGCGCTCATCAATTGCAACACGGCCAATTCCTTTGCTGCATTCCCCGTTTGCGCTACACGCCGTATTGGAAATATCGAGATCAAGCCGTCAACGCGGAACGAGCCGCTCGCAACGAGGCGATGGCGGAACATGATCACGCGCCTTTGCGCGCAGCGATTACCGCCGTCATACGCGAAACCAAACACAAGGTTTTGCTTTGTCCCGAAGACATGAGCCAGATGGAAGTTGGCAAGCAATGGATTTATGACAAGCTTCCTGCTGACGTGAAACCACGCGTGGTCTGGCGTGAAAAATTCTGGCTGACGGATGAAGCCCTGAGCACGTATGTGCGCTCAGCCGGCATGTTCGGGCTGGAAATGCATTCTCCGATTATGTGTGTGGGCAATGGCATTCCGGCCATTGTCGGACGCTTTGCGGAACAGACCAGCAAAGGCTTTATGTGGAGGGATATTGGCTTGGGCGACTGGCTGTTTGATTTCGATCAGGAAGCGGAAATTGCCCGCTACGTTCCCGCAGTGCTGGCAATGGCAAAGGACTCCGGCAAAGCAAAAGCGAAAGTCCAAACAGCCCGCGCGTTTGTCATCCGGCAACAGCAGGAAACGATGGCAACTTTGCGGAATGCCCTAAAGAAAACCTGATGCTCGGCAAGGTTGGGAATCCTAACGCGCTGATCGAAGTGGTTTATTCGTATCGTAGCGCGACAATCGGATCGAGTTTGGCGGCTTTCCAGGCAGGCCACAATCCAAATATCAGCCCGATGCCGACGCTGGACACAAAGCCTGCGATTGGCGCCCACAGCGGAACGTATGATGGCACGATCAATCGGATCAGCAATGTGGTTAGCCAGCCAATTCCCAATCCGATCAATCCGCCCATGCCGGTTAAGGTCATGGCTTCGATCAGAAATTGCCACAAAATGTCGCGGCGGCGTCCTCCAATGGCTTTGCGGATGCCGATTTCGCGAGTTCGTTCGGTGACGCTGACCAGCATGATGTTCATCACGCCAATGCCGCCGACCATTAACCCGACGGAGGAAATGGCGATCATTGCTATGGCAATGCCAAAGGTAATGGAGCGGAAGGTTTGGATCATGCTATCGGCAGTTGTGACACCGAAATTGTCGGGTTGATCGAACAACACTTGCCGCCGAATTCGCAATTGCGCGGTGACATCATCCACGGCCTTCGTCAGCATGCCGGGTTTGGCAACGACAGTGATGTACACGTCTTCAGCGCGCGGTTTCAGCTTTTGCGCAACGGTGAATGGCATGAACACCACGTTGTTTTGGTCGTTGCTGCCTTCGCCGCCGCCGAAAAGCTGTTCGCGTTTTTCTAACACTCCCACAATGCGAAATTCGCGTCCGCCGATGGTTAACGATTTATCAATGGGATTCAGGAATGGGAAAAACTGGTCGGCCAGCGAAGCGCCAATAACACAGACTTCTTCGCGAGAGTTGTTTTCTTCTTTGGTAAAGAACCGCCCGGAGTTCATAACCCAGATTCCGGTTTGTTCGTAATCAGGCGTCACACCTTGTAATGCCACCGCAGCCGATTCTTTGCCGCCGCCTTTGACTACCAATTTGCGGCCAAAATAATCGTTGGTGATGTTGAGAATTGGTGTGGAAACGCTGACGCTGGACAGTTGGCCGAGCGCAACGGCGTCGTCATATGTCAGCGGTTTTCGCATGCGTTCATCACGCGTCGGCGGACCGAACCGGACGCCGCGCGTGAATTTGGTGACGAAGATGGAATTGGTTCCGATGGATTCAATCTGTTTAGTGACAGCGTAATCTATGCCGCTGATGATTGACGCAATGGCCATCACGGTCCACACGCCAATCACCACGCCCAGCACCGTTAAAAACGAGCGCACTTTGTTCATGCGCAACGTTTCCATCGCCATCTTCAAATTTTCCCAGATATCGCTTCTTAAGAGTTTCATGAGTAATTGATTGTGAGGATTTAGTAGTCGGTAATCGGTTTTCAAACTCCCGATTACTCTGATCTCAATGCTTCAATCGGATCCAGCATTGCTGCTTTGCGTGCAGGTAAAATGCCAGACAGCACGCCGATCAGACCGGAAACGCTGACGGCGATAATCACAGCAGCGATCGACAGGTACGTGGGGAAGAACATCGCTGTCACGATTCGGCCTGCGACCCAGGCGATGAACACGCCAACCGAACCGCCAATGGCTGATAGCGTGACGGCTTCGATCAAGAACTGACGAAGAATGTCTTTTTGTCGCGCGCCAAGGCTTTTGCGTATGCCAATTTCTTTGGTTCGCTCGGTGACGCTGACCAGCATGATGTTCATGATGACGATGCCACCGACGACCAAGGCAATCGCTGGAACGGCAATCGCGGTGATGAAGATTGGGCCAAGGATGCGGTCACGCATGCCCATAATTGCGTCGGGAGTGCCAATGCCGAAATTGTCTTTTTCGTTGTATTTCAACTGACGCCGAGAACGCATCAAGGCGCGGACTTCTTCGACTGTTTCCTGGAATTTGTTGTCATCTTTGGCTGTGCCAACAAAGTACATGCTGCGTTGGCGAACCGCCGGGCCGAAGTGTTTGATATATGAATGCAGAGGAATGGTCGCAAACACGTCCTGCGGCATTCCAAAGACGGTTCCTTTGGCGGCGGCGACTCCGACGACGCGATAAGGCAATCCGCCAATTGTTACTTCCTTGCCGATAGCAGAAGAATTGGGGAAGAGTTTATTGGCGACGTCGAATCCCAGCAGCACAACATTTTGCGTCGAATTGTCTTCGGTTTGAGAAAAGTATCGCCCTTCGGCAATGTCCATGTTGTCAATTTCCGCACAATTAGCTGTCGCTCCGTCAACGGAAACATTTTCCGCGCTTTCGCCAAAGTATTTGAGCGTGGAAGGCGTGCCCATCGCTTTTGCGCCGAGTTGCCCGATCTGAACGGCGCGTTCGCGCAAATAATCCAATTCGTCGAAGGTCAAATCCTTGTTGCGGCGCTGGGCTTCGGCAATTGTGTCTGTGTTTTTCCAGTCTTCAAAACTGAAACGGCGAACGCTGAAAGATTTGGCGCCGATGCCCGCAATCTTTTCGTCCACGTATCGGTTGAATCCCTGGATCAGCGAAACGACGATGACCACCGCCGTGACTCCGATAATCATTCCGAGCAGGGTCAGCGCCGAGCGCAATTTGTGAGACCAGATGGCGTCCAGCGCCAGCTTGAGTGTTTCTTTGAATTCCATGTTGGGTTTTACAGTTCGGTGAACCTCAGGATCACAGTGGTAGCATTACCGAGGTGTTAGCTTTACGTCCGCCGTAATAACGACAGCGTCGCTGCCAGTGTTAACTTTCAGATACGACAGCGAATAAATCAGTTTTTGTTTTTCAGTTGAATGGATGTTGCTGCCTGCATCCACTTCCATTTTTCGCGGCAGCATAATTTCTCGATTAAGCAGAGCGGGCAATTCGATTCTACTCAGCCAGCGATCAACTTGCACGACCTCCGTGCGATTAATGCCCAAATCTTTCCCGGCAATGTTAAGACTGAACCGCACGTTAATCGGTAACGTCGCTCCCGGCAAGGCGCGCAAAATGACTTTGTCGTTTTCGCTGACGAATTGCATTGGGATCGGTTGGTCCTGAATGACAAAGCTGGTGCGCGGCGACAATCCATACGGAACTCCAAATTCGCGTCCTTTGACCCGAGCGTCAATTGTTCCTTGGCCGCTCAATCGCAAATTCAGCTTGTCGTTGGTGACGCTTTCAATCTTCAAATCGCTGACGTCAGCTTGGCCTTCGCCGCTTTCGACATCGGTGTAGTTGGTGATTGTCAGCCCCGCGTTGATTTCGGTGGTCCGCAATCGCCCTTGTTTGAGTTTGAAATTCAAATCAGGATTTTGTTGCGTGGCAATGGTTGTCAGCAAAGACGTGATGAAATTCCGGCTAAGTCGCAACTGCACGTCGCTGTCTGTGGTCAGTGATGCGGCAAGCTGGAAAATTTCGTTTCCCAGTGGCATAGGCTCCAACCCGTTAGTGCCGGTTTCGGCGACAGGCTTTTCGACAGGTTGCACGGTCGGATTGATTTGCAATCCCAGCGCAATGCGTTTGTCCATCACCAGCAAAGAAGTCAGTTTCAGTTGGATCGGCACACGATACGCCGGAGTTGCAATTTCCATCGGCAACTGGCTTTCACCGCTACTGTTATTGGCTTCGATAGAAAGCCGGCTGGCCGGGACTTCCAGCGTTTCATTCAGTTCCAGAGGAAAATCCAGCGAAGGCAATTCTTCATTCCACGTTTCCGGTTTCAACCATTCACCGAACAAGGTTTTCACCAGCAAGCCGGAAACGCCACCGTTTTGCAGCTTTACTTCGGTAACCCGAATTGGCAGACGCATTAGGCCTTCGCTGATTTGCCCGCTGGCGATTCTGCCTGCCAGTTGCAGATTGACTGACTTGTACTGAAGCCCCAGCTTCAGGATGGCTGCGCCAGTTGCCAGGCTGCATTCAATCGAATTCAGTTTGACCACATTCCCGCTGGCCATTTTGATTTCCAGGCCAAGGAACTGCTGTGCGGCTTCGGCAACGGCTCGTTCACTGATGATGACAACAGCATCGGCTGATCGCAGCCCGTCACTGGCCTTCAATTCATCGCGCAACCGGCGAAGCTCAACGATTTGCTGTGGATCGGCTTTCTGCGCCAGAGCAGGAACGAATCCGCAAGACAGCACGAACACCGCCACGGCCAACAGCCTATTCGCAGAGAAGAAATTGTTCATAATGCTTAAAGTACGTAAAGCAGGGTTGCAGAAGGCGCGCCGATTATACCCCCAACCGTTGCTTTGCCGCGAAGGGCGTGTGCTAAAGTTCGCGCGCTCCAAAACTCCAGAAAGCGAACCAAATTCAAATGAGAATTAGAGGCTATATCAAAACAGCTTCCGAACTTGTTGATTTGCTGATCGAAGGCGAACGAATTGCTGACCTCGTTCCTGCGGATCTGTCGCAAGCTTGTGATCTGGGCAAAGACAGTTTGCACCTGGCGGCTGGTTTTATTGACCTGCAACTGAATGGTTACGGCGGAATTGATTTCAACGATTCCACAACGACGACCGACCAAATTGTTGAGCTGACGCGGCGTTTGTGGCGAACCGGTCTGACTTCGTTTTGCCCTACCATAATCACCGAATCGTCGGAGCATCTTTCAACCTGTCTGGCCAACGTCATGCGCGCGGTGGATGAATCTTCAGAGTTTGCACGTGCATTCATCGGTGTTCATCTGGAAGGCCCGTTCATTTCGCCGGAAGACGGTCCGCGAGGCGCGCATCCTCGCCAGCACGTTTGCCCGCCGGATTGGGACAAGTTTCAGCGTTGGCAGGACGTCGCTCGCGGGCAGATTCGGTTGCTGACCCTGTCACCGGAATGGCCGGAAAGTCTGAAGTTCATTGAACGCGCTGCCGCTGCTGGTATCACCGTCGCTATTGGCCACACAGCGGCGACTCCACAGCAAATCGCCGACGCGGTCAACGCCGGAGCAAAAATGTCCACGCATTTGGGCAACGGGTCGCACGCGAAAATAGATCGCCATCCGAATTACATTTGGGAGCAATTGGCCAACGACGATTTATGGGCGAGCTTTATTGTGGATGGGCATCACTTGCCGCCTTCGGTGGTCAAATGCTTTTTGCGCAGCAAAGGTTTTGCGCGTAGCGTGTTGGTGACAGATGCCATTGCCGCCGCCGGTTGTCCGCCAGGCAAATACAAGCTTGGCAACATCGAAGCCGAAGTTTCCGAATCCGGGCGCGTCTGTTTGCCGGGCACTCCGTATCTGGCTGGCTCGGCGTTGGAAATGCACGATGCGGTCGGCAACACCGTCGCGTTTTCCGATGCGACGCTCGATGACGCGTTGCGTATGGCTTCGGCCAATCCGGCAGAACTGTTTGGCTTGAACAATCGCGGAAAGATCGAAATTGGCCAACAAGCGGACGTGGTGCTATTCAATTGGCACGAAGCGTCAAACAAGTTGGAAATTGTGGCGACCATGGTCGGCGGCAAAATAGCCTTTGAGAATTAATGCCGCTTGCTTGGCATGTCCGTTGTCGCCGCCTACAATCCACGGCATCTATCCGCCCAAAATTTCCTGTGGAGATCACGCAATGAATTTTCAGGACGAACTCAAGCTTGAGTACAAACGACTGGTTACGCGCCGCCACTTTTTCAAAGACTGCGGCGTCGGGTTAGGTTCAATGGCGCTGGCTTCGCTTTTGAAGCAAAGCGGATTTGCCGAATCCGTTCCGCAATCCAAAAATCCGCTGGCGCCTAAAGCGCCGCATTTCCCAGGTAAAGCTAAACGTGTCATTTATCTGTTTCAAGCGGGCGCGCCGTCGCAACTGGATCTGTTCGATTACAAACCGGAGTTGGTGAAGTACAACGGCCAACCGGTTCCACAGGAATTGGTCAAAGGCATCAATTACGCATTCATCAAACCGGACGCGGGGCTGTATGCGTCGGAATTCAAGTTTGCCAAACATGGCCAGTCCGGCGCGGAATTGTCAGAAGCCTTCACGCACTTGCCCAAAGTTGCCGACGACATCACGATTATCCGTTCGATGATGACCGAAGCGATCAACCATGCGCCTGGGCAGATTTTCATGAACACAGGCTCTGTACAATTTGGGCGTCCCAGCATGGGTGCTTGGGTGACGTACGGGCTGGGCAGCGAAACTCAGGATTTGCCCGCGTTTGTGGTGCTGACTTCCGGCGGCGGAACCAGCGGCGGAGCAGGAAATTGGGGCTGCGGATTTCTGCCCACGCTTTATCAAGGCGTTCCGTTCCAACGCACAGGGCCGCCGATTCTGTCACTGTCGAACCCGCGCGGCATCACGCGCGAAATGCAGCGCCGTTCGCTGGACACGCTAAAAGAATTGAACGAGCAGCATTTGGAAGTCACCGGCGATCCAGAAATTGCCACGCGCATCAACGCATTCGAGATGGCGTACCGCATGCAGGAAAGCGCGCCGGAGCTGATGGATTTTTCCAAAGAGTCCAAAGAAACTCTGGCGATGTATGGCGCAGAACCGGGCAAGAATTCATACGCGAACAATTGTTTGTTGGCTCGCCGGTTGATCGAACGCGGCGTGCGCTTCGTTCAGCTTTTCCACGAAGCCTGGGATCATCACAGCGAGGTCGCCAAGGGCGTCAAAAGCCAGCTCAAAAACACGGATCAAGCGACGACGGCGTTGATTCTGGATTTGAAACAGCGTGGTTTACTCGATGACACCATCATTGTTTGGGGCGGAGAATTTGGTCGCACTCCAATGGTGGAAAGCGACACCGACGCCAATCGCAGCAAAGGTCGCGACCATCACAACAAATCCTTCACGATGTTCGTTGCCGGAGGCGGTTTCAAGCGCGGCGTCACCGTCGGCAAAACCGACGAGCTCGGATTCAACGTCGCCGAAGACCCGGTTCAAGTTCACGATCTGCACGCGACGATCTTGCATCTGCTGGGGTTCGACCACACCAAACTGACGTATCGCTATTCGGGGCGCGATTTCCGGCTGACGGATGTTCACGGCGTGGTGGTGGATAAACTGCTGGCTTGAACTCCATGAGTGAAGAATTGATCCGCCTTTCGAAACTGATGGCTCAACGAGGCATCTGCTCCCGTCGCGAAGCAGATGTCTTCATTGAGCAAGGTTTAGTCATTGTTGACGGACAGGTAATTGACCAACTCGGCACCAAAGTTTCGCCAACTGCCGACGTCCAACTTTCCCGCCAGGCCAGCCAGCAACAAAACAGGCTTGTCACCATCGTTTTGCACAAACCTATCGGCTACGTTTCGGCTCAGGCTGAAGACGGTTACCAGCCGGCCATTGTTTTGCTGACGCGCGCCAATCAGTTTGGCGAATCGAGGCTGCGGCTGCGGCCTGAGCATCTAAAAGGGTTGGCTGTCGCCGGGCGGCTGGACATTGATTCGCAGGGATTGTTGCTGTTTACGCAAGACGGGCGCATCGCCAAAAAAATCATCGGCGACAATGGCAAAGTCGAAAAGGAATACATTGTTCGCGTCGAAGGGTTGCTTCCTAACAACAGACTGCAATTGTTGCGGCACGGGTTGGAACTGGACGGAAAGCCGCTCAAACCTGCCAGAGTTGAATGGATCAACGAAGATCAACTGCGTTTTGTGTTGACTGAAGGCAAGAAGCGCCAGATTCGCCGCATGTGCGAAGCCGTCGGGTTGAGAATTACAGGGTTGAAACGCGTGCGAATCGGCAAGATCAAATTGGGTCATTTGCCCGAAGGCAAGTGGCGGTTTCTGGAACCGGGCGAAGGTGTGGATTGAATTTGGCGTAGCGCAGATTTTCCAATCTGTCCGGAAATTTGCGCCGACGGAAAAATGGGCAGGTTGGAAAACCTGCCCTACATTTTAGGGTTGAACCGCTTTCAGCACTGAGTCAAAAATTTTCATGTAACCTGTGCAGCGGCAAAGATTTCCAGCCAGCCCGTTGCGAATGTCTTCTTCGGTTGGATGCGGAGTTCGCTCCAGCAAGCTGATCGCAGCCAGCACCATTCCCGGAGTGCAAATTCCGCATTGAGCGCCGCCGCATTCGAGGAAAGCTTGTTGTACAGCGTGCAACTGGTCGCCATTGGCAAGGCCTTCAATTGTTTTGATTTCTGTGCCAGCAGTTTGCGCGACAGGAACCAGACAGCTGTTGACCAGCTCGCCGTTCATGATCACCGAACACGCTCCGCATTCGCCTTCGCCACAACCTTCTTTTGTGCCGGTCAGGTGCAATTCTTCGCGGAGCACGTCCAGCAAGCGAGCCATCGGCCAAGCGTGAACGGTTTTGTGTTCGCCGTTGACGGTAAAGTTGAGGGCAATTTTTTCAACCATTCGCGCCTCCCGCAGTCATAACTTTCATCAAGGTTTCGGGCAGCAACGGAATCCGGTTTACCGGCGAACCGACGGCGTCTTCGATGGCGTTTAGGATTGCCGGGGCCGGGCCGTCCATCGGCAATTCGCCAATGCCTTTCGCCCCCGACGGGCCGAAAGCATAAGGCAGCTCTTCAAAGTAAACGTGGATCGGCGGCAAATCTGCCGAAGTCGGCATGATGTAATTCGTCATTTGATTGTTAATCATTCGCCCGTTTTGCCAGACGATGTTTTCATAGAGCGCGTAACCGATCGCTTGGGCGACGCCGCCTTCGATCTGGCCGGCGGCCAGCACAGGGTGGATGACTTTGCCGACTTCCTGCAAGGCGACGAAATCGTCAACGCGCGCTTCATACGTCGTTAGGTCGACCGTCACTTCGGCGACGTACACTGCCCAGGCATAGGTGCCGTAAGCTTCGCCCTGATATTTTTCGTCGTCCCAGTGAACGCCGGGCGGCGGTTCGTACTTGCTGAAAGATTTCAACTCGCCGTGTTTGGCGAGATAGTCGCGACAAGCCGTCGTGAATTCCTCCGTCGCATAACTTTCCCCGAGCAATCCGCTGCCTACCAAAGTTTGTTTCAACCCGAGCGCGGCGGATTCGACCAGCTTGCCGACGATCATCGTCGTGCGTGACGCGACAGTCGGCCCGGAGTTCGGGACATTGGCCGTGTCTGGCTGAGCGATTTCGATTTGGCTGACGTCAATGCCCAAGGCGTTCGCGGCAATCTGCGAAAAGATGGTGAACGATCCCTGGCCGATTTCGGTGTTGGATGTCAGCACGCGCACTTTTCCCGTTTCGGTCGCTTCAGCTCCGACGACCGATGCCAAATACACTTCGCCGGACCCTGTGAAGCCTGCGCCATGCATAAACGTCGCAAAGCCGATGCCTTTCTTTTCGGTTGTGGTTTCGGCGTTGAACTGTGCGAAGCGTTGTTTTTTTGCGTAGTAATTGCTCAAGGTCAGCGCGCGCGTCAGCAAAGCGGCGAGGTCAATCTTTTCGTTGATAACCTGGCCGGTGGAAGTCGTTTCGCCCGGTTTCAGAAAGTTGCGGCGGCGCAATTCTTCGGGCGACAACCCGACCGTCTGCGCGACTTTGTTGAGGTGGCGTTCCATCGCAAAAATACTTTGCGGAGCGCCGAAACCGCGAAAGGCTCCGTGCGGCGGATGGTTCGTCGCGACGGCTCGGCTGTGAACTCGGACGTTCGGCCAGTTGTATGGCCCTGCGGCGTGAATTGTTCCGCGCGACAACACCACCGAAGACAAGGTTGCGTAAGCTCCGCCGTCAATCGTGAAATCCACTTCCGCCGCCAGCAGTTTGCCTTCTTTGGTCACTGCCGTTCGAATGCGCGTGCGCGACGGATGGCGTTTGGTGGTTGCGGCCATGTCTTCTGCGCGATCGTAAATCATTTTGACCGGCTTGCCGGATTTCCAGGCCAGCAAGGCCGCGTGCCCGGCAAGAATTGATGGATATTCTTCCTTGCCTCCGAAGCCTCCGCCGGTCGTCGCCTGCACAACACGAATTTTTTCCGGCTCCAGGCCAAAGAGTTTGATCAAAGCTTTGTGGACGTAATAGGGGCATTGCATGGACCCCCAAACGGTCACGCCTTCTGACGGATTCGCAATGGCGATCATTCCATTGGTTTCGATGTAAAGTTGTTCCTGAGCGCCGGTTTCGTATTCGCCTTCGATGATGAAATCTGCTTGTGACCAGGCGGCGCCCACGTCGCCTTTCTCGATCAAAAACTTTTTGAATATATTCTCTTTGCCCCAGATGATTTCGGTTTTCTGGAGCGAATCTTCGATGGAGAAAATGGCTGGCAATGGTTCGAGATCGAATGTGATGGCTCGCCGAGCTTTTTCCAGCAAGTATTTGTCCGAGTGCGCCAGCAACAGAATCGGCTCTTCGGGATGGTTGATGATTTCATCAGCCAAATAAGGCTGATCTTCCAAAATCAGTGCGACGCAGTTGGCTCCGGGAATGTCTTTGGCGGTGACGATGGTGAATTCGTGCCAGGGGATGCCGTCGCCAAACGAAATGCCGCGAATTCGTCCGCGGGCAATCGGGGATCGCACCGTAACGCCATGCAGCATTTCGGGGAATGTCAGGTCGTCAACGTATCGAGCGCGACCGGTGACTTTGTCCAAGCCTTCTTTGCGTAAGATTGGTTGACCGATTAGTTGTTTCTGCATAGTTGTTGAACTGTTGGAATTGGCCCGAACGGCAGTCGGGAATCAGAAGTCTTCGCGACCCATCGAAGCTGGCTCAGTATAGTAGTGGCGACTGTGACGGAAAAGCAGGCTCTCTGGTTTCTTAAAATCTTTTTTTCGGGATGGCCAAATCATTTTCCTGAAGCTATACTCCAAATCGCTGCATATAAGCGTGAAAACGTAAGTTTTCAGCATCGCTGCTTATCGCAATTTGAAGTCCCCTTCGGAGCTAACAATCTAAAACACTAAAGAACGAATCATCATTTTATGAAAATTGCCATTCTGGGGACGCGAGGGATACCAGCCAATTATGGTGGTTTTGAAACCTTCGCAGAGCAATTGGGGACGCGCTTGGTGGAACGGGGGCATCAGGTTGCAGTCTACGGACGAAAACATTATTCGATCACGGACAGAAAATTTTATCGCGGCGTTGAATTGATCACGCTGCCAACCATCCGCCATAAATACTTCGATACGGTTATCCACACCTTTCTTTCTGTCCTGCACGCCTCTCCGCGCAAATACGACATCATTCTGATCTGCAATGCTGCGAACAGCATTTTTTCCTTCATTCCTCGCCTGTTCGGGATCCCTACGTTGGTCAACGTGGACGGTCTGGAGCGCAAACGCAAAAAATGGAATTGGCTTGGGCGGACGTATTATTTGGTGTCGGAATGGCTTTCAACGTTTTTGCCATCGGCGATTGTCACCGATGCGCAAGTGATTCAGGATTATTACGCCACGCGCTACAAGAAAGAATCGGCGATGATCGCTTATGGTGCGGAAGTCGCTCGCCGCGCCGAGCCGGAAAAACTTTCGCGTTTCGGGCTGTGTCCGAACGGGTACGTGCTGTATGTCAGCCGTTTGGAGCCGGAAAACAACGCTCATCTGGTGATCGAAGCCTTCGAAAAGGTCAAAACCGACATGCCATTGGTGATTGTCGGCGGTGCGCCTTATGCCGAGGAGTACATTGCTCAGCTCAAAAGCACTCGCGATCCGCGCGTGAAGTTTCTTGGATTTGTGTTTGGCGAAGATTATCGAGCCCTGCAGCAAAACGCGTATTGTTATGTTCATGCCACGGAAGTCGGCGGCACGCATCCGGCGCTGATCGAAGCGATGGGAGCAGGCAATTGCGCATTGACATTGAACACGCCGGAAAACCGTGAAGTGATCAATGGCGCGGGCATCGTCTACGATTCGGTCAGCGATCTGACGGCCAAACTGCAACATGTCGTTGATCATCCGGAAATGATTGGCGAATACCGTCGCCGATCGATGGACAGAGTGCTGGAACTATACGACTGGGAAAAAATCACGGACCAATACGATGAATTGTTGTCGTCTTTGGCAGGCATCGAACTTCCGGCAAACAACCCTGTAGCCAACAAATCGGTTCAGGCGGAATCCGCTGTCAAATCTTTTGTCCAAGAACCTGTAAAAGTTCGCAGCGCCGCGAAATCTCTCCATTAATTGTGAGCTGCGGAACGATCACCATGAATCCGCCATCCGCAATGAATTACAGTTCCAGCGCAAAAATCCCGTTGTGGCGTCCAGCTTGGGCGCTGCTGCGCGAACACCGAGGGCTAATTCGCTCGATGGTGCTTCGAGACCTGACCAGCCGCTACAAAGGTTCCGTTATGGGATTGGGCTGGGCGATTATCACTCCGGCAGTTCAAATCGTCATTTTCACGGTTATCTTTTCTGGAATCTTCAGCGCAAAGTTCGGTGAACAAGGTGGTCATCTTCGTTTTGCCGTATATCTGTTTTGCGGAATGTTGCCCTGGATCGCGTTTAGCGATGGCGTGTTGCGTTCGACCACGGCTCTGACCGACAACATCAATCTGGTTCGTCGTGTCGTTTTTCCGCTGGAAGCTTTGCCGGTCAATCTGGCTTTTTCAGCCTTGATGCAGCAATTGATGGGCACGATTGTGTTGCTGGCGGCGGCCTTGCTGATGCAGCGAACGTTGCACGTGACAGTTTTGTGGTTACCGGTGCTGCTGATTCCTCAATTGCTGATGACAATTGGCTTGGGATGGTTAATGGCCAGCCTGGGCGTTTTCATACGTGACATGCCCCAAGTGAACCAGTTGGCTCTGCAAGCCTGTATGTACCTGACGCCTATTCTGTACCCGGAAAATCTGGTTCCGCCGAATTATCATTGGCTGGTGGATTGGAATCCGATAGCTCCGCTTGTTCGCAGCTATCGTTGGACTTTGTTGGAAGGTCGAATGCCTGACTGGCGCGGATTGAGTTTTACGATGGTCTTCGGACTGGTCTGGTTCGGATTGGGTTATTGGTGGTTCCAGAGAACAAAAAAAGCCTTTGCCGACGTGATGTAAGCCCGCAAATTGATTCCCAGCCAACTTTCAGATAATCCCAGAGAAAAGAATGCTTACCGTTTGAAAATTTTCTATAGCCGTTTCTCTCTGATTGAGTAAGTTTTACAGAAACCGTTTTGAGCGAAATTCTTTGCGATTAAGCGAAACGCAGAGATAAGCCTGTCTTTATTGAGCTTTTTGTCTTTTTCAACTCGGCTGACATTTGTGGCATCGCGGTTGCATTAGCTTGGGTGGGGCAACGAGATACCAGGTGGTTTACTCCACTGACGGTGTCAAGCGGTTACCAAGGGTGAGGAAGGTAACCGCACTTATCAGGCGCTGACGGGCAATCCCACGACTGTCAGCGCCTATTTCTTTTTTCAGCCGTGCTATTTCAACGACACGTCTCCGGCTTTGCGAATGTCGTAAGCGAACGAAACAAAGGTTTGCAGATAAGCAATCATCACCAAAGCCAACGCCGAGTAAATCAGCAACGGCGTTTGGGGAAGTTCCGTCAGCCAGATTGCCGCCGCAATCACAGCCAGCATCACAGCGGCGATCAACCATCGAAAAGTCACTTCAAACCACAACACGAATACGGCGATGAAACCCAGAACCGCCACCAGCGTCCCAAGCCCATGAGGCCACAACAGCATCAGCGCCATGGAAAAGTAATAGCTGGCCACCAATCCGCGCACGAATTTTTGCAGTGTAAAGTAATGTTCGTAAAAAAACGGAAAGAGCGCCGCCAGAGCCGCAACAACCAGCCATGGGTTTCGCTCGCCGGAGGGAACTGCTAACGCTCGGCAGAGCGGAAAATGCCAGATCAAAATTAACCAGACAGGCATCGTGTTACGAATCCATTTGGAGAGTCTGGCAGGTTTGATCAACGCCAGATCGGCCATCAAGTAAAGGTAATAGCCCATCGCCGGGAGCAGAACGCCCAGCCATGTTTCAACAATCGTGTTTCGCCGAATCGAAACCAGCACCGTCACAATCAACGCAATCAAAGGTGCCCATTCGTAGCTGCGAATGTTTGAAGGTGGCTGGCTATACCAGCGCTCGTAAGCATCATCAACTCGCAACGAAGGCGTCAACGAGCGGTTGATGCGTTCGGCCACTTGCTGCATTACCTGCTGATGGAATTCCTTGTCGTCACGCCGCGCGAGTCGGTCGGATTCGTGAAGCTGAACCGGTTCGTGATACCGAACAATGATCTTCGCCGGTTTGGGCAGCAATTTCCATTTCGGCCAGGCGCGATACGCTCCGCCAATAGTGACAGGGACAATTGCCGCGCCGGTTTCAATCGCCAAACGCGCAACCCCCGTCCGCAATTCTCCCATCGGACCTTGTTCGGATCGCTGCCCTTCAGGAAAAATGCCGAGCGCATCGCCGTTGTTCAGGACGTTCAGGGCTTCGCGGAACGCCGATTCTCCTCTGCCTTTGCGAACATCCACTGGAAATGCGCCGAACGCGTGAATCAACTGGCCGAGCACCGGAACCTTGAACAACGCATCCCAAGCCATAAATCGAATCTTGCGTTTGACAGGCAACAACACCAGCACGGGATCCAGGTATGATGGATGATTGCCTGCGATGATGACTGATCCGCGCTCGGGAACGTTTTCGACGCCGTGATATTCAACCGCAAACAACACGCGAAATACCGGCCAGCCAATGGATTTCAAAAGTCGTAGCAACATAAGGAGACCGAGTAGACAGGATTTACAAGATTGACAAGGCTGGCTTAACGAAGTTCAGCCGCGCCAATCTTGTAAATTCTCTTAATCCTGTCGAAAAGTTTTTGGGGTTAATGCGATTCGCGAGTGACTTCGGCGCCGCTGTGTCCAACCAGAAAATCGAAGTCTGCTCCCTGGTCAGCCTGCAACACGTGCTCAACGTAAAGTCTGTAGTACCCGCGATCATATGGCGAAGCTGGCGCTTGCCATTTCGCGCGTCTAGCCGCAAGTTCTTCGTCGGAAACTTCCAGATGCAGCTTACGAGCCTTCACGTCCAATTGGATGTAATCGCCGTTTTCGACCAGCGCCAGCGGTCCACCGGTTGCCGCTTCAGGAGCAACGTGGAGCACGACGGTTCCGTACGCCGTGCCGCTCATACGGGCGTCGGAAATGCGAATCATATCGGTGACGCCTTTGCGCAAAATCTTTTCTGGCAATCCGAAATTGCCGACTTCAGGCATACCCGGATATCCGCGCGGCCCGCAATTTTTCAGGACCAACACGCAGCTTTCGTCCACGTCCAGATTCGGATCGTCCACGCGCGCGTTGTAATCTTCAATGCTTTCAAAGACTACGGCTCGTCCACGATGCTGCATCAATTCGGGCGTTGCCGCCGAAGGTTTGATCACTGCTCCGTTCGGGCAAAGATTGCCGCCCAACACTGCCAGCCCGCCTTGTTTCACCAGAGGTTCGTCGAAAGGTTTGATCACGTCACGGTTATAACAAGGCGCGTTCGCCGTATTTTCGCCAATGGTTTTGCCGTTCACCGTCAGCGCGTCGCGGTTGATCAAATCGCCGAGTTCACGAATGACCGCCGGGACTCCGCCCGCGTAATAAAAATCTTCCATCAAGTATTTGCCCGACGGCATCAGGTTGACCAGACAGGGCACGTCGCGGCCCAAAGCATCAAAATCGCTGAGTTTGAAATCAATGCCCAGTCGCCCAGCCAGCGCCAACAAGTGAACCACGGCGTTGGTGGAACCGCCAATTGCTCCAACGACGCGCACTGCGTTTTCAAATGCCTGCCGAGTCAAAATCTTCGACATCCGCAAATCTTCGTGAACCATTTCGACAATGCGGCGACCGGCCATGTGGGCCAGCGCGTACCGCCGCGAATCCACAGCGGGAATCGCCGCGTTCATTGGCATTCCCATTCCCAGTGATTCGACCACGCTGGCCATCGTCGAAGCCGTGCCCATCGTCATGCAATGGCCCGTCGAACGGCTCATGCAACTTTCGGCTTCCTGAAAATCGCATAACGGCATGATTCCCGCGCGAACTTCTTCGCTGAATTTCCAAACGTTTGTGCCTGATCCGATGTCTTCGCCGCGAAACTTGCCGTTCAGCATCGGCCCGCCGGAAATCGCCAGCGTCGGCAGGTCGCAACTGGCCGCGCCCATCAAACAGGCCGGAGTCGTTTTGTCGCATCCGACCAGCAACACGACGCCGTCAATCGGATTCGCGCGGATGGTTTCTTCCACATCCATGCTGGCCAGGTTGCGGAACAGCATGGCTGTCGGGCGCATCAGGTTTTCTCCCAACGACATTACGGGAAATTCCATTGGGAAACCGCCCGCTTCGTAAATGCCGCGTTTGACGTGTTCGGCGATTTTACGGAAGTGCCCATTGCAGGGTGTCAGTTCCGACCACGTGTTGCAGATGCCAATGACCGGACGGCCATCAAACATATGATCGGGATAACCCTGATTTTTGGTCCAACTGCGATGAATGAAGCCGCCTTTGTCAGTCGGCCCAAACCAATTCGAACTGCGATACTTTTTTGATTCAGACATGTCCTGCTCGCTTTTATGTGGATTGGTGGCACTTAAGGCCACGATAAGTATAGTCAGGCTTAACGGTCTGTCCATTTTTCATCTTCGGTAGAAGGTTTACTGGGCAATTGTTTCTTGGTTGACAATCTGGCAAAGAGCGAGTATCTTGCATTCCACGATGACGAAGAGAGTGAAAATTACACCGAGCGTGGCTGAACAGACGCTGATTCGATTGATGAGGGTTGGCGATCGGCTATGGCGTGAATCAGACGAACGTTTCAACCAGTGGGGGCTGACAGATAATCATTACAATGTGCTCCGCATTTTGAATGGAATCAGCGAACCGATTTCTCAAGCGGAGATTGGGCGCAAAATGTTGTCGTCCCGCGCCAACGTGACCAAGTTGGTGGATGTGCTGGAACAACGGAAGTTCGTCAAACGATTGTCGTGCGGTGATCGCAGGGTTAATTTGGTGGAACTGACCGAAGACGGCGCGAAATTCATTGAAGAAACCCTGTCGGCAGTGGTCGGGGCGGCAAACGAACAGATGACACCCTTGACCCGAGACGAACAAAAAACGCTTTTCGCCCTGCTGGGCAAATTACTTGGCGAGTAACTTTTTTTGTCTAGTTTGTTAACTAGGAAACATTCAATCAGGAAACTGATAAAGCAAAGGAGAGCAACAAATGATTCGAAAACTATTGGCGACAAATACTGACATTCTGCAATTGATCTTGCGGTTAACCTTGGGCATCGTGATGTTCCCGCACGGAGCGCAAAAACTGCTGGGATGGTTTGGCGGCGGCGGCTTCAGTGCCACGATGCAGGGGATGACCGGAATGGGATTGCCCTCAGTGATTGTGTTTCTGGTGATTGTGGCCGAATTTTTTGGCTCGTTGGGATTGATTACGGGCTTTCTGACCCGGTTCAGCGCGTTTGGTATCGCAATTGTGATGCTTGGAGCGGTGGCCACCGTCCACGCCAAAATCGGGTTTTTTATGAACTGGATGGGGCAACAGCAAGGCGAAGGATTTGAATACCATTTGCTGGTTCTGGGCATTGCGCTGGCGCTGATGATTCGAGGCGGCGGAGCCTATTCCGTGGATGGCGCGTTACAAGGCAACAAATAACAAGCAACGCATGAAGAACGAGAGGAGGATTTATGCAAATCATCAAAGCAAACGACAGATTTCATTTGGAAAGTGATTGGCTATCGGCATACTGGCTGTTCAGCTTCGACCGTTACTACGATCCAAACAACATGCATTTTGGGCCGCTGCGGGTGTTCAATCACGACACGATTGCCGGTGGCGGAGGATTCCCCACGCATTCGCATCGCGAGATGGAAATCGTCACTTATGTGCTGAGCGGAAAGCTGGCGCATAAAGACAGCACGGGCGGAATCGGTTTCATCAACGCAGGCGAAGTCCAACGAATGACTGCCGGAACTGCAATCGCGCATTCCGAATTTAACGCTTCGGAGACGGATCCGACCCGATTGTTGCAAATTTGGGTGTTGCCGGAACGCGCTGGGTTGACGCCGTCTTATGAACAGAAACAGTTTACGACAGAGCAGAGAACAGGCGTGTTGTTACCAATTGCTTCGGGGCAGGACGTGGCGGGCGGCGTGAAGATTCATCAGGACGCAACGTTTTACGTCTCGAAGTTGAGAGTTGGCGATCAGGTGACGCACGAATTGAAAACGGGGCGGCGCGTTTTTCTGTACGTGATCGAAGGCGAGATTGGGCTGAATGACGAAGCTCTGAGCACTGGCGATCAAGCCCGAATTACGGAATCAGGCAAACTGGAATTGTCCGCTTCGCGCGAAAGCGAGATCATCCTGATAGATCTGCCGTAGTTGCGAGTGATAGAAAATTTGGCGGGAAAAAGCGCTCAGACGGATGACGGTGCTTTTTCCCGCTCTTCTTCTTTTGACCATAGCCTGCGGATTTCCAGCACTTCCTCAGTCAAAGCGGCCAGCTTTTCTTGAATCGCTTCACCATCCAAACCAGCAGGTTGGGGATACCTTTGCGGTAACGCCAGCGGACGAACCGGTTCGCGCGCCTCAGCGGGAACGCGGGTAATCATTTCGTATAGGTGAAACTCGGCTGTGCCCAAGACGTTTTTGACCCAGCGTAATGTCCTGCCGAGTTCCGGGTCGCATTCCGAAATTGCGTTCAGCAATGCGCTGCACACAAACGTTGTGCAGAAAACAGTCTTGCCAAATTTATTGTTTGGATCGCACCCTGCTGTGCCCATCACGCGGCAAGTCGGCGGGCAACAGCCAGTGCCTTGTTGATGACAGCGAGCGCAAATGTCGAAAACCCCGCTGGAGGCAAAGAAACGATCCAATTCGGCAATCAATTCCTGGCGTGTTAAGCCGGTGGCTGATGCAGGTTGGGAGTGAATTTGGTTTCGTTCGTGGCGGGCGCAACGTACGCACAGCAAAAGCTCGCGCTCATCGGCTGAGTTATCCAATGGATCAAAATTGAAAACTTGATACCGTCGTGCCGATGAATTGCCGCATCGTTCACAGATCAGTCTTTCAGAGGTCTTGCTCGCCAGGGTTTTCATGGTTACGGGGCGAGTGTACGGGTGTGGAAGAGGACGTGCAAATTCTGGCTGGTCCAAGTGTCTCGGCAACGGAAAAATGCAGGTGGCCACCCAACTTTCGCTGGATGGCCACCTTTCATCGTTCCCCTTAACGATGCTGCATAAAATGCTTAGCTGAGTTATTCGGTCATCGATGTGACACGTTTTACAACAATCGTAATAATGTCCCGATTCGCTGCTCGCTTTGCTACTTCAAGCTCAGTGCGATGTTTGAAGAATTCAAAGCCTGCATTATCTCCATCAACCCAGACCTGCGATAGGAAGTGGCTTACTTCCCCACCATTTTCCCGATACCGATTGAAGATGAGAACGCTTTCAGTCGGAGCTTTGGGACGCACCACCCTTGTCATGACGGGCCGCATCGCAGTGTTTTTGCCATTTTCGTCGCGAATCTGGAAGACTCCGTTGCTGTTTATCATACGGAGTTTCACAAGATCGTACTCGCCTGCGGGCATCGTCACATCACCATAGACGAAATCAAAAGGAATGCTTGCTTTCAACTTCAAGTCTTGGGCATTGGCACCCACGGTCGCTAACATCGCAAACAAACTTACAGAGATAAAAATTTTAATGATTCGCGTGTTCATAATTACCTCCTATCCATAAATCTTTTGGCTGATCCCAGGCGTCGGTCGAAGCCAACCAATCGCCCATATTAAAAGGGAGCCTTAAGCCTGATCCCTGTCAGTCTCCTCAGCTTTATGCGGCATAACTCTTGCCATCACATATTCCCAAGCTTTTAGGAAGCTGATCGGGAAGTTCGAGTTCTTTCAAATAGCTCAATTATCAATGCTTTTTTTCGGTTTCCCTTTTCATCATTTTCTTCTTTCGGCTTCGAGCGCAATTTACCCCGATGAAGATGGTGAATCTTTCGCAAACTCGGAAAAAAAGCTGAAAAAACAATGAAAACAGCCAATTGTAAAAATTTGCCGGATTATTTTGATTTTGGACCTTACCAATTTGATACCAGGGATCATCTTTTGTTTAAACAGGGGAAAGAGATTCACCTGACGCCTAAAGTGGCAGAGATTTTATTGGTGCTGCTGACCCGCCACGGCCATGTGGTTGAAAAGGAAGAATTGATGCACGAGGTTTGGGCGGAGACGATCGTGGAGGAAAATAACCTTACGCGGAATATCAGCACGCTCCGAAAGACGCTCAATGCGGAATCAGAAGAAGACCTGTATATCGAAACCATTCCGCGTCGCGGATATCGCTTTGTCGCAGAAGTCCGGGAAGTGAATGAACCTTCGCTGGTGGTGGAACACTCCGAACCAGTCAGTCATTTTCCAAGAATTGAAGTCGAACCTGCCCAGCAAACCTCGCTCGATACGATTTCCGTAGCCGCAAAATCTGAAATCAGTGCGCCAGCTATTGAAAAGAAAGGGCGAACGTCTGTTGATCAGGAAAACGCCAAGGCCAAGCCAATGGGTGGGTTTAACTTTGTTCGCCCTCGTTGGCTGTTCAACGCACTGCTTTTGGTGATTCTTGCGATCTTTTTGCCCTGGCAAATCAGATCGTTGTATCGCCCGTCGAAATCTTCCGAACAAGAAGCAGTGGCGGAAGTCTTTTCGCGACTGCGTTTAGAAAGACATTCAGCTAAAGGGATACCGCAAGTGGCCGAACTTTCTCCCGACGGCAAATATATTGCTTACGCCGCCGCGGATGAGTTTGGCCAGCAAGGTCTCTATTTAAGCCAGGTAAATACGAACGACGCCAAACGATTGGTGCCGTTTAGTGACACGAAATACCTGGGGCTGAACTTTTCGCCAGAAGGCACTCACCTGTATTTCACTCGACGTGAAGAGCACCAACATAATGTTCTGTATCGGTTGGGAGTGCTCAGCGACGAGCTTCCGCAAAAAATGGCTACGCTCGGTTCAGTCAGCCCGATCAGAATTTCGCCCAATGGGGCTCGGATGGCCTTCATTCGTGAAAGTGCAGAAGAGGGCATAACCGCATTGATTACGGCAAACATGGATGGCAGCGCGGAATCCAAGTTGATTGAGCGCAAACTTCCGGAGTTCTTTCCGTTGACGGCAAGCCCTTCGTGGTCGCCGGATGGCAAAACTCTTGCCTGTGTCGTTGGAACTCTGGCCAGCGGCATTCGATACCAGGTTGCGACAGTGCCTGCAGAAACTTCGCACGAAATGAGGTTGAACCCGCACCCAACGCAATGGCCGTGGATTTATCAGGTGGCTTGGTTGCCGAACGGGCGCGAAATGCTTTTACTGGCTGACAAACAGCCCGGAGGATGGCGCGATCAACTTTGGCTGATGACCTGGCCGGAAGGAAACCTGAAACGTCTGACCAATGATTTGAGCGATTATGCCGGAATCAGCGTCGCCGCTGATTCCTCTTCGCTGGTTACAGTTCAAAGTAACCAACTTTCCGACATCTGGGTTGTGCCATATCAAACTGGCGAGCGGTCCCAGCGGATTACGTCATTCAATGAACAGCGCGAAGGTTTGCGAGGATTGGATTGGACATCGGATGGACATTTGCTGTTTAGTTCCGTAACCGGCGGACGCGACCAGATTTGGAGCATGCATCCGGATGGCAGCCAACGTTGCGATGTGACTTCGCATGAAAGCGCCGACAGCAACAACCATTCTCCACATAGTTCGCCAGATGGTCGCCACATTGTTTTTGTGTCTGATCGTCAGGGGAAAACGCGGATTTGGCGCATGAATCTGGATGGGAGCCAACCATTGCCACTGACTGAAGGACACGATGATTTCAATCCGCAAGTGTCGGCGGATGGACAGTGGGTGGTTTATTCATCGGCAAAATCCGGCAACCGAACGCTGTGGAAAGTTCCGTTGGCAGGCGGCGCGGAAATCCAGGTGACAGATGGGCTTGCCGAAATGCCTGTGGCATCGCCCACCAGCAATGTAATCGCTTGTATTCGGCGAGAGCCAGGAACGTTCCAGCAACGCAACCTGACGATTATTGATCTGGACAGTCGCCAGCCGACGCGTTGGGCTACGATTCCAGATGCAGCCACTTGGATTCGCTGGATGCCCAACGGAAAGGCGCTCAGTTACCAAATGCCGCAAAACGGGATCGCCAACTTGTGGAGCCAGTCACTGAACGGCAAACCGCCAACGCGAATTACCGATTTAAGTTTTGAAGATGTCGCTTCCTACGCGTGGTCGCGCGATGGTCAGCGGTTGGCGCTGGTACGCGTGCAAGAAATCAGAAGCGTCGTTTTTATCAATGGCCTGAAGTAATTGTATTGTTAGGAGGAAGTATGCGTTATTTGAAGTTCATCAAAACCCAGGCGCGAAGGTTGCTGAACGTCCTGATGATTTGTGCGATTCTGAGCATATCCGTTTGGGCACAGCAGGAACAGAAAGCTCCACCTGCGCCGCCACCAAATCTGGAAACCCTGGACGTCCCCGCGCTGATTCAGGCGAGCGACCGAAACGGCGCTGCCATGCATTTACACTTGTTGGAATTCACGTACATTCAGAAACGAATCACACGCGAAATTGATCCCAAGGGCAAAGTGATCGAACGAATCAGGGAATTTGAAGCTTATCCTATAAAAACCGAAGCTCGCCATCGTCACGTCCTAAGCTTGATCAAAAAAGACGGCGTGCCAGTTTCGCCGGAACAACTCAAACTGAACCGCCAATTTGCCGTGGCCGAAATGGAGCAGGCAGAGCCCGAAGACGCTACCACTTCTCCCAAACCCGAATCGGAAGCGGGAGGGAAATATGTTACTGCCGGCATTGGAATTGGTTCTGCCGGGGAAGGGATTTGGCTGGGCGTTTCGCAGTTTTTGCGGCAATGTCGTTTTGATGCTTCGCGCCTGGAGCAACTCGAAAATCGCCAGACGATTGTGCTCAACATGCACTCTTGTCAGGACATCCATGCGGATTTACGCGAAGCTTACCTGGCAAAACTGACTGGAATTGTTTGGATTGATGCGACCGACAAAGTGGTCATCCGCCTGAAAGCCTGGCCGATGAGCGCACTCAGCGCTGAACAGTCCACGGGCGAAGTTATCGTGTACGAACAACAGCGCGTGCAAGGCGGAATTTGGGTGCCGCGTCGCATTCGCCTCAATGGCATTGGGAAAGCAGCGATTTTCAACGGCGTTGATAAAGATATGATTTTCGAGTTTACGGATTACCGACACTTCAGCACGGAAATCAAAGAAACCGAAGTCTTAGATCCTAAGAAGAAGCCGATTCCCTTTTAATCCGCAAGAGATTTAACGCCACAAACACTTAGGCCGGGCCACTGTGCCCGGTTTTTGTTTTTTTCAGCCTCCAACCCGTTTCGAAAAAAAATGATTTTCTTTGGCGGGATTCGATTGTGGTCTGCGCCTTACCAGATGTGAGCGATAAGAAAGGGACTTTCAAACGCTCAACGCAATTATTACCTCGGCTCGGGATAGAGCGGAGGTTGGGTAACGGTAATAAACGGCAAGGAGCGGAAACGATGCAAAACAATCCACACATTTACAGAGCAGCCTCTAAAGAATTTCAGTTGAGCAGTTTACAAAGCGAATATTCTCGCCAAGTTGAGGCTTGCTATCCGGGGCTGAGGGTGGCGCACGATGTGACGTTCGACGATATCTGGACTGTACTAATGGACAGCGGTTTTTTGTATCCCGAAAAATTGGCGCGATTGGAACCGGTGCTGCCTTGCATTAAACAAACCATGCGAAAGTTGTTGAAGGCGAACGGAAACTTGATGGCGACAGCGGTGATGCGTAACGAGCAGACACTGGAAGCTCATATGAATATTCTGCGGTGGTGCGAACAAACCTGGATCGTGCAACATCTGGCTGCGCTGCCGATGTCGGCTCGCAGATTGTGCGCTTCTGCGCAGTTGACGATGGGGTTTACGCAATACGGGCAACTGCGACCGGACATCGTTTGGAACAAGATGTATTTTCGTCCGAATAATCTGTGGCCTGCCCGCGTGTTTGGCGGGTACGCAAAACGAGTCACCGATCCGACGACATCAGATTTGCGAACATTTCATTATCTGGTCGCTTCGACAGCAGGGGATTCTCCCCAATCATTAAAGCCGCACACTGGAATCGAAGTGCGCCAAGGCGGACAAGAAGACAAAGTTATGATCGAAGACTGGTTCACGTCGCGCGGCCGGACAGTGGAAGTGCAGGCGAATCAATTACAGGCTTCGTGCAACGGATTGGAAAAACTGTCGCGGGAATATGAACAGGCTGGGTTGTTGCGCCGTCGTGAATCCATCATTGCCGAACGTAATGGGCACGTGACAGGATTTGCGCTGTTGGAGATCGCTTCGCTGGGAATGAACTTCAGCGAACTGACCAATTCCTTCACAGTGCATTTGATGGATGACACCGACGACGAAACTCGCCGGGAGTTGGCGGAAGCAGCCAAGCAACGGTATGCCGAATATGGTCGTACGCAGTGCATTGCGTTAGAGGATGGGGAAAACCTGTCGGCTTATGAGGCCGCTGGTTTTTCCAAGGTCAAAGACTACACGTGCTGGACATTTCATCGTGAGCATCTGTTTGGCATGGAACAATTTTTCCGCGCTCTGTTTGCGCGGCGGAGGAAAGATTCATGAGCAGTGAGTTGCGGTTGCGGTTTTCGGAGCTACGAGTTCCGCTGAAAATGACGTTTCGCCACGCTTCGGCAGCACGCACGCACGGCGAAAGCATCTGGGTCGAAGCTTCGCGGGGCGAGTTGCGCGGTTACGGCGAAGGGTGTCCGCGACCATATGTGACCGGTGAAACGCGCTCTTCGTGCAAACAATGGGTGGGCGAATGGCAGGCGGCGATTCAACGCGAATGCCAAAGTTTGGAATCAATGCAAAGCTGGGTGACGGAGCATTCCGCCGACATTGACCGTTCGCCGTCCGTCTGGTGCGCGATTGAAAGCGCTTTGCTGGATTTGTTTGCGCGCGAACGCGGCCAAAGCGTCGAAGCGATGCTGGGGTTGGCAGCGCCGGGCGGGCCGCATTTGTATTCGGCAGTGCTCGGCAACGACGAATCGTGGAAAACCCGCTTCCTGATTGACCAGTACCTGATTCTGGGCGTCAAGGATTTCAAGGTGAAACTGGGCGGCGATCTGGAACTGGATCGGGAAAAGCTTCGCAGCATCGAAGAGTTGACCGCCTGGCACGGCGTCACTGGCGCGCGGATGCGCGTGGATGCCAACAATCTGTGGGCGGAATCGCCAGATGAAGCTCTGCCGTATTTGCGCTCGCTTGGTTATGAATTGTTCGGTGTAGAAGAACCCGTCAAACCTCGTGACGTTCAAGAACACAGTCGCATCGGTGTTGAATTGAGCTGCCCGATTATCGTGGATGAAAGCCTTTGCACGATGGCCGACCTGGAACGTTACGACGGCGCGCCTGGAAGCTTTATGGCCAACCTGAAAGTTTCGCGCATCGGCGGCATTTTGCGCGGGTTGCGATTGATGGAAGAACTCAAAAAGCGCCAGTGGCCTGTCATCATCGGCGCGCACGTTGGAGAGACTTCTGTGTTGACGCGAGCGGCGATGTTGTTGGCCGCCTCCGCAGGCAATTTGCTGGTTGCACAAGAAGGCGCGTTCGGCTCGCGTCTGGTGGAGCGCGAACCGGCCAGTCCTAGCCTGCGTTGGGGGCGTGGCGGCTTTCTCGATCTGCGAAACACTTATGCCGAAGTCACGACCGAAGGATTGCAACTAACGCCCCCTACGGCGTGGCAGCAAGGCTGGGGCTTGGCTTGCCGAATGGGCGGCAACCTTTGGAAAGAAACGGAAACAGTGGCTGCGCAGACAATGTCGGATGGCTACGACATCAATTACCGAATGTGGGGTCCCGAAACTGGGTCTGATGTTTTGGTTGTGCTGCACGGCGGCATGAGCCATTCGCTGTGGCAACGTCCGTTGGCGCAAGCCGTTCGTGGAAAATCGGAAATGTCAGTGTTTGCTCCTGACCGACGTGGCTGCGGATTGAACGACAAGCGCGGCGATCTGGTCAGCGCAGTTCGCACGATTGAAGACGTGGTTGAACACGTGCAGATGCTCTCTAAACGCTTCAAGCGAGTTCATCTGGCCGGTTGGTGTCAGGGCGCGCAATACGCTGCGGTGGCTGCGGAGCGGTTGCAGGACGAAGGGGCGCTTGCGACTTTGCTGTTAATCACGCCCGGATTGTTCTGGAACGCGCGATTCCGTTCGGTGATTGATATGACAGAGCGTGTGGTGCAGGCGTTGCTGGAACATTTCAATCTGGCGCCCGAACGCGAGGAAAGCTTTGTGCCGATTCCATTGCAGGCGACTGACTTCACGCTGTCGGCGGGCGGCCTGGATTTCATTGACGCAGATGCGCTCAAAACCACCGAAGTCACTCTGAAATCCGTGATCGTCATGGACGAAGTGCAGGAGCGTTCGTGGGAATCAATTTTGAAGGTCAAGCTGCCGATGTTTATGGTGACGGCGACCGGCGACCGCATCGTGGACAACAACAAAGTCCGCGCCTACCTGGGGCCGATGTTCCAATCGTCGAAAAATCAGTTGATGGAACTGGACACCGGACACGCGGTGCAATTCGAGCGGGCTGAAGAGTTGTCGCAAGCTTTGGTGGATTTTATTGCTTCGCAGAACAACGCGAACGCATCCGCAGCACCAGCGGGAGCCTAATGGCTCCTGCTGGCTGCGGGCCTCGAGGCTTACAGTTCCAGTCTGCGTAACCGCAGCGCATTGGAAATTACCGACACCGAACTGAAGGTCATTGCTGCGCTGGCGATCATCGGGCTGAGCAGCAAGCCGAAAAACGGATACAGAATTCCAGCGGCCAGCGGCACTCCCAGCAAGTTGTACACAAACGCGAAGAACAGATTTTGCCGGATATTGCGCATCACGGCGCGGCTCAGATGGCGAGCGCGAACGATGGTTCGCAAATCGCCTTTGACCAACGTAATTCCGGCGCTTTCCATCGCCACATCGGTTCCGGTTCCCATCGCGATTCCGACTTCAGCTTGAGCCAATGCCGGAGCGTCGTTGATGCCGTCGCCAGCCATCGCCACAACTCGGCCTTCGTTTTGCAGCCGTTTGATGGCTTCGGATTTTTGTTCAGGCAGGACTTCGGCGATGATTTCGTCAATGCCAAGTTCCTGCGCGACTGCTTCGGCGGTTTTTCGGTTGTCGCCGGTCAGCATCACGATTCGCAAACCGTCTGCGTGGAGTTGTTTGATGGCTTCAGGCGTAGACGCCTTGATTGGATCGGCGACGCCAATCAAACCGGCAGCTTGTGCATCAATCGCAACCAACATCACAGTTTGCCCCTTGCCGCGAAGCAGTTCGGCTTGACTGGACATTGCATCGTCAATTGTGATCGAAAGCGATTCCATCAACCGCTGATTGCCAAGTGCGATTGGCTTGCCGTCGATTTGCCCAACAACTCCTTTGCCGGTCCGCGATTCAAAATTGTCGACCTTGGCCAATTCCAGCTTACGCTCTTCGGCCGCCGCGACAATCGCTGCCGCCAATGGATGCTCACTTGCTCGTTCCAAGCTCGCTGCCAAACGCAACAACTCGTTTTCACTCGCGGCGTTATTCGTCGCAACCAGCGAAACCAAACGCGGCTTTCCTTCGGTTAGCGTGCCAGTTTTATCTACGACCAGAGTGTCAACTTTGGACAGTGTTTCCAAAGCCTCGGCGTGTTTGATCAGCACGCCAGCCATCGCGCCTCTGCCGGTTCCAACCATCACAGACATTGGCGTAGCCAGTCCCAGCGCGCACGGGCAAGCGATAATCAACACCGCGACGGCATTGACCAGCGCGTAAACAAACCGAGGTTCGGGGCCGACCAAACTCCAAATCAAAAATGTGATGACCGAAGTCAGCACGACCAACGGCACAAACCACGACGAAACGGCGTCAGCCAATCGTTGAATTGGAGCGCGACTGCGTTGCGCTTCGCCGACCATCTGCACAATTTGCGCCAACAGAGTTTCGCTGCCGACGCGTTCGGCTCGCATCACGAAACTGCCCGTGCCGTTGACGGTTCCACCTGTGACTTTGCCGCCAGCTTCTTTTTCAACCGGGATCGGTTCGCCTGTCACCATGGCTTCGTCCACTGAGCTTCTGCCTTCAATGACAACGCCATCCACCGGAACTTTTTCGCCCGGTCGCACGCGCAGCAAATCGCCTGCGTGCACGTGTTCAAGCGGAATGTCTTCTTCGGTTCCGTTGGTTCGAATGACGCGCGCCGTTTTAGGGGCCAACCCCAGCAGCATTTTGATGGCGCTGCTGGTTTGACTTCGCGCGCGAAGCTCCAGCACCTGGCCAAGCAACACTAGCGTTGTGATGACGGCAGCAGCTTCAAAATAAACGGCTACCTGGCCTCCGTGGCTGCGAAACGATTCGGGGAAAATGTCAGGGAAAACTGTCGCCACGACGCTGTAACCGAATGCCGCGCCCGTGCCGATGGCGATTAGCGTGAACATGTTTGGGCTGCGGTTCAAAATCGAAGCCCAACCGCGTTCAAAAAATGGCCAACCTCCCCACAACACAACCGGAGTCGCCAGCGCGAATTGCAGTAGAGTCACCAGACGATGACCGATGGCATGTTGCACCGGCTGGCCTGGAATCATTTCCGACATTGCCAGCAAAAAGACGGGCAGAGTCACCGCCAAACTGATCCAGAATCGCCGCTTCATATCGTCCAGTTCCGAAGTGTCTTCTTCAGCCGTCAACGAAAACACTTTCGGTTCCAACGCCATGCCGCACTTTGGACAACTGCCCGGCCCGATCTGTATGACTTCGGGGTGCATTGGGCACGTGTATTCCACATCGGTTGGCGCGGGAGCTTTGGTTTTGGGATGCAGCACCAATTCCGGGTCGGCGCTAAATTTATGCAGGCAATGCGGGCTGCAAAAGTAATAGGTCTTGCCGTTATGTTCGTGTTGGCCCGCCGCTGTCACCGGATTAACAGTCATTCCGCAAACCGGATCAATGTGTGTTTCTGCTGCAACTGACGCCGCCGCTGGTTGCATCGGCATCAGCACCGGCAAGGATTTTGATTTGCCTCCAAGCTGCACCATGACCGGAGCCGCATGCATGTGCGAAAGCTGTGGCGGGTTGTTCAAGTATGTTTCGGGGGCGGCGCTGAATTTGTGTTGGCAATGCGGATTGCAGAAGTAATACGTTTTGCCTTGGTATTCGTATGCGCCCGCTGCCGTCGCTGGATCAACCGTCATTCCGCAAACGGGGTCAATGTGCTTTGTCATTTGCTCCTCCTTTTCTGTAATGCCGAAGCTGGTTTTGCTGTTTTGTGTTCGGCTTCCTCAATCAACCCGCAGAAATGTCCATCAGACTTTCCGCGCTTGTCCCACTCATTTAAGGTGCGAGCCAGTGCCTCTCTGTAACGCTGCATTTGCTCCAATCGTTCATCGAGTTCCGCCAGGCGCTGCCGGACAATTTCGCGGACTTCGTCGCATGGGCTTTGTCCGGAGCGACTTTCCGCGATAATGCGTTTGATTTCTTCCAGCGTGAACCCCAAGGTTTGGGCGCGTTTGATGAACTCCAGCGTGTCCAACGCTTCGGAGTCGTACAGCCTGTACCCGCCCTCGGTTCGCGCCGGTTGTGACAACAACCCGCTGCGCTCATAAAACCTGAGTGTTTCGATTCCGATGCCCGTGCGTTTGGCGACTTCGCCAATTTTCAGCCAAACGGTGTTGTCGGAATTGGAGGTTTCGTGAACCAGAGTTTTTCGTTTTGATGGAATCATTCCGCGTTTCCTCCCAACGAATGGAAGTCTACACCCTGTAGCCGGCTACAGGGTCAAGGCGGAAATAGAAAATGTTGGAAAAAAGTGGCGGAGAGAATGCGTAACGCGAGACCCCAAGCTTCAGGCCACGCAGTTTGATGATGTTAGTAGATGATGGAAAAACTGCCGTCGGTTTCGGCGACCACTGTCGCCAGACCCCAAACAGGCACGTCGGGCGCAGAGCCTTTTTCGGCGGTCGGATTGCCGTTGCGGTCAAAGACTTGCCATGCCAGTGAACCGCCTTTTTTCCAGCCAGTGCCTTCTGTCCAAACCAGAATCGTTTGCCCCAGTTTGTTGACGGCAATCGCCGGATGTTTGCGTTTGCCGGTTTCGTCCGGCGCTGACGTTTTGACCGGATCGTTACGATTGAGCGCGCCGAAAAATACCTGGCCGTTATTTTCCCAAGCTGCCAGATTCCGAGCAGAAGTTGTCGCCGTCGTTACGCTGCTCATCGGGCAAGTGGTCAGGTTCCAATTGTCCAACCGCCGCCCACTGAAGGTTTTGCCTTGGTCGGTTGAAGTCAGCAGGAACATTCCGCGTTCGGTCATCTCTGTTGCCGTGCGGTACAGCAGGGAAAGCGTTCCGTGTGAATCCGCGAACGCTCGCAATCCGCAGCAGCCACACGCTCCCGTCAATTTGTCGTTGATCGCGGGATCCACGGCGATTTCGCGCCCGAAGTTTTTGCCTTCATCGGTGGAGCGCGCCAGCCAGACACGACGAAACTGTTCGCCTTTCTGTTCGCCTGCTGCATGCCAGGCGACGTACACGTTGCCTAAATTATCCGCCGCAACGGAACCGCCGCCGTCCAGAGATTGTGTCAATTGCATCAAATTGCGTTGCGGCTCAAAGCCCGTGCCCGCTTCATTCATTCGCGTGTACAGCATTGGCGAAGAATTGTTCAGGCTTCTGGGGGAGGCTTGGTTGGAGCCGTTCCAGGCAACGTGAACGCGTCCGTTTTTCCCCAGCGCGATTTGCGCTCCCCGAATTGTGCCTACCGCGATGGCGCTGCCTGATTGACTGTTGACGCGCATCGGAGCTGTGAAGCTTTTGCCGGGCATTCGGCGAACATAAAACACATCGCTTGCCGCCGGTTCTCCCGCCAGGTAAATCAGATGCAGAGTGCCGCGTTCGTCCATCACAGCTTGAGGTTGAATACCGCCGTTGGGCGTTCGCAATAACTTCACGCGTTCTGCGGCTTGCTTTGTGTTTGGAATAAGGGCGACAAAGCCAAGTGCGAAAAGAATGAACGCTGCCAGAAGATTGAACCGTAGGTGCTTCATAACGTGTTTCCTCATTTTGGTTTTTTAGCTCTGAGTAAACGAATGGTGCCGAACAGGCTGTTGAAATGCCGCGTTTCTTCGACAAGCACAAATCCCATTTGAGCAATGAATTGCGGCAATAATCCATTGAAAGAATCTGCCGTCGTTTCCACGCCATCGAACTTTTGCACCAGAAACGATCCTGCTCGCATCAGTAAATTGTCTGGTGTTCCCCAGTCGGCAATGTGCAGTTCGCCTCCGGGTTTTAACACGCGATGAATTTCCGCCAGAGTTTTCAGTTTGTTTTCTCGTTTCAAATGATGGAAGAACAAGCTGGACAACACGCGATCAAACATACAGTCGGCATACACCAAGGCAAACGACATCCCTTGATCAAAAACGATTTCCACTTCCGCGTTTCGGGCTTTGATATTGGCCTGCTGCAAAATGGCCGGATCGCCGTCCAGTCCAACCATTTTGCAGTTCGGCACTTTCTGTTTGGCGGTAATCGCCAAGGTGCCGGTGCCGCAACCCAGGTCGAGTACTCGATGACCGTCGCCGATTCGTGCTTGCCGAATTAACGCAGATTTGAATTCTGCTTCGCGCGTGGTCAATCGCGCGATAGGATCGTAAAAAGCCGTCAACCAATCGTAACTCAGTGCCGGGACATACTTTTCATTTTGAGGGTTCATGATTTTAAGGAAGCGACATTGTTGCTGTCATTACGCGTGAACTTGTCCAGGCAAAGACCAGTGTCTTTCCCGTCAGAGCCATTTGCGGAAAACCATTAGATCGGGCCGTGCCGTTCGGCGCAACCGTGATGGATGGATCCATCTTGCCATCGGGGTGAATGCGGCGCACACGAACCGACCCGCTGCCTGTCGCTTTTTCCAGCCAACACACCAAGGTGCTGCCGTCTGCCAGCATTAGCACTTCGACTCGGCCAACCGGATTGCCGTCGTCAATTGAGATTGGTTTGCCGAAGCTTTCTCCGGCATCTGAAGAAAGCGCCAGATGAACGCGAGGTTTGTCATTTACACTTGTGAACCAGGCGACGGCGACTTTTTTGCCTACGGCAGAAACTGAAGGCCCGTTGACCGGACAGCCATTCAACTTCCAGCCGTCGTTGTGAACCGTGCGAGCTTCCGTCCATTTGCCGGCTTTCCAGCGAACGATCGAAATGTCGCGTATCTCTTCTTCTGAGCGATCGCGGTAAACGACCACCGGCCCATCCGCAGTCATTGCTGCCGAAGTCTGGCAGCATTCGCAAACGCGGGCATCGAGTTTGGCTTCGTCGGCCAACGTGCCATCCCGTTTGATCTTTACATACCGCAAAGTCATGTTGCCGTGCCCATGTCCGTGATCGTCTTTTTCGCCAGGACTCATCTCGCGTCCATCCAGCCAAACAGCGGCGAGTTGGCCGTCTTGGGCGGCGAAGAGCGAAACGAAACCGTGTTCGGCCTTCACGCCGTCCCGATGCGGAACGAACGGTTTGCCCCAGGTTTTGCCGCCATCGAACGAACGCGAAATTGTCACGTCGTAATCAAAGGTGCCGGGGCCGCTTTTGACCAACCAATGTGCAGCCAATGAACCATCGGGCAGGACAATCATTGAAGGAAAATCCGCCCAGTTGACGAACCAGTTGGAACCTTCCGCAATGACGCGCGGTGCTGACCATCCGTCACCTTCTTTTACGGCAAAGCGTAGCGAAAACTTTCCTTCGCCCAGCCGTTCGATCCAGCTCAAGTACACTTTGCCATCGCGTGAAACGGTCAAGTTTGGCTGGCCGCTGCCTGCGCCTGCGGGAGAATTCACCTCGCGCGCTTGCGCCAGCACAACGGCTGGCGCAAGCGTTAACCACATCAAAACCACGAACAATTTTGGTTTCATATTCGGTCCTTGGGGTTAAGGCTTTTCGATTTTTCCTGAATCGCCAGTTTTATGATCGGAAACTTGGAAGCGCAAAAATTCGTGAATGGCGGCAAGAGCTTTGGGATTGCCGGTCGTGATACGAACTCTGCCGCCAAGTTCGGTCTGTTCAAATTGATATTTGATCGCGGACATCAGTTGCTTCATCGTCGGCACGCCTGGCGGTGTTTGCTCGTGAATCAACATAGGAGCGGTGAAATCTCCGGCTGCGAATTTATGCGCGATGTGCTTAAAGTGGGAGCGGATTTGTTCCAGGCTGGCAGTGTCGGATTTGTCTTTTACCTCCGCGACGATCATTCCTCCATCAGCGGTCAGCAGAAAATGGTGAACCGTTTTTTCGTGGCTGAATCCCATGACTTTGTCGCCGCGTTCATTGACGCCAGCGTGATGGGAGTCATGTTGTTGATGGTCTGCATGGCCACTGGTTTGAGCAAGAGCCTTTGTGGAAAGCGTCAGCATCAACGCGAAAGCGGCAAATAGTGTCAGCTTGCAAAATTTCATGTCGTTCTCCT
>DAOMFR010000062.1:0-8809 GCA_035429885.1 Blastocatellia bacterium
GCGTCCAGAGCGAAAACGCGATTGTACGAACCGACCAGATACATCACGCCGTCAACGACCAGCGGAGCGGCGTTCAATCCGCCTTCGATCTTGCCGGTTTGAAATGCCCAGGCCGGAGCAATGCTTTTGACGTTTTGCCGATTGATCTGGTTCAGCGGGCTGTAACGCGTGGCGTCATACGTGCCGAAATAGGTCATCCAGTTGTTTGGTTCTTTCGACGCGGCGGCCAACCGCTCGCCAGTGACTTCTTTGGTGGCGGGCATTGGCAACCCGGTCGTCACTTGATCGTCGGAACCGCCTCTACGCGCAGGCGCAGGCGCGGTAATCGTCGTGGAAGACGTCGCGGATGATCCGGCTTTCGACAACGACATCACGTACGCCGTCAACTGTTGAATCTCTTCCGGTTTGAGCTGAGTCTTGAACGCAGGCATAGGCGTTCCCGGCTTGCCGTCGTTGATGATGCGCGTCAGTTGTTCCGCCGTGAAGCTGCGATCCCGCAAGGAAGGCGCGCTGCCGCCAGTGCCATTGGCTCCGTGGCAATAGCCACTGCCGCATGTTGGATTGAACAATCTGGCTCCGAGTTCGATTTGGCTTGGCGGAGTTTGGGAATGGGCGATGGACTGATCGAAACTTGTCATGAACGACACGACAGTCACCAACCAACCAAACGCGACAATAACGAAGAAATTCCGACGAACGGGTAATGCGCGGTGATTCATACTTTCCTCCGGGGTCAATTGAAGGCGTTGAAAAAAAAATATGGCAGTGACTTGCCGGAAAACCAAGTCACTGCCACAAACGATTCAACCGATGGTTCGGTTACGGATAAAGCATCAGAACCGCAACTTCATCACCATTTCGATTTGTCGCGGATCGTTGGCCGCAATCCCATACGTGCCGAAGGAGCCGGAGTTTTGCAACTGGCCGATCTTCAGGTTTTGCGTCGGGTTGGCGTTGATGGTGTTTTGCAACACTGTGCCGCCGGTGCTGGTGTTGATGCTGGAACGGAATTGCGTGTTGTTAAACACGTTGGTCGCTTGCGCAGACAGATTCAGCGAAAAGCGTTCGGTCAACTTGACGTTCTTTTCCAACGCCAGATTGCTGTTCCAGGTCAGCGGCGAACGGATGCCGCTGAAGCCTGCCGCTGATGTGCCGTACCAGAACAAATCCGCGACTTGCGAACCGTTGGGCGTGGTCACAACGCGACCGGAAAAGGCGTCAATGTTGTATTTCAGGAAGCAGCGATTGCACGGCGTGATCACGCGTCCGCTGGGCAAGGTGACAGAAGTTTTGCCATCGTACCAACGCTGCAATTCTTTCGGCACTTCAAACGGCACGCCCGGAACCAAATCGGGCAAACCATTGATGGAATTGCTGGCGCCGCCGGAAATTTGCGCAATCAGGCCGCTTTGAATTGAAACGGAACCGCCCAATCGCCAGCCGCTCATCACTCCATTGGCCACGGAGTTTTTCAAATCCAACAGCTTGCCGTTGCCGATGGGCAGGTCGTACACCCACGAAGCGACAAAGCGATGCGGCAGGTCGTTAGTCGAAGGTTTGCGATTCGTCCGGTACAAATCCGGGCGAATGTTTGAAAAGTAATTCGAGTTGCTGTCGGCGTACCCGTTGTTGCTTTGCGCGTTGTAGTTGCTCATTTCCAGCAACTTCGACCAGGTGTAATGCGCGTTGAACTGCAATCCGCTGGCAAATTGCCGTGAAACCTGTAACTGCATCGCATGGTAATCCGACGTGCCGACGGTCAGGTGAATGTTGTTGCCGTGGTGCGGATAAGGAAACGCGGCTTCGATGCGCTGAATCGTGCGGTTGCGAATATTGCCCGCGCCGAACGGAATCAGTGGCCCCGTCGCCGGTTGGAACGGATTGGCAATCTGCTGTGTCGAAGGATTCGTCGTGCCGTTCGATTGAATGTACGTGTTTCGCCAATCGCTCAACAACGCCTGATCTACAAGCTGAGCGCTGTTGATCGGAATGAAAGTGACTTGCAACCGGCTGCCGTGCGAACCGACGTAACCCGCCGACACGATCCAGTTGTTGCCGATCTTCTGTTCCAAAAAGGCGTTCCACTGTTGTACGTAACCGTTTTTGTAATCCTGCGGGAAGCGACGAACCAGGCCGCCGTAAATGCTCGGCGCACTTTCATCCGCGCCCGTCGGTTGGACAATGGTGTTGATCGAAAGGCTGTTGAACGGCGCAACCAACACGCCTGCCGGTGACGTTCCATACGGCGAAGAGTTATTCCCCGCGTTCAGGTTCGAGGAAACGGTCGCAGGGGCAAACGGCCCTGCTCCATAAAATCCTGGCCCGTCGTTGTAGCCAGTGTTCGACGGAACATAGGTCAAGCCGTAGCCTCCGCGCGCGACCAACGAACGAGTAATCTGATAGGCCACGCCCAGTCGTGGGCCAAAGTCTGTGTATTCGGTCGGCCACATATTGCGGCGGTTTCCGTTGACGCCCGGGAAGAGAATTCTGCCCGCTGTGCCAAAGGGATTTTTCTGATTCAGGTCAATCGCGCTGATGCGGTTATAACGTTCGGTCGGTCCCGGCTGGATGTCATACCGCAAGCCCAAATTGATGGTCAGCCGGTCGTTCACGCGCCAATCGTTTTGCGTGTAAAGAGCCTGGTACTTTTGCGCTAATGCCAATCGGACGGTGAAGCCCGACCGCACTTCCAAAAAGCCCGCGCCCAGCGCAATCGAAGCCAAGCCCAATCCGTTGTACGAAGCGTCCGGCGTCGCGGGCAAACCTCCGGTCGAACCATCGGCGTTGATGTTGGCGCGCGTGTATTGATCTCCCGTCACAATGTTCACGGAATCAAACAGATCGTTGTAATTCGACAACAACACTCGATACGTGCCGCCGAATTTGTGCGTCCATTTGCCGCGCGTCCAGGTCATGCTGGCGTTCAAATCGGAATTGGTCTGGCGTTCGCGTTTGTGCAGAAAGGTGTTTTGGCTCAATTCACTGACGCGACCAGGGATGAACGTCGGAGGTGAACCGCCGGTCAAATCCAACGCCTGAATTTCTTTGGGAATGCCGAATTGATTGAAATCGAAATCCTTGAACACATCGGCTTCGTTGTCACTGTGAATGCGATTTACGCCAAATCGCACGTCCAACACCAGCGACGGTTTGATGGACCAGGTGTCGCCAATGGAGATATACGGGTTCTTGTCCGGCTGTTGATTGCCGACGAATTCATTGCGGCTGTAATAAGGATTGTCTGGCCCCCACGAACGCGGCGTGACGATGTTGCCCAACTGAATGCCGCCCGTGGAGTAAAAGTTATGGTTGCGCCAGTTCCAGTCTACGCGGGAATTGACGTTGTTCTTGCGGAAGGTTTGCAGCCCGCGATAGAAAAAGTTGTTGGCGTTGAACACGTCATCCGGCGTGCGGTTGGGCAGTGGATAGGCTTTGAGCAATGCCAATCCCTGCGCATTCAACTTGGTGGCAGGCAGCGGGCTGGTATGCACCAGACCTGCGGCGTCGGTATAGGTCGGGAACTGCGCGCGAGTGTATTGCGAAGTCGTTCCGACGCGCGTGACGTTGAACGGATCGAAGACTTTGATCGGGACTGGCTTGCCACCGACGTTGACGTAAGTTTCGCTGAAATCACCCGCGCGCTCTTTGGCCGTCGGCACGGTCTTCAAAAAATCGTAGTTGCGGTTGAAATACAGCCCTTCGTAACTGCCAAAGAAAAACGCTTTGTCGCGAATGATACGGCCGCCGTACGTGCCGCCGTAGGTGTGCGATTTGAACGGCCCACGAGCGATGTTCTGAGCGTTGTTGCTGAACGAATTGGCGTTCAAGGCTTCGTTGCGGATGCGATAAAAACCCGTGCCGTGGTAATCGTTGCTTCCGCCTTTGGTGGTGAACACCACCACGCCCTGCGCGCGTCCGTATTCGGCGGAGTAGTTGTTGGTGATGGTTTTGACTTCTTGCAAGGCGTCCTGATTCGGCAAGACGGCAACTTCGTTCCAGGCGGAACCTTGCACGCTGACGCCGTCCAGCACGATGTCGTTTGAAAAGGCCGAACCGCCGTTGATGCCCAGGGCTGATGCTTGACGACGTCCATCAATGCCGATGCCGAACGCATAAGTGTTTTGCGTGTTGTTAAACGCCCCGCGCGGCGTGACGCCTGCTTGCAGCGCAACATAGTTAAACGGGTTGTGATTGATATTCGGCAACGTCTGAACAATGCGTTCGTTGACTGTGCCGCCGACTGTTGCGCTGGCGGTTTGCAACGCTGCCGCATCGGTGGTCACCGTCACGGTTTCAGAAGCTCCGCCGATTTGCAGCTTTACTTCAATTTGGATGGTCTGCGCCGTGGTAAGCACGATATTTGTCCGGCTGTATTTGGAAAAGCCCGAACCAGCTTTTTCAACGTTGACGGTGTACGTGCCGGGCGTCAGATACGGAACACTGAAATTGCCCGAAGCGTCAGTGACTCCGCTGGCCGCGACGTTGGTTTCCTGGTTGACGACCAGAACAACGGCTCCGGGAACGACCGCTCCGCTGGGATCGGCGACAGTTCCGGCAATCGTCGCCGATTTAATCTGACCCAAAACCGCGCTCGCCAACAACAGGCACAAGGCCAGTACTGAGGCAACAGTCGCGGCTGTTCTCTTTGTTGAGGGACTTTGGTTAAACATAAGTTGTTCTCCAGATGGTGAATCGAGTTGTTATTTTTGGTTTTGAGCCTGCCAGGCTTTTTCGAGCACAGGTTTGATGATTTTGCTGAATTCATCGTAAGCCGGTTCCTGAAAATGTAATTTGTCTGGCAGATATAATTCCATTCGCGGCTTGCCGTCCTTGTCGAACAGCGCCGGATTTACGTCAATGAATCCCAGCTTTTTATCTTTGTCGCAAAAGTCTTTGATTCGCCGGTTGGCGTCGTCCACCCAATCCCAACGCTCCATTTTCTGAGGCGCGCGATTGATCGAAACATAAAAGATTTTCGTTTGTGGCAATTGGGCGTGAACTCGTTTGGCGAATTCCTTGAAGTTGGCAACGATTTGTTCAGGCTTGATGTCTGCGTTGATGTCGTTGCTGCCGCAATAATACACAATGATCCTGGGTTTGTAAGGCAGCACGATCTTGTCCATGTGCTGCAAAATTTCCTCAGTCCGTGAACCACCGAACGCGCGGTTGAACACTGGCAACGGAGTCATCTGCTGAGTCAGTTTTTCCCAGCGGCGAAAGATGCTGCTGCCGATGAACAAAATTCCGCCGGGTTGTGGTGGCTTTGTTTCGTCGGCTTTTAGATATGCTTCGATCTGGTCAACAAATCGGATTTTTTGCGGATCGTTTTGCTGCGCTGTGCTAAGACCGCACAGAAGCAGGCAAAGGGCTGCCAGTGTAAGAATAACTCTGTTCATATTGGTTGATCTGAAAGCGATTATTGGCGCGTTTGGCGATGCAGCAATCGCTTCATTGCCAGCGCCGTTTTGGCATAACGCGCATCGGTTGCCAGGTTATTAAATTCGTGCGGATCGTTATTGTGGTCGTAAAGTTCGGCGCCTTTGCGTCCGCCATCCCACTCGGTATAACGCCAACGATCATTGCGCACTGATTTGCCTTCGATTTTTTCGCCGCCGACTTCGTGATAAACCATCGTGTACGCCGCGCGTGACCATTGCGCGCTTGGATTTTTCAGCAGCGGCGCAAGGCTGCGCCCTTCCAAACCTGTTGGCGCGGACAAACCACTCAGCGCTGCCAACGTGGGATACAAATCCAGCAACTCGACAATGCCTTTCGTTGCTTTGCCCTTTAGCCCATTCGGCACTGCGATGATGAGCGGCGTGCGCGCGGACTGCTCAAACAACGTCAGCTTCGCCCACAATCCACCGTGATCACCCAGATGAAAGCCGTGATCGCTGAACAGCACGACAATCGTGTTGTCCCACAATTTCAACTCGTCCAGTTTGTTGAGCAACACGCCTACCTGCGTGTCCATATACGTGATCGCCGAATAATATGCGGCAATGGCTTCGGCGCGCGAGGCAGGTTGCGGCGAGCCAAACAATTCGGTCATCAGTGCGACCGACGGAATGTTGCGCAACGGCAAATCAGCAGGCGCTTGAATGTCGGAGGCCTTGTACAGCGAGAAATAATGCTTCGGCACATTCCACGGCAGATGCGGTTTATTCAATCCAGCCGCAAGGAAAAATGGTTTGCCGGCTTTTGTTTTCTCTTCGATCAAAGCAGCAATTGCCTGAGCCGTGCGCGCATCGCGCGTGTTCGACTCGGGCGTGTCGAGTGGAGTCCAATCGGGCGTGCGCTGTCCCGGCGGATTGTCGTATCGCTTTTGATGTAGCGCGCGTTCCTGCGCATCCACGAACTCGCTGTTGCTCGAAATGTCCCAAGATAATTTGTCGTCGCGTCCTTCGTGATAAACCTTGCCGTAACGCGCCGTGAAGTAGCCGTTTTGCCGAAACAGTTGCGGCAAAAACACTGCATCAGGCATCGCTTTGCGCGGCGGCGTTTGCAATTCGTAAATGCCGGTGCGCTCTGGCCTGCGTCCGCTCAGGAACGAGGCGCGCGACGGATTGCACAACGTGTATTGCACATAAGCCCGATCAAACCGCACGCCACGCGCTGCCAGCCGATCAATGTTCGGCGATTTGACTTGCGTGTTGCCATAACAGCCCAGGTCGTTGTTCAGATCGTCTATCGAAATGAACAGCACGTTCGGTTTCGTCTGTGCCAGGGCAGGCGACAACAGCGCGCAAAACAGCAGCAGTCGAATTGCCCTAATCGTTTTTATCATCACTTCGTTCCGTTCGTTGTTCCGTACAGCAAGACAAAGCGATCTGCCGCATTGACCGCTGGCGCTTTCGTCAACAATTTTTTGAATCGTTCGTCTGGATACCTGGCGGCGGCGCGTCGGAGCAGTATGTGGTACTCCTCCGGCGACCACTTGATGATTTGCTTGTATTCCCATTCCTTCTTGTCCAAGGCAAATGGCGCAAGGTATTCCAGCGCTTGACGCAAGCTACGATGGTCTTTCGTTTCGTAATGCCAAAGGTCTACGCCGACTTTCTCAGCGATAGTTGCCACCGTAATCAACGCTTGCAGGTTGAACAGGCTGTAGCTCATCGCGCGCGTGCGGTCGAGTTCGAGCGGCTGACGGCCATCGGGTTCAATTTGCCAGGCGATGCGCGTCTTTACAGATTCGACAGTTTTGCGTGCCAAGGCTTCATCGCCGACGAATAAAGCGAACGCCGCCAGGTCTGCCGCCAGCCACGTGCCGTGATTGTTGCGCGCGGCGGCCTCTTCTTTGCCGTTGGCGCTGGTTTGCAGCCACTTCACGAATGCGCGAAACCAATCCTGCAAACCTTGCTGATCTGTGGCCGTCCACGCTTTGGCTTCGGCCAGCAAGCCTACGGCATCTACCACGTCAACCAACCGGCGCGCGTCAATCAGACCCGCGCCGCGCCCGTTGTTATGCCCCATCACGGCTTGCGCGTATTCATAGTTCGGATTCATCCGCGTGGCCGGATCAAGGAACCACGCGCGCACGAGCAGCGCCGCGCGTTCGGCGTACTTCGCTTCGCCCGTGAAGTAATAAGCCTGCGCCAGCGTCTCGACTGCTGACGCCATTGCGTTGAGCCTTGGATTGTCAGTGTCGCGCTTGCTTTCAGGGTTCAATTCGCCATCACGTCGAATGTACGGCAGCCCATCCGGCTTTGTCGGATCAGGCCACCAGTACGGAGCCAGCGTCAGGTAATCGTGTTTGTCACCACTTGGCGGCACACGTTGTTTGGACGTAACTGTAAATGGACCTTCTGTCATCGCTGCGTCTGCAACCCGGCGCAACCTGGCCAACGCTTCCATCAAAGCTTTGTCCTGTTTGGCGGCGCGAGCCTTGGTTTGAGCCAGGTGAACCGGATCAAGTGTAAACACGCGTGGTGACGTTTGCGCCGGTGTTTTTACCGCGATGCTGAAGAACAGAAGCGCCATCAGAAATCTAATGGCGCTTTGAAGAGTTTTGGGGGTCATAAGTCGTTTCCGCAGCGCTCCAAAGTTAAAACTCCAATCGCAAACTCATCTGTAAGTTGCGACTGTTTTTCGCGCGTTTGATCGTGCCTGCCGTCGGTGTGTCCACGTTGTTTTCTGGCAAGTTGAAGTTTGGATGATTTGGCAGATTAAACACTTCCAGGCGGTATTGAATCGCTTTCGATTCCCAGAATCGGAAGCGCCGCGAAAGTGACGTATTGATAATCATCGAGCCGGGGCCGTCCAGAATGTTGCGACCTGAGGTGCCGAAGCGATACGCGCCGGTCGGTACCACGACAAATGCGCTGCGGTCGAACCAACGGTCTACGGTCGGATTATCCACCTTGCCCGAAGCGATGCGGTCTGGGCGCGTGGCTTCACCGTTGACGAAACTCACTGTGGCGACGCGCGGGGTGAACGGCGGGCCGGTGTTGATCGTGCTGGTCCCCGCCAATTGCCAATCGCGCGCCAGCCAGTGTCTGGAAAATTGCGGCGACCAGATGAAGCTGCCCGCAAAAGTGTGGCCGATGTCGAAATCCGACCGACCGCGTTCCAGCCGCAGATTGCGCGAGTCCTGAGCTTGCGAAAAGTTGTAGGCAATCGTGCCGCCCGTATTGGACGTTTCGTCAATGGATTTCGCCCACACATAAGAACTGCGCAGGAAAAGCTGTTTTGACAGCCGCCGCCGCACTGTTACCTGGCCAGAGTTGTAAATTGAATTCGATCCGTCGTTGATGATTTGAATCGAAGCGAAGGCCGGATATGGACGAATCGTGCTGGTGGCTTGCGTGCG
>DAOMFR010000062.1:8909-28636 GCA_035429885.1 Blastocatellia bacterium
TTTGAATCGAAGCGAAGGCCGGATATGGACGAATCGTGCTGGTGGCTTGCGTGCGTCCGGCTTGATTCAAATCGTAGCGCCGTTGCAGATGCGTGCCCTTTGAGCCGACGTAAGCCAGTTCGACCACCGTGCCGTGACCGATTTCGCGTTCAATCGTCAGATTCCACGATTGCAGGTATTGCGTGGCGGGCTGATCGCTTTCCTGCCCGAAACTGCCCGTGACACCGCTGAAGGCGCGGCGGTCGGTCGGAAACGGATTCGACAACGTCAACCGCAATGGATCGGCGGTTACGCGGCTGAAGGTTTCCGTAATCGAAAACGGAAAAGTGTCGGTGTAATCGTCCATGCGATAGAGCGAAGACGAGCCGTAGAAAATGCCGTAACCGCCGCGCAGCACCGTTTTTTGATTGCCGAACATGCGCCAGGCAAAGCCGAAACGCGGCGCGAAATTGTTCTTGTCCGCTTTGACAATGGTGTCGGGCAAGCCTACATCGGCGGCTTTGACGACCTGCGCGGCGAGGCCGGTGCTGGTCAGGCGTGTGTCGAATTCGGCTTGCGTCAAGGTGCCGATGCCCGCGACGACGACTTTGCCGAGCGATGGAATAAATTGGGCAAATGCATTGAATTTCTCTTTGGCCGGTTTCATCAGGTCGTAACGCACGCCTAGATTCAGCGTCAGGTTGGGGCTGACTTTCCAATCGTCCTGCACGAAGCCGGCATAATTCGACACCAGATCATAAGGCCCGGCGGCGTTGAGCTGGCGGCGCGAACTGTCCACCCAGCCCAAAACGAAATCGGCGACGGGGTGGCCGGTGTAACGACCCAGGAAGTTCACGCGCCCGCGCGTGTCGCCGTAACTGCGCGAAAAATACTGCATGCGCAAAAAGTCGCCGCCGAATTTGAATGAATGCGCACCACGCACCCATGTCAGCGTGCCAGTGGTTTGATAGTTGTTCCATGCCCAGATTTTCGGAATGTCATAGGCCGGGCCAATCGGCACATAGCCCGTCAACGTGACGTAAGGCGGCCCCGCCGCAATCGGATTAGTCGTCGTGCCCAGAAAACCGGTTTCCTGCGCCCAGTTTTTGTCCGCGCTGTAAGGCCAGACTTCGCGGTTCGTGCGGCGCGAAAAATTGACGCTGGTTTCCAGATACATCGTCGGAGTGATGGTGTGCAGGTAACGCAAATACGTCAGATATTCTTTGGGCGTGTTGGCAGAGCCAAACAACGACAGTGGCGAACGTCCAGTATTCACAGGGTCAAACGAATCCCGCTTGCGCCAGAACGCGCCGCCGGTCAGCCGGTTGTTGGCAAAAAGAGTGTGATCAATTTTGACGCCGAAGCTGTCGTAATTGCTGATGACGTTGCCTTGAGTAATGAAGTTGAACGCGCTGCCGCTCAGGTTGGGCTGGGGGAAATACTGCATCAACTTCGCCGCAACGGGGCTGATACGATTAGTGGGGATTTGATTGTTCGCAAACGGCACCTTGTTCACCGTGTCGGTAATGACAATCGGTTTGCCGTTCGCATCGGTCGCCTTTGAAAAATCTCCGCGCAGCATTTCCGGCGTCGGCGTCAGCGCGCGTTCCGAATCACCGTCAATCTGGCGGTATGATTCCCAGGTGAACATGAAAAACGTGCGATTGCGCCCGTCGTAAAGCTTGGGAATTCTGACCGGGCCGGAAACCGTCGCGCCGAATTGGTTGCGACGCAGCTTCAAACGTTCGGGATCGAAGTAGCCTTTCGCATCGAAGATGTCGTTGCGCAGGAATTCATAAAGCGAGCCGTGCAATTTGTTCGTGCCGCTTTTGGTCACGGCTGTGAGCATGCCGCCGGCGTACCGGCCATATTCGGCGGAAAAGCCGGAGGTCAACATCTTGAATTCCTGAATGCTTTCAATTGGCGGATTGATGACGACGTTGGTATTGCGCCGCTGAGTGTTGTTCATTCCGTCCAGCAAAAAGCCAGTGTTGTCGCCGCGTCCGCCATTGACGGCAAACGAACCGTCGCCGCCGTCGCCTTTGAGAATCACGCCGCCAGTCAGCAACGCCAGATCGCTGAAATTGCGCCCGTCCAGAGGTAGTTCGGCGATTTCGGCGCTTGAAGTAACTTCGCCGCGCGCGGCGGTTTCAGTGTTCAACGCCGTCGGTGAATCAGTGATGGTCACGGATTCGCTGGTTGAACCGACTTCCAGTTTGATGTCCAACCGCAGCGTTTGATTCACCACCAGCGTGAAATCCGCCTGCTTGTAAAGACGAAAACCGCTCGCCTGCGCTTCCAACACGTAACGGGCCGGAGGAAGGTAAAGCAGCACGAATTCGCCGATGGCATTCGACACGGTTTGTTGCTGAATGTTGGTGTCCTGGTTGACGACCTTGATCGTCGCATTGGGCACGACAGCGCCGGTGGCGTCCGTCACGCGGCCTTTCAACTCCGCCGTCGGTGTTTGGGCTGAAACGGTAATAGTTGCAATCAACAATACGATCACAAGCGCAGAGATTTTCATGGTGAACTCCTGTTGAATGGGGGCGGCCTTGAGCCTTTGCCCTGGTGTTTGTAGTCGGCGCAGCTTTTTGCGGCTTACTTATTTCTCTTTTTTCTTCTTTTCCCGCTCCACGTTTTTGGCGTGACGGCCAGAGCCATCGCCGTCATCCAGAATCCCGCCCGCCGGATTCAGTTGATCAAGCGCCGCTTGTAATCGTTTGCGCGCCGCGATGGCTGCCGTGTCTTTGGTGTCGGCAGGCACAAGCTTTTCAGCAAACGGCGCATCGCTCATATCGAACAATTCGCCCGCTTGCGTCAGCTTCCAACCGGCTTCGCGCGTGTACCATTTGTTGGCGAGTTGTAGAAACACCCAGTCGCGCACTTGTTTCTTTTCGCCGCGTATTGAAGCCACGAAACTGCGACCATCAATCACCGTCTTTGCCGGCAACTTCGCGCCCGCCAGTTCGGCAAAGGTCGGCACGAAATCAGACGAATCAATCATATCGGCGCGAACTTTTCCGGCGGGTGTCACGCCGGGCCAGTTGACGATCATCGGCACCAAGTTGCCGCCTTCGAGCATGGAACCTTTCGCGCCAGCCAAACGCCGACCGCCAATTGTGGCGCGGTCAGATCGCGGGTTCGCCGTGCCGTTGTCACCCAAGAACACAATCAACGTTTTTTCGCGCAGCTTCTGGCGATCAAGCTCAGCCACCAGTTTGCCGACGAGCTTGTCCATATACGTCACGTTGTCGGCATAAACATCCTTGCTGTCGGGCGCGCTGTCCGGCGTGGGCAAAATGTCCGAATGCACGTGCGACATCGAATAGTAGAGATAAAACGGTTTGTCGTGATTCTTAGTGATGAAGTCGGTGACAAACTGGTGCATCAAATCAGGCAGGTACTCTCTATCGCGCAACGGCACTTGCCGACCGTTGACCAGATATTTTTTGCCCCTGTCCTGCGTGTTCCAGTACGTCCCGCTGCCTTGAAATTTCAAGTATTGGTCAAAGCCGAATTCGCCCGGCCCCAGCGGCAATTGCCCCCACTTGCCAACCGCTGCCGTAACGTAACCCGCTGTTTTCAGAATCTTCGGCATCATCGTTTCAGCGTCAGGCGTGAAGCGCCCTGTCGCATCCTGATTCGTTGCGCCCGTGCGAAACAAGTAGCGTCCCGTCAGGATTGTTGCGCGCGAAGGACCGCACAGCGAAGGAGTGTAAGCTCGCGTGTAGCGTGTGCCGCTTTTCGCCAGCGCATCAATGTTCGGCGTTTTGTAATTGTCTGCCCCATATGCGCTGACTTCTCCCACTCCGTAATCATCCGCCAGGATAAAAATGATATTGGGACGAGCGGATTGCGCCTTAACTGAGGCCGTAATCACTGACAGCAAAACTGCGAGTGCAAATAAGGTGATTAGGTTTCGTTTCATCATTTCTTTTTCGCTCCCTGCCAGCCTTGTTCCCACTGCGCGGTCAGTTGCGCAACGAGTGCAGCGTTCTTTGGATCATTCGCAATGTTGGTGTTTTCTTGCGGGTCGGTTTGGTGGTCGTAAAGTTCGACAGCGACGGCTTTCGTGTGATCGTTGCGCTCGACCCAGCGTGTAAAGCGATAGCGGTCAGTGCGCATTGAATACCCCATCAACGGCCGCCCTTTATTCGGTCGCGGATATTGGCTGAATGACGCTGTTTTTACGGTTTTCGCCGGATCGCGCAGAACGGCCCCCAGACTCACACCTTCCAAATGGGATGGCAACGATAAGCCCGCCAGTTCAGCCAATGTCGGATAGACATCAACAAACTCAACCAGTGAATTGCTGTGTTTGCCTGCTGTTTTCATTCCTGGCGCGGAAATAATTAGTGGCGCATGCGTGTCGTTTTCGACGTTGCTGTGTTTGCACCAGGCACCGTGTTCGCCCAGCTTCCAGCCGTGATCGCCCCACAAAATGACAATCGTGTTGTCGCGCAGTTTCAAGCGGTCGAGTTCATCCAGCAGCTTGCCCACTTGCGCGTCGGTGTAACTGATGGCTGCGTAATACCCATGCTTGAGTTGCCGCGCAAGGTCGTCAGGGATTGGCCCGGTGGGAATGTCCTTGTAATTGCGCAACTCGCCGCCCGGCAGCACTGCAAATTCCGGTGAGTCTTTGGCTCGAAACGGATTCGGCGCGAGTTGAATTTTTGCCGGGTCGTACAAATCCCAATACTTTTTCGGCGCGACAAAAGGCAGGTGCGGTTTGATGAAGCCAACGCCGAGCCAAAACGGCTGATCTTTTTTCGCCATTTCGCCGAGTGTCTTGATCGCCAACTCTGCTACCGCGCCATCCTGAAAGGTATTGTCCGGCACGTCAGCGGCTTCAAATGCGGGGCCTCGGCTACCGTCTTCATTGCCGCCCCCTTCTTGTTGTTTGCGCTGAGCCTGGCTGGCTTTCTGCCGCGCTTCGTTTTCCGGCAGCCCATACGTGACAACCTTTGGTGTGCGCCATGGCACCGACCAGGATTGCGGATCGTCATAACCGCCGTGATAAAGCTTGCCCATGCCTTGCACGAAATAACCATTGTTTTTGAAATGCTGCGGCAAGGTCACAACATCGGGAATCGCCGCACGAAAATGCGTGACCAAATCCCAAACCTTTGTCGTGTCGGGCCGCGTGCCGGTCATCAGGCTGGAACGCGAAGGCGAGCAAACCGCTTGCTGACAATAGGCGCGATCAAACGTCACCCCTTGTTTCGCCAACCGATCAAGATTGGGGGAGTGAATGTAATTGCTGCCGTAAGCGCCAAACTCAGGCCGTAAATCATCCACCGCGATAAACAGTACGTTCATTTTGCCTTTCGGCTTTTGTTGCGCCGTAGTCGTTGGCAAGGCAAATAACAAGGTCGCCAACAACAACCAGAAGGTGAGTTGTTTCAGGTTCATATTTTTTTGAGTTACTTCGCCCATAACACAGGTTGCCGAATGAAGAAATTGCGAACAACTTCTTCGACAGTTGAATCGGGTTTCAGCGTCATCCATAACGCCAGATAATCGCCATTGTCATACGCCAATCCAGCAAAGAGCAGGCTGCTGTGCCGCATCGGCCATTGTTCGTCGTACATTACATCCGGTTTCAGAGGCCAGCTTTTCTTGTTGCGAATATACGGAGCCATAAACGCCACGGCCTTGCGTACACCGCGTCCGTCTGTAGTTTCAAACGTCCACAAATTATCTTGTGGCGTCGAAAGAATCTGACAAATCGTCGTCATCGCATCCAAATTGAAAAGCGAATAGCCGTAGGGTTTGGTGCGCCGCATCTCCAGCGGGAAACTGCCATCCGGTTCGATTTGGCCGGGCACCAGCACTGTCTTGAAACGTTCGCGGCAATATTGCTGCAACGCCTGATTGCCCGTCAGATGCGCAAACATTGCCACTTGCATCACCCAGCAGGTGCCGTGGTTGTTTTTGGCCTCGCGTTCGTCGATGCCGTACTGATGGGTCGTCATCCATTGCAAATAATCGGCAAACCATTGCTTGATGCCGCTGAATTCAGCCGTTGACAGTGCGCCGGATGGTTCCAACACTTCGACGGCGCGCGCGACTTCGACCAGATGAATCGTGTCAATGATGCCGATGCCTCGTCCGGTGAAGCGCCCCTTGATCGCTTGCGAAAATTTCAAATGCGGATTCATCCGCGTCGCTTCTTCGAGAAACCATGCGCGCAAATGTTTCGCGGCGTGTTGGGCGTAGCGCTTGTCTTTCGTCAATTTCCACGCAGCGGTCAGCGCCGGAACCTGCACACTCAACCGCATCAGGTATTTTCGATGATCGGTGAAATTGTCAGGATTCGTCATCCCGTCGCGCTGAATGTAAGGCGCATCTGGATTGTTCGGATCAGGCCACCAGTAATCGCCTTCGGAAAAGAAATCGTGCCTTCCCCCCGCGCTACGCGGGCTGTGCGAAGCAGTGATCGTAATCGGAGTTTCCTTCAAATATCGTGTTGCAGCTTGCATTACACGGGCGCGTTCAAGGCTTGCAATCTCGAATTTTGGTGAGGGAACTCTTGCCAGCACTTGAATGACGGCCAACAGACACAACAACATGGTTATGTTTCTCGCACGATGAAATTGCATAGGAGTGTCCTGCCAGACCAAGCATAGGGTCACGAAGCCAAAACGGGCCGTTCGCTGCGTATTCGCGCCAGGCGTTCCGCCGCCCAATCGGTCAGTTCTGCGCGATATGCCACCGCCAGAGCAAACAGCCAAGGCGCAAGCTGCCAACCAAATTCAGCCAGATCTGTAATCAATTGCAATTGGTGTGGAAACAAATGACGCGCAAGTGAAACGGTCAGCACCATCCCGAGCCTCCACAAGGCGTAAACAGTCATCCACCGCAGCACAATCGCCAGCCGCCCCTTGCCCATTTGAATGGACAGGCGATGTAACAACAGGCTTGCCGCCGCAATCAGAAACATCTGGACTTGCGCTACAATTTGCAACACTCGCGTTGCGCGATAATAAGCTTTCGCTTCAGTCAGTAAATCGCTGAAAACAAAAATCGCCAGCATTATTCCCAACAATCCCGCAATGGCGACAGCATCACGGCGACACAGCCGGAACCCCAATCCGATTTCGTGATACGCCCACCAAATTACCAGCAATCCCAACAGCAAACAAAAATTCGCAGGCACAAGAATGTAATGCAACAACAGAGCGTATTCAGGAGGCGTGTGATACAAATCCACTGGTTGCCCCCAAAAAGGGAGTGGGCGCGCAAAAGGCCGCAACAAGGAAAGTCCTGCATTCAATGTCAGCAACAGCCAGGCCAGCCGCATCCATTTTGCTTCGCGGTATTCATCGGCAATTCGCCAACAGACCATCAACGCCACTGTATATGCACAAAACGAACCAACCACACGCATTGCATCAAGCACAAATCCTCGCTGTGACGCATTGCCAAGCCCAACCGATAACAGTGTCACCAATCGCAATCCCAGGTGCAGCGCAATGCCAATGATGACCAATTGTGGAGTTATTCGGAATTTCCGCATGGCGTTTTTCCCTCAGTTCACAACCGGCCACTTTCCAACAACCAACGCGCGCCAGTGCGCCCGCATAACACTTGAGCAATGGCAATCAACCGTTGCAGAAACGGCTCCCAGTTCTCGTGCGTGATCTGTTTCAGCGATTTGGCCGGAGAATGCGCCGCCGCCGCCTGCATCGCATTGACCGCCGCCTGTTCGCCGCAAAAAACAGACATCACGGCTTCCAATTCATTCAGCCTGGTTTGCAATGGAGTGGCAGGTTCATCGGTTTCCGCGTTGTGGATGCGGGTAAACACGTTGAGTAATCCCGCCCGCAACCGTTCATCGCTGAGCGCAAAGGCGTCGCGTTTCATTTCTCCGGCTTCTTGCAATTTCGCGTTCAACGTCATCATGCGCTGATAAAAATCCCAGCAAGGCAAACAGCCAATCAAGTGCGCGTCAATTCTTTCCTGCTCTGTCGTCGTGAGCGTGCCATTGAGATGGCGCTCCCATTCGTTTGGCGTAATTCCGTGATTCATAAAAACTTCATCCCAGCTTATTTTGAGGTCTTGCTGTTTGCGCTCGCTTTTGGTTTGCCACTCTGGGCGTCAGCAATACGCAACAGCTTTTTCCGCACATGAAACAGGCGCGATTCCACCGTACCCAGTGGAATGCCTAACGTGACGGTCAGTTCTTCATACGTCAATCCTTCAACAAACCGCAGTAACAGCAGCTCGCGTTCGTTCGGTTCCAGAAAGTTCAACCATTCATCGAATTCGAGTTGCAACATCCCGGTGGGCTCAACCGTGAAGTTTTCAGCCAGCGGTTCCAGCTCAACGGTTACAATTCGGGATTGTTGCTTGCGCCAATGTTGCAACAGTTCATTGCGGGCGATAGTAAACAACCAGCCATAAAACAATGCGCGATCTTTTAACTCATCGGCCTTTTGATGAATCCTGAACAACACGGCCTGAGCCAAATCTTCCGCTGTCATTTGATCCACATTGCGCACCAGAAAATAACGGCGCGCACGCGGATACACCTCCACGAAAAGGGCGCAAAATGCCTCATCAGTGCGTTCGTCGAAAAACAACCGAATAGCGGTTTGCTCGTCCACCGGACACTCTCACGTCGAAGGATTGGATCATGCATGGGTGAAGATGCACCCATACGAGGTTTTATTCTGGGCGGCAAAAATTTTTGAGGATGATCTCTGAATTGTTATGCGCCGTGTCGTTCATCACGGCGAGTTTTTGCTCCAGCGCGACATGGTTTTTACTTCGGCACCTCGGCATTGGCAATAATGCACCGTTCGCCAAAGGTTACGCCGCTGTCAGCGCTGCGGCAAAAAATAAACCAGCGGCGTCAAATGCGACACCGCTGGTTGCAAGCAATTCACATCAATTCAGGTTAATCCTGGCGAAAAGTTCTAACCGCCACCTTCCAGGGAGCCACTTCCACCAAATCCCGAACTCCCACACGGAGTTGGATTTGTTGATTCTGTCTCAAACTCAAAGGGTTTCGCTCCTTGCACTGCTCTGATCAAACCTGCTTCCACCAATGCAACCCAGACATCTGGCGATAGAACGCCTTCAAATTTGGGAAAATCCGGATCTTGATCACATATAATTTCATATCTTTTTGCAGGATTCAGAACCGCATCAAAATAAAGGTGAAAATCAGTTGTTCGATCAGCCTTTTTGGTCTTCTTAAAAGCTTCGTCTTCACATTTTTTTCCATTTTTGTCCTGGCAATTGTTACTGACGACAACAAAGATTTTTCGATTGTTGACTGACCACTTCCCTAGTTTGACCCACCCTTCCAAAATGCTTCCCTTCATTTCCAAAACAACCGAACCGTTTTCGGAGGCGAAGTGCAAATTAGCAGCAGTCATATAAGCCAGATGACCAAGCGGTTTTTTATCGGGGCCTCCTATCTGGTGAGCTGTATAAGTTTGTGGCGTGAGCAACAAAGTATGAAAGTCGCCGTGTGTGACTTCGAGCAGAGGTGAAAAAGCCCCCGGGCGAAATGACACCGGTTTCCCATCGTTTAGTGCGTGCTCCAGATCAACCATTTCGCGAAAATCCTTCGCAGGGTCTTCCAATCCATCTGTCAAAAAGAAACGAACATTGTCGCGCCCATTTTCAAGTCTCAGTCGAAGCCGACTGAACGGAGGCGCTTTACGCTGCCATTGCAGGCGGAATAGAGTTTCGGGTTTACCATTTTCAACCGCAATAACCATTATTTCAGGTTTGTGCTCGTTTAGCTTCGGATCGGTCGAGTCATACAGACTTAGAAACCCAATCTCACACTTGCCCGGTTCGGGAGAGCACATTCCCAACAATCCATCGCAAATCAACATTGCTCGAGGATCTGAGTTAAGTCTTGAAACACGCGAATTCTCCCAGCGGCTGGGAGGCGGTGCGGCCTTAGGGTCGGAATTTTCTGGCATAAGGTTCTCCTATTTGCTGATTGGATGTTATGAGCCGATGCTGGTAAATGCGGCCCAGAAATACGGATGTCGGTATTCTCCGTTTCCGCTGTCGCGCAGTTGTCGTTGCGCTCGCCGGAGCGCTTCATCCGCCGTCGTAACAGCGGAGGTTCGTTGCTGATGAAACCGAATCATCAAATCAGATGTCGGGCCGGATTCAGTTTGCCAAAGACTGGCGACGACGGTCGGAACGCCTGCGGCCAAAAAAGCACGCGCCATACTCATCATGCCTTCTCCGCGCCGGGTCTGGCCGAATCCGGTTTCGCAGGCTGAAAGCACAACAAGCCGCGTTTGAGGCAGACGCTGGCGATAAATTTCATACGCTTGGAGAAAATCATCGTCCCGGGAATGCGTTGAACCGGGGATAAGTTCCACAGGAAAAACGAGTCCGGAACGCAGCGGCTGAATCAAATCTGACTGTCCGTGCGTTGCCAAATGAATGATTTCCGCAGTGCGCATTTCGCGCAAAATTCGCAATTTGTCAGCCTGCTTGTTGGTTCGCAAAATGGAATTAGGATACAGCCTGGCGATTGCCTTCGCTTCGCGCTCCATTTGCGACAAAGGGTCCAGGTCAGGAAAACGCTTTTTGTCGAACTGGTACACGGCGGCAACCAGAAGCTTTCCCCTTGTACGAGCCGCCGTTGATTCGGCGCTCAGGACGAAAAGCGAGGCACTCGGCGTCAAGCTCAGCGCATATTCATCAACCAAGAACTGACCTTGTGGCGTAACCAACGCAGCAAATGGAAGCTCATTCAAACATCCGTCAGGAACCAGACAGAGTCTTTTTTGCGGGTCCAGCAAATGTGCGACGGGCGCAATCAGCAAAGCGTATAGCTCTTTGCCGGCGGTTTCGTATCGAGTGTCATAACCAACGGGCGCGGTTGCCACATCCCGTCGAAACTTCAAAACCTGACGCTGTAATTCGGCTGGCGCAATGAGGCTTTCCGCTGGAGGATGAAAAACCTCTTTGGACAAGACCCAAATCACCACTCGGTCACGCAGCAACGCGTATTGCACGAGTTGAACTGAAGCCGGTATCCGTTGCTGGATTTCGTTCAACGGCAATGGTTTGCCAAAAGCAGTCAGCTGCAAATCCAGCGCGTTATTGGTTTTAGTCAGCCGCGGCTCTTGTTGCAGCAAATCCAGCAAAGAGCGAGAGCGGGAAGTTTCGGCATACTCAAACGCCCGGCGCGGGTCGTGGCGAATGGTGAAGGCAAAATCCGTCGCCAAGTCATAAATGTCCTGTTCAGCGTCAAAAAAACTGCTTCGCAAGCTCTGTTCGACGATCTTTTCCCGAGACAGTTCATAAAGCTGCAAAGTGCGATCAAGTTCCTGTTGAGCTTCGTCGTCTTGCCCTAATCTCATCAGCGATTGAACACGCCCTTTGCGCGAGTAATAAAGCCCGAACAGAACATTCAACCGCTCAAACTCTTGGCTGGCCTGCCCAAAACAAGCGAGCGCCTGTTGAAACTCACCACTCCTAAAATGTGTTTGTCCCAATTGCAACCAGGCATAAGCCGTCAAGTTCATTTGCCCGTTGCTCAAAGAAACCTTACTGCTTTCATCAAGCGCCAGATGTAAATGCCTGAGCGCTTGGGAAGAATCCTCCTGCCCGTCGAGAATTTGCCCCAACCGCGTGTGCGAACGACAGATGATCGGAGGCCACTGCGCCTGCAATGCCAATCGCAATGCTTCGCGCTGAAAATCCAACGCAGCTGACGGCAGCCCAAGCTTTAGAAATAACATCGATCCATCTGCAAACAACGGCCAGACCTGTCGCGGCAACAGGCGCGCTTGATCCAGCAACCCAAAGGCCTGTGCTGCTGAATTGAGCGAGGCCTGGTAATCGCCAAATTGCAGGTTCATTGTCATGGCAAATCCCAGATTTCGGATCACGCCAGCCGGATCGCCAATTTGCTCTGCCAGTTCCCGCGACCTGTTTGCATAAATCAGGGACTCTGAAAAATTCGCCGCGCTGCGATTGTCCGCCATGCCGTTGAGCGTCTGAGATTGCAACCACAAGTATCGTTTCTGCTCGCATTGTGGAAGGAGGTCGGTGTAAATCGCCCAACTTTGTTTGAAATCGGGTTTGCGAACTAGGCTGTGCGCTACCCAACAACGCGCCAACAGACTTTCGGGAAAAGACCCAGCCTGCGAAAAAGCCATTTCGGCTTGGCCATACTTTTCGGCAGCGGAAGCGAATCTCCCTTCGTCAAATTCAATTTTCGCGTCAGCCATCAACCGTCGAGCCAGCGTCAATCTCTCCGCTCGCGCCGGGTCAACATCCTTGTAAATTTGCGCAACATCTGCGGTGAAATGGTCTCCAGCCATTTGCCGTTCAGTTTCACCCACAAACGTCATCAAGTGCCATTGTCGGGCCACCTGCGCTCGGTTTCCTTGCGCTGCGGCAAGCAAGTATTCGTCGAGCAACCGCGCGAGAATCGCGTTCCCCGTCCGTTCCCGACTGACCCGAAACACTTGCCAAGCGGAGTCCAAGTCTCGCGCGGAGCTAGCGTGCAGAAACCGATCAAACAAATGCTCGTTCGTTTCTCCTTTTAGTTGCCGGGCATCCGTCAGCTCTTTCAGGCGAATCTGAGCTTCGTTCCCCCACGGAGAAGAAGGGTCTCTATCCAAATAACTTTTCCAATCCGCGCGCGCCTGCTCCCAGTTCGACAGGTATTCGTTAACCAGGGCTCGATTGAAAAGAGCGGCAAGCAAGCCCGCATCGAGCTTCAGGGCCGTGTCGAACTGCTCCAGGCTGCTTGCCAACAGTTTCAATCGCTCGCCGCCTTCGCCTTGACCGTCAATCGTTTTCGCTTTTTCCAGCAACGCCGCCCCTAAATCGCTGCGAATTCGGGCGTCGCCCGGCGCAAGTTGCATTGCCCGCTCGAACAGTTCAATCGCCTGCTGATACTTCCGTTCCATTAAATAGAAATTCCCCAGGGCCTGAAAAACTTGGCTGGTCGGTTTGGACTGTTCTGCCTGCAATAACATCAGCTTGGCGCGGTCTTTCGCCAGAAAATCCACTTTGGAATCGGACGAACCTGATTCAGCCGCCAGCGTGCGCGGAAAAGCGGCGTATGGCATGCCGGTCAATCGCGTTTCGATGGGACGTTGTTGGCTGTACGCTTTTCCCAACTCCGCCAATGCCTGTTCCACCGGCGTCTGTCTGACTTGAAACGCCCAAAACGTTACCGCGCAACCAACGACCAGCAATGCATAAACCGCGATTTTCCACCTAGGGAAAAACAGGTGCCACCACCAGGAAGCTGCCGGGTTGGTCGGCGTGGTCGCGGGTTGATCCGGCAATCGTCCCGCGAGACTTTCAACTTCGGCGTAATCAACCAGAGCTTGCGCGACAGCTAATCGTTTACGGCGCTTTGGCGTGGACAAAAAATGCTTTTCAAATAATGCCTGTTCGGACGCCGACAGGGCACCGCGCGCATAATCGGCAATCAATTCATTTTCCAGCAAGCGAAAAAGCTCCGAGTAATCGGGCGGCGCATCGAAACGAAAGCTTTCGCTGACAGCTTCGTCGCTGAACAAAGCTTCTTCCACCTGGCGACAGTCTTCCTCGCTCGCCTCTCCAAGCAGGTAGCGTCTGATTCGTTTTTCTTCTTCCGTGTGAAAAGTCATCACATCCTCGATGAGGGAAGCGTTGACGTGCCGACATGAAATGTCAGATCAACGCGCAAAAAATTTCATTCGCCAGCCTGACAGGCAGAAATACAGTCATACATTTTGTTAGTCAGACGGTGAATTTGCAGCCGCAAAGCGTTGAGCGAATACCCGAATTGATCGGCAAGCCTCAGATGATGATCCACTTTGGCCTGTTTTTCCTTTTCGAAATAAGACACCAGCAATTGCTGTTTTTGGGATGGCAAGGTGCGCAAACACTGCTCCAGGCAATCAGCCTGTAACTCCTTCTTTTCCAGTTCATCCGGGTTGACGAATGCAGGCAGGTTCTCGTCCGGCTCGCCGCTCTGAGCTTTCGCGCTTTCCAGATAATCCAGGTGCACGTAATGAGCGAAACGATAGCAGTACGCTATTTTCGGATCTTTTATGGAGTTGGCTTCGGTGGTAAACGTAGAAAGAAAATCTTTGGACAGTGTGGGTAGCTTACGCATCACTCGATCTATGGTTTTATCCGCCAACCCTTCGGCGTCAAAACAGGCGCGCGCGTCAAAAAACGTAATCAACCGCCGTCTCAGCGCCTCGAATTTGCGCCCAGCCTCTTCCGGATTTGTTGACAACCAATTCATGAAGAAGTTGAAATCTTCCTCGGTCAATTTCCAGCCTTTCACAGATGATTTTGAGTTCCGACCTGACTGATGTTGCCTGTCCGTATTCATAGCCCGCCCCAATATATTGCCTGGATGAATGTGCGGCTCAACAACTACCGCAAATTTAAGTTGTCGTAATGTTTTCCGCTTTTGGCTAATTTCGGCCCGCATTATAAGCATCGCTCTCCCATCCGCAATCAACCGAACGCCGCTTTCTTCTTGCAACATTGTCACGACCCAACCGCTTCGGCACCTGACGTAAAAAAATTATGCCTGCTCATGAAATTTTCTCTCGCTGCCGACGACATAAGGTGAACCCATCGTTACCGCAACGATGGAAAGCTCAAACTTTTACATGAGGAGGTTTTGTATGCCGGACATCAATAGCCTTTCCGCAACGATCGCGTCCTTGTCTGCGCTGAGCGTCGTGACAGAACGTTTCGTCGAAATCGTAAAGGGGACGATCCCATTTCTTAATCAATCTTTTGAAGGCGCCAAAGAGCAATGGCGTAACACCGCGCTGCGTTTACTAGCAGTCGTCGGCGGTCTGCTCACCGTTTCGCTGAGTCACAGCGAGATGGGCGGCTTCATCGAGGCAATGTGGAACAAAGGAATCGCCGGCCAAATTGCGCTCGGCCTGCTGGCCAGCGGCGGTTCGGGCTTTTGGAACGCAGTATTGAAATACGCCGGAGCAGTCAAGGACTTGCGCAAAACCGACCTGACAGCACGCAGTGAATCTATGGCGGCTGCGCGCGTAGTGAGTAAGCCACTGCAATAGTGTGATTCGTGACTTGAACTGATCCCAGGAGACAAAACAATGAATACCTACAAAACCAGCCGTACTCTTTTACTGATTTTGATCGTGTTGTCCTTAGTCACAGCCTTTCAGGTTGGAGCGCAAACCACGCAAAGCGTTGAGCAACTCAAAAAGCAGGTGGAAGACCTAAAGGAGAAAGGGAAAGCATCGGATACGTGGTCGCCAGCAATGAAAAGTGTCTACGAGCAGTCATTAAAGGCCTTGATAACTGCTTATGACCAAGCTATTGAGAATGAAATCAAGCAGGTGGAAGACTTGATGAAAGTTATCGCACCTGAACAGGCAGCAGCTAAAACACCTCTCGAGAAACGACTAGGCGAATTGAAGGCGCTTAAATCACCGGCAACCACGCCGAAACCTACCCCCACACCTTCACCCTCACCTACTCCCGTATCTACGCCTACACCTACGCCGCAGCCCGCACTTTTCACGCTATCCGTTTATGCGAAGGTCAAAGGCTCTGGCTATCCAGTCAGCGGTGCGCACGTTGAATTACTCAAGCTGGCACCTAATTCCAATCCGCCAGAATATCAGTTGATGGAAAGTGACTTTAAATGCGACGACCCAAGAAACAAGTGCATTACGTCACCAGATAAGCCGCTGAAAATATTCATTACAGTGACTGATCCGGCCCCAACGCTGAAGGTCGCAGTGATTGACGATCCATATCACCCGGTGTTGCAATCGGAAGTCATTGTGCCAAGCCCCGGCGGCAAGAAAACCATCAACCTTGAGATGATTCCCAAAGATGATGATTATTACCGTGCGATTCTTGGCGTCGAACAGGCAGGTTTAAGTTCTAACGGCAACCAGCAGAACATTTTTTTCAATTTATTCACTTCGCGCCCGTTGCTAAAGTCGGCACACTATTACACGGAGCCCGGACGCGAAATTTGCCGTGAACTTGATGATCCCAGTAAAAGATATTCAACGCAGCAAAAAACCAACCATTCGTGCTACCCACCTCGCCAGCGAATTTGGGGCGAATTCCGCGTGACCAGCGTGCCACAGCCCCGGCAAAACTTATTTCAAGCTCTCAGCGGTTCTCTCGGCGGCTCGCTCAATGATGGTATCGGGAAGATCGGCGATCTCGAGACGGGCGTCGCTTTCCGCGCAGGCTATCAAGTCAAACTCACGCGTGGCTATATCGCCGGCAACCGATTTGACTTCAGCTTGTTGGTGGGTGGCGGTGGAGCGGCAGTGCCAGCGCCAAATAAAGGAGTGACGATCTTCGCCAAACCCGATGCCGCTGATACACAAAGACTGAAATCTCTCAGAGACAGTATCCTAGCTCAGTCGGGTTATGACATTGATAAACCGGAGTTGAAACCCTACAAAAACTTTGCCTTTGTCGTGAAAGAGCGCGATCGCTTTTTCCGCAGCTACTTTGGCGGCCTTCGCTTCGAAACATTTTACGGCAACACAACACCGGTAAGCCCATCAGCAATGTTCGATTTGACTGTGGGCCAGGATGAAACCATCACAGGAGGGCGCATGCGCGGAGCAGTGTTGAGCCTAGACGGTTTTTTCCCTCTGCCGATTGGACACGGCAACCTTGTTTACCTTTTTGGCACGGCACAAATGGCATTGACCCGCGCAAAACTTGAAGACCCATTATTGCTGCCGCTTGCCGACACAACACAAACTTTAACCAGCAAGGACACGCTTATCGTACCAGTCCAAGCTCCCAACCGCGACCTGTATCGCTTTGGCGTTGGAGTCAATTTATTGCAGGTGTTTACCGGCACTCCCAAAAAGTAAGCGGTGCTACCGAACGTCCCAATTTATAGACTGAACGCTACTGATAAAAACCGTCGAAGCAAAACGGGTGCGCTACTTTAGCGCACCCGTTTTGCTTCGACGGTTTTGGCGCACCCGACCAAAAAGGCCAGGTCAAATTGTGGAGCAAAGTCACTGAGGCAATTTGCCATTGCTGCCTTTGCCCACACGCGGGCCTTTGTTGTCGCGCGCCGGAGCGTGGTCGAGATTGGCGACGCGACGACCGGTTTCGTACACCAACTGGCCGATGCGCGCCATCTTTTCAAAGTTGATCAAATCCACGTGGTCGCTGTTGAAATGGTAATCCCCGTGCAAACCAGTGGTAAAGAAAATGATCGGAATGCCTTTCGCCGCGTAGCTGTAATGATCGCTGCGGTAATACACCTGTTCCAAATCGGTCGGATCGTTCATTTCGTAATCCAGCTTGAGCGGTTTGGGCAGGCTGGCGTTGGCGTCCACGGCAATGTTGTGCAATTCCGTGCTGATACGATCAGAGCCGACCAAATACACCGAATTGGCTTCTTCGGCTTTGTCATCGCGATTGCGCCCGACCATATCCATATTCAAATCGGCGACGACTTTATCCAGCGCCACGGACGGATAATCCGCGTTGAACCGCGACCCCAGCAGTCCGCGCTCTTCCCCCGCAAACCACAAAAACATCAATGACCGTTTTGGCTTCGGACCTGCGGCAAAGGCTTTGGCAATTCCCAGCACCGTCACCGTTCCTGATCCGTCGTCGTCTGCGCCGTTCCAGATGCGGTCTTCTGCGGTGCCAGGTTTGACGCGGCCAACCGCGCCCTGACGAGCGCCGTTGACGACTTCGCCTTCGGCATAACCGACGTGATCGTAATGCGCGCTAAACAGCACATAGCTGTCTTTCAATTTCGCATCCGAACCTTCGATGACGCCGACGACATTGCGAGTCAGTTGCGTGCGCATGACCTGGTAATCCGCATCCAGATTAAAGGTCAGCGTGACGCCGCTCAGCGTGAAGCTGGGCAGCGGTTCCTGCTTGGCGGCTTTATCTTTTAACTCGGCGTATTTGACGCTGGCGTTGCTGAACAGGAATTCAAACAATTCGTCTTGCGCCGTCACGTTCGGTGCAATCGCATTGTCCAACCGTTGCGTCGTCGTGAAATCGGGCTGAGCGACTGCCGGGCCTGCTGCGCCGGGCCTGCCGCCGCCGCGAAATCCACCGCCAGTCACCACCGGCCCGATGCTGGCCAACGCTTGTCGCTGGTCGGTTGCATAGCGAGCGCGGCCACCGAGCGAGCGGCGATATTCTTGCGCCAGGCCTTTGGGCCCCGCGCCGCCCAAATACACGACGGCTTTGCCTTTCACGTCTTTGCCCGCGTAATCGTTGTGATTCGCCAGCGGCGCGTCCAGGCCGTAGCCCATGAACTCTACTTGATTTACGGTAAAGCTGCGTTTGCCGCCGACGTTTTTCGGAAAAACAATTCCTTCGCCGTCTTTGAACGTTCGCGTTTGGCCATTGACCGAAACCGTCAGCGTCGAACGATTGGTGCTTTTGACGCCGACCACGCGCACGCGCTGAAAGTACGAACCGTTGTCCCCGCCGGGTTTGACTCCCATCCCGCGCAATTGTTCAGCGATGTAAGCAGCGGCAAGCCCTAAGCCTTCGGAAAAGGTTGCGCGGCCTTCCAGTTCATCCGAAGAAAGATAGGTCAACCATTTTTTCAGGTCTTCGGTTTGAACAGTGGCTTTGGCAGTTTTGGCGGTTTGCGCTGGAATCACGCCCGGCATCAAAGAAAGCGCCAGCACAAGCGCCAACGGTTTCGTGAAGCGACAAGTGAACATCTGATTTTCTCCTTATGATTTACGGATCAGTGCGAATCTATTTTTTGACGGCAACGCGCGACCAGTCCCAACCTTCCAGTCCGCGCGCATTGACAGCTTTGACGCTGACGAGTGTTCCAGGCGGAATGTTGCGCAGCGTGACACGCGGCGTTGAAACTTTGATCGGCTGCTTTGCTCCGGCGTAACTGACCAGATACGCGCGCACGGCTTTTTCCGGTGAAGCTGTCCAGGAAAGTTCCGCCGTCGAGCCTTCGTATTTTTCTACCTTTAAGTCCTTCAGCCGCGACGGGCTGGAAGCCAGCATCATCAAAGTCGCCGCAGTTGCTTTGCCGGTTTCGACCACCTGTTGGTGATTGATCGTTTCCAGCAGATCAGTCGGCTGGTGGTAGTTGGGATTGCCCAGCACCGGGTACGACCCAATGCCGCCAACAATGTCGCCATAGGCTTCAAAGAAAGCCGTCGCATCCGTTCCGCGATGCCAGCGTGCATCGTAAGTAATCAGCCGCGTAAACAACGAAGCCGCCGCGTGCTGAATGTCGCGAATGCCGTCGTTGGAATAGCGAATCGTGTTGTCCATGCGGTTGTCATTTGCCCAACCGATCATGTCGTTGTTCAGCACACCGACGATTTTCATTTTGTTGGCCTGGGCGACGCGGACGAATTCGCGGCTGCCCAACAAGCCTGCTTCTTCGCCGGTGTATGAAGCGAAAATGATCGTCGCGGCTTGCGGATTTTTGGCCAGCATTCGCGCGGCTTCCAGCAATGCGACGGTTCCCGATGTATCGTCATCTGCTCCGGGGCCAACCGGAACCGAATCGAAATGGCTGCCAACGACGTAAACCAGTTCCGGGTTTTCAGTGCCTTTCAGCGTGGCGATGACGTTGCAGGTTTTGCCGCCCAGGGCGCCGCGATTTTCAAAGCATTGCTGTTCGGCGTCGTAGCCGAAGGATTTGTACGCCGACAGCAAATAATCCGCCGCCAGTTTGTTGCCCGGCTTGCTGATGTGTTTGGAATCAAAATCAAACAGAGTTTTTTCGTGTTCGTAGGCTCGATTGACCGAAG
>DAOMFR010000062.1:28736-36637 GCA_035429885.1 Blastocatellia bacterium
TTGGAATCAAAATCAAACAGAGTTTTTTCGTGTTCGTAGGCTCGATTGACCGAAGCCGTTTCCACTACGCGGCGAACTTCGGCGGCGATGGGCGCGAAAATGCGCTGGCCTTCAGTCATCAATGCAGTTTCCGACGCAAGCTGTTTTTCCAGCCGGGCGATCAATCCAGCCTTGGTTACTTTGCGGCTCAGGTCCACAACATAAACGCCGCGTTCAGGGGAAACAGTGTCGCCGTCGCGGTCGGCCTGAATCATCAACTTCGTGCCGTCGGCGCTGGGTTGCCAGATGTATTCGGGCGAAATCGTGCGGATGGAATTGTTGTGAAAAAGCTGGGTGCGAATGCCGTACTGGTGATCGTATTCGTACGCTCGACGGTGGCGAGGTTCGCCAATCAATCCCAGCACGCGAGTGTTGGTCAAAAAGCGCGGCTGAATGTCGTGCTGGATTTCGCGCGTCAGCCGCGTTTCGTTTTTGCCGTCGCGATCAATCAGGAAGAGTTCCCAATCGGTGCGCGTCAGTTTGGAATACACCAGCCGCTGACCGTCCGGAGAGAACGCGGGCGAATCCAACCGGTCAACCGTTTTCAGCACAGTCGCGGGTTCTGCCCCGATGGCTTGCAACACCAGATTGTTTTCCTGGCCGGTTCGCGTCAGGTACGCGACCATCGAACCGTCCGCCGCCGGAGTCAGCGCGGTTCCATTGATGATCGCCGTTTTGCGGCTGGATAAATCCACAACGCCAAACTTATTCGCCGCAAAATTGCCGCCCGGCCCGCCTCCACCTTGTGGGCGCTGTCCTTGTCCCGATTGCCCGCCGGGTCCGGCAGCACTTTCCAATGGCCGCATTGGCGGAAACGGATTGGTCATCGGAATCGCGTAGATCAACAACTTGCCCGAAGGATCAAATGACGGCAGGGTTTTAAATCCGTCGCCGCTGGTCACCGCCGTCGCCTGCGCCGAAGCTTTCGCGGCGTAAATGTCGTTGCGAGCCGTTTCGCCTTCGCGCGCGCCGGTGAAATACACGGTGTTTTCGTCCGCGCCGAACACCAGCGAAGACTTCAACAAACCATTCGTGGGCAATTCCAGTTCTTGTTTGCTGGCCAAATCGCGCCAAACAATCACGGCGTGTTTTGCCTGCAAGTAATTAAGGTTTTGCTGCGCGGCAAACCGTGCCGCGCCTTGCGCGCTGTCCAACGCCGCTTGCGCCTTTTTCACCTCGTCGTTCTGCGGCAATTTCAGGTAAGCGAGTTTCTTTCCCGACAAGGAAAATGTCGCGCCGGTTCCTGACACCTCGGCCAAAACGGAACGATCTGCGGTCGAAACCACTCGCGTCACGATTGCCGAACCTGGGCCCGTTTCAAACGCCACGGCGCTGCCGTCCGAACTTATTTTTGGCGAACGCCCGTCCGTGGTGAATTCAGTGGTTTGATATACCTCGCCGGTTTGACGCGCGATGGGTTCCACCAACGGATCGCCCGCAGGGCTTTTCACCAGTCGCAAATACATCCGCAACGCGTCGGCATATTTGCCTTCCAGCCAGGCTTCGTTGGCGGCGCGCAAATCTGCTTCCTGCCCGTAGCTTTGCCCCAACGGAGCAATTAGCAATCCCGTAATCATCAACACAAGAATTTTCTTCATCATCAGTTCTCTCTGGTGAACTAAATTATCGTTTTGGCGACCTGGTTGCGATTGGTCTATGATGCAACCGAAAGGAAATTTGAGATGGCAACCATCACTGCAAAACCAAAAGTTGACCAACCTGTCCCTGTTCGTCAGGCTCACATTCCTGACGACCTTAGCTATATGGACGACACAGAATTCGGGCGAGAAATGGTCAAGCTCGCGGCTGAAGTCGCCGAAGAGCAAGGCACTCGCACCACAGAAGAAATCAATCAGTTGATCAACTTAATGCGTGGTAACGATTCAGCCAATGCTCACCTATCTTGACAGCAATGTTTTGGTACAAGCCGCAACGGGCGCCAATCGCGCAATCCAACTGCGCGCGTTAGCCATCATTACTGACCCTTCCCGCCAATTTGCTTCCAGCCTGTTTTCCCGAATGGAAGTTATCCCCTTAGCAATTCACTTTGGGCGCACAAAAGAACGCTTGTTTTACGAAGCATTTTTTCGGCGTGTCCAACTCTGGATTGATCCGGCGGATATCTATGATGACGCCTACCAACTAGCTTGCACGCATGCGCTTGGCGCAATGGATGCCTTTCATCTGGCGGCTGCAAGCTCTGCTTCCGCTGAATTTGTCTCCGCCGAAAAACCAACCAAACCGATTTACCGGGCTTACCAGCAAGCTGTTTCAATTTACTGACAGCGCAATCAATCAAACGGCTGTTCAATGGAGGAGCTTTGTTTGGTGAAAAACTTCGGGCCGTTTTCGGTGATGTACAGGCAATCTTCCAGCCGGATGCCGAATTCGCCGTAAATCGCGATCATCGGTTCGTCGCTAAAGCACATTCCCGGTTGCAGTTTGGTTTTGTTGCCGCGCACGAAGTTCGTCCATTCGTGCCCATCCAGGCCGATGCCGTGCCCTGTTCTATGCGGCAATCCCGGCACTTTGTAATCGGGACCGAAGCCCGCGTCGGTGATGACTTTGCGTGCAGCGGCGTCCACGGATTCACACGTTGCGCCGACTTTGGCGGCGGCAAAGGCGGCATCCTGTGCTTTGCGTTCCAGGTTCCAGATGTCTCGCTGACGCTGAGTCGGTTTGCCAAACACGAAGGTGCGCGTGATGTCGGAAGCATATCCTTCGACGCTGGTGCCGCCGTCCATCAGAACGATGTCGCCTTCTTTCAACTTTTGCGGCTGAATGCTGCCGTGCGGAAATGCCGTGTATTCGCCAAACCCGATCAGCGCCGAGCCGGAAGCGCCCAGCGCGCGAAACGCCGAACTGACTTGCGCACCGAATTCGTATTGCGTCATTCCTTCTTTCAAGGTCGCAGCGGCAGCCTTGAACGCTTGAATCGTAATGTCGTTGGCGCGTTGCATCAGCGCAATTTCCGCGGGCGATTTGAACATACGACAACCGGCAGTGATGGGATCAGCGCTGACGTATTCCAGATGTTTGGCTTCCTGGCGGATGCCGTCAAACAGGAAAAACCGCACGCGCTCTTCCATGCCGATGCGTCCGGTACGTATGCCGCGATCTTTGAAAATGCCAGTCACAACTTTGTATGGGCTTTCGTCCTCTTCCCAGGCGCGAATGTCTTTGCCGAAGCGGATTAATTCGCGGGCGCGGGCTTCTTCAAATTTGGGAGTGATCCAGGCCAGTTCGCCTTGCGCGGGGATGACGGCGGCAAACATTCGTTCGCTGTTTCCCCAGCGCACACCCGTGTAATAAAACAGGCTGGAACCGCCTTCCAGATAGATGGCGTCAATGCGGTTTGCTTTCATTAACCGCTGCGCTTTTTCGATTCGCGCACGACGTTCCTCATCAGTAATCGGCGCAACACCGCTTACCGCTGTTCGAGCTTGCGCCATAGTGTCAGCGCCCATTCCGCTATCCAACAAAGCTGCGCCAGTGAGACCACCAGCCAGCCGCAGAAAATCTCTTCGGTCAACGCACATGAAAATTGCCTCCGGGAAAGTAAGAGTTCAGATGTGATGTGAGACGCGGCGAAGAATAGTTTAGTTACACAGAACTGGCCAGCACGGTCAGCCAAACTTTTTTCTGCAAGCCTGAAACTCGGCGGCCGTTCTCCACTCGCAAGCCGCAAATACCAATCAACCCACAAACCAGCGGCGGCGCTTTGCTTACAAATCAGTATTACCTTCAGCAAGCTGGGATCGAAAACCTGTGCATCAATGCCCTGAATGAAATGATGTTGGCTGTCACAACTACGGCAAGCCAATGCTTCTTTTTTGGAGGATACCCCAATGCGTTTTCGCTCAGCGATTCTGTTGCTGTTCTGCATGTTATTCATCTTGATTCCGGCCTTTCGCTCATCCGCGATTAACACGCCGTTGCGAGTCAACGAGGCTGCGACAAGAGTTTCATTGCGCGAAACTTCCGCCGAAGTCGCCCTGGCCGTCGAAAATCTGACTGCCGAACCGATCCGCGTGAAGCTGGAACTGGAATGGCTTGATCCGAAAGACAATGTTCCTAATCGAACCGGCAGAGTCGAAAATATCCTGCCTGGCGCCAGCAAACTGAAAATTCCGTTTCCTCTGTATAACTATTTCCGAGACAGCGACACGCCGTGGTTCCGGCTGAGATACCGAATCACTTCCGATGAAGAGATGAGCAAGCCCTTTGCGCCTGTCACCGGCATCATTTCGCTTTCCGAAATGGCGCAAGAGATGTTTGAACTGCACGTCATCGCTTCGGATTTCGCCGTACCTGGAAAACTGTACCGCGCGCAAGTTCGCGCTCTGCATCCGGTCAACGCCAAGCCAATTGCCGGAGTTCACATCACCAGCGAATTGAAGTTCGACAACGACGCCGAAGACAAATTCACGGCTAGCGGAATCACCGATCGCAACGGCCTGGTTTCGCTGAGTTTCAATTTGCCGCAAAACTTGAAGCCGGAAGACGGCACGCTCAACGTCACTGGAAAGCTGGGGGAATACACTCAGGAAAGCGAATTCGACTTGAGCACTCATTACGCCCGAATGGCTCGCATCATTTTGACGACCGACAAGCCGCTGTATCAGCCTGGCCAAACCTTGCACATTCGCGCGCTGGCGTTGGATTTCCACAACCGCGCCATTCCCGACACCGAACTAGAAATTGAAGTGGAAGACCCCGAACACGCCACGCAATTTCGCACTAATTTGAAAACGTCTCGCTTTGGCGTAGCCAATGCCGACTGGACGATTCCCGACGGCACGCGGCTTGGCGATTTCAACATCAAGGCTTCGCTGGACGACGAAGATCACGGCGAAGGCGAGAGCTTTCAAACCGTCAAAATCACGCGCTACGAATTGCCGAACTTCGCCGTCAAAACCAAACCGAATCGCGGCTATTACCTGCCCGGTCAAAACGCCGAAGTCGAAATTCGCGCCGATTACCTGTTCGGCCAACCCGTCACCAAAGCCAAGGTTCGCGTCGTGCGCGAAACCGAGCGCCAGTGGAATTACAAGCTACAAAAATGGGAAAGCAACGAAGCGGAAAGTTTCGAAGGCGAAGCCGATGCGACCGGAAAGTTCACCGCGAAAATTGACCTGACCAACGCCCACAAAGATTTTGCGGATGAGACTTACCGACGATTCAATGATCTCAGCTACGCCGCCTACTTCACCGATCAAACAACCGGACGAACAGAGCAGAAACGGTTCGACCTGCGCGTTACGCGCGAACCGATTCACGTCTATTTCATCGGCGGCAATTATTCCCAAGCCAAAGGATTGCCAGTCCAGTTTTACGTTTCGGCTTCGTATGCGGATGGCACGCCCGCCGTTTGCGACATCGCCATCAGCAAACAAATCGAAAAAGACAATTCGGCTGGCGGCAAGGAAGAATTCGCTGAACAACAATTGCGAACCGTCAGAACCAACCGCTTCGGCATTGCCAAAGTCAGCGAACTGGCTTTGCCTGTGCAAACAGAGGACGACGAATTTGCGCTCGGCCTGACGGCCAACGATAGCAAAGGCGCAACCGGCCATCACACGGAAAATTTGCGGCTAAGCGATGACGCCGTCGTTCGGTTGCGAATGAGCAAAGCCATTTTCCTGAAAGGCGAACCGATTGAACTGCGACTGATTTCCAACCGACCGAACGCCGTCGCCGTGCTGAGCGTGGCCAAAGGATTTGAAATTCTGCTTTCGCAAACCGTGCGGCTGCGAAATGGCAAAGCTTACGTTGTGTTGCCGTACCGCCCTGAATTCAACGACGTGCTTTCGATTTCGGCGCTGATCATCGGGGAAAGAGATTCCAACTCCGCCAACTCACGGTCAGTGATTTACCCGCACGACCATGAACTGAAGCTGGATGTTGCGCTGGATCGCGCAGAATACCGCCCTGGCGACGAAGCGACGGCCAGGTTTCGCGCTCTGACCGGCGAAGGCTTGCCAGTGGAAAGCGCGCTGGGAATTTCCGTCGTGGATCGCGCCGTCGAAGAACGCGCACGAACCAACGGCGAATTCGGCTCCAGGCAGCGTCACGATTTTGTCCGTTCGTATTTGCAGGATTCTCAAAGCGTTGCGGGAATCACCGTGCGCGATTTGCAAAAGCTGGATGTGACACAACCGATTTCCGCCGAGTTGCAACTGGCGGCAGAAATCTTGCTGCTAAACGGCAATTACCAGCCGCGTCCCCAAACCAGCGGCGATTTCAATTACGACCAGCAACGGATTTTCAACGATTTGACCCAACGAACGCTGCGGCCTTTGCGTGTGGCGCTCGACAGACATTACGACAAGACCGGCGAATATCCGCGTAACCGCGAATCGCTGGATCGGATTTTAAACATCGCCGAACTCAAGTTTGACGATTTGCGCGATCCGTGGGGAAACAGCTTTCGCGCCGAGTTCAGCACTTCCCGCGAACGCGACCACTTCAATGTGCAATCCGCCGGAGCCGACAAGAAGTTTGGCACGGCAGACGATTTCCCGATCTACATCACAGGTTGGCTGTACTTCAAACCGCTGGGCGATGTGATTCAACGAACTGCTCAACGATTGGCCGAACGCGATGGTCGAATTTCGCTGGACGTTGCCGCTTTCAAGCAAGAGTTGAAGCGCGATGGCCTGGATTTCGATTCGCTGCGCGACCGTTTGGGCAAACCGTACTCGTTAAGCTTGCTTCCCAGAAACACGATGTTGCAGATCGAAGTCACCAGCAACAGTCAGGGATGGTTCGCCGCGTGGTCAGTCGGAATCGAGTACTTCCAACCGATGATTCCGCGCCTTAATGCCGCGCTGGAAAAACAGTTCGACGCTGATGGTTCGTTTCCGACAAGTGACGAAACTTTGTACGCAACGCTCAAAGCTGGCGGCTTTGAGCCTGAAAGGCTGAAAGATATCTGGGGCAACCCGTATTACGGCAGTTACCTGAACCGAATTCTGCGCACCAGCCACGTTTCCATCCGGTTCGAAGAGCTTCAAAAAAATCCGCAAGCCGCAAAAACGCCGCAAGTCGAAAAGGTCAACCTCATCGAACTCCGCAGCAAAGGGCCGGATGGCCAGGCAAACACTCAGGATGATTTCAAGGTCGCCGACTTCGTTCGGATGAAACTTGAACAGGATGGTTCTACTTCCGCGCAGACCACAGCTCCGAAACCATCGGCCAACGCACCGATTGGCACGGGCGCAATCAAAGGCGTCATCACGGATGCGAGCGGCGCGGTCATCTCCAACGCAACCGCCAAAGCTGTCAACCTTTCCGCCAATCAAGTTTACGAAGTTCGGAGCAATGCAGAAGGCGAGTATCTGATTCGCAATCTGCCGTCGGGGATTTATCGGTTAGTCGTGTTTGCAAATGGCTTCAAAACTTTATCCGTCGAAGACGTTCCGATTCGTTCCGTCACGCTGACGGAAGCCAATGTTGTCCTCGAAGTCGGTTCAGTGTCAGAAACGGTTGCTGTTTCAGGTGGCGTTCTCGAAGTCCAAACAGAAAGCGCTTCGGTAAGCTCAACGCAGATTGCCAATTTACCACTCAACAGCCGCAACGTTGCCAATCTGTTGGCGCTGAAACCCGGCGCGCAGGTTTCGGCCAAAGTTGAAACTTCGACGCCGCGATTGCGCGAGCACTTTCAGGAAACTCTGGTCTGGCAACCTCAACTTGAAACGGACAAACAAGGCCGCGCTCGCCTGAAATTCAAACTGGCCGACAACATCACGACGTGGAAACTGTCGGTCATCGGCTCGACCGTTGATGGCCAGATTGGCTTTGCCGAAAAAGACTTCACTGCGTTTCAGCCGTTCTTTGCCGAACTCGATCCTCCGCGCGTG